>JACKOQ010000002.1:0-300000 GCA_024234215.1 Pseudomonadales bacterium
CCAGGTGGTGGTGCTGACACCGGGCATCTACAACTCCGCCTACTTCGAACACGCCTACCTCGCCCAGCAGATGGGCTGCGAACTGGTCGAAGGACGCGACCTGGTGGTCGGCAAGGATGACATCGTCTACATGCAGACGATGGCGGGACTGAAACGGGTCGATGTGATCTACCGCCGCATCGACGACCTGTTCATGGATCCGGAGGCGTTCAACCCGACATCGCTGCTCGGCGTTCCCGGCCTGATGCGCGCCTGGAAGGCAGGCAATGTCGCCCTCGCCAACGCCCCGGGCGCCGGTGTCGCCGACGACAAGGTGGTCTACGCCTTCGTCCCCGAGGTGATCCGCTACTATCTGGGCGAGGAGATCGCGCTGCCCAACGTCCCCACCTGGCTCTGCATGAAGCCGGGCGACCGGGAGTATGTGCTCGACCATCTGGCCGAGCTGGTGATCAAACCGGCCAACGAATCGGGCGGCTACGGCATGCTGATCGGCCCCCACGCCAGCAAAAAGGAGCTGGCCCAGTTCGCCAGACTGATTCAGGACAACCCGCGCAACTACATTGCCCAGCCGACCCTCAGCCTCTCCACCGTGCCGACTCTGGTCGATCAGAAGATCGAACCGCGCCATGTCGACCTGCGTCCGTTCATCCTCTCCGGCCGCCAGACCTTCGTCACCATGGGCGGCCTGACCCGGGTCGCACTGCGCAAGGGCTCACTGGTGGTCAACTCCTCGCAGGGTGGGGGCAGCAAGGACACCTGGATCGTCGATGAGGAGAACCGCTGATGCTGCTCGCGCGCGTTGCCGAAAACCTTTACTGGATGGGTCGCTACCTGGAGCGGGCCGAGAACCTGGCACGGCTGATCAATGTCAACAGTCACCTGCTGCTCGACCTGCCCAAGGGCATCGCCCCCGGCTGGCGGCCGCTGATCGAGATCACCGGCAACATGGCGCTCTACAGCGAGCGCCAGAGCGAATTCGACGAAGTGCGGGTGCTGCGCTTTCTGGTCACCGCCGACGACAACCCGGGGTCGATTCTGGCAAGCCTCTACTACGCGCGCGAAAACGCCCGCACCATCCGCGACATCATCCCGCGCGAAGCCTGGGAGCTGATCAACGCGCTCCACCACTATGCCAGAGAAAACCAGGCCAGCGCCCTCTCCAAACGGGGACGGTTCGACTACCTCAACCAGATCATCCTGCGCAACCAGACCCTCACCGGCTGCCTGGTCGGCACGATGAACCGCGATGCCGGGTACACCTTCGTCAGCCTGGGGCAGAACATCGAGCGCGCCGACATGACCAGCCGCTTCATCGACGTCCAGTCGGCCAACCTGATCGATGACGAACAGCCCGAGGAGCATCCCCGCAACGCCATCCAGTGGATCAGCGTGCTCAAATCACTCTCGGGTTATCAGGCCTATCGGCGGGCCATGCAGGTGCGGGTGCGTCGCACCGCTGTGCTGCGCTTTCTGCTGCAACATCGGGAATTTCCACGCACCGTGCGCCATGCCCTCGCCGAAGTCGCGGCCAGCCTGCGCAGCCTGCCCAACCATGACCGGCCATTGGCGCTGGCGCTGCGACTCGAACAGGGCATCGAGAACAGCGACGTCGAACGGCTGTCGCAGCAGGCACTGCATCGGCTGATCGACGAGTTGCAGATCGGGTTGGGGGAACTGAGTCAGGCAATCGCCGAGCGCTACTTTCTCAAGCCACATCCGACCGTCGCGGAACAGTCGCAGGATGCATTGGACGTGGAGTGAGCGACTCGCCAAAAAAACGGCCGCTCCAGAACAGAGCGGCCGTCATGTACCGACAGGCAAACCTGCCCTGCAAGTCCTACTTGCAGGGAACCACCTTGCGCAAGGTGTCCTTGGCCCACAGCGCCTGATCATCCGGTGTTGCGCCATCTTCATGCCACTTCTCTTTCACTTCGAGACAGAAAGAGCCGGCATTCTCGATCTGCGGTGCCGGATCGACCGGCTGCTTGCCACCCACCTGCAGGTTGGGGTTCGAGCTGCTGTAGTTCGGGGTAATGGTGTTGCCCATGCAACCGGCCAGAACCAACGCCATCATGCCCAATACAACGGGACGAACGGACATCAAACCCTCCTGGCGCCAGAAGCGCGACGACGAATCAAAACAGTGGAGCGGGCCACGGTCGAAACCGCGCTGCCCGAGCGGCCGCGCATTTTCAGGCGCCCAGTAAAAAGTGTCAATTCAAGGTGTTGGTCCAGCACCTTTGGCACTCTGGACAGTTTTTGCTGAGCCGGCTTGCCGAGGAGAGCAGACCGAAGCGATGGCACGGATGACGCGTAGCGTTTCGTGGCAGTGGGTGAATTGCGCCCGGATGACTGCAGTGGCGACGCGCGACCAGAGGGTTCTGAAGCTGAGTTCTGCCGCCGCCACGCGCGCTTTGGCCGATCTGGTCGATCTGGCATAATGGCTGCTCTTTCGCAGTCCGTTGCGAGCCGGTTTTGGCCGGAGAACCTTCCGCAGTTTCACGCTCCTTCATGAAAGAATCCCTCGCCGCACTGCTTAAGACCGCCCTCACACAGCTCCAGAATCTCGGCGAGCTGCCTGCCGAACTGACCTTCGACCCGCAACTGGAGCGGACCCGCGACCGCCAGTTTGGCGACTATGCCAGCAACATCGCCATGGAGCTCGCCAAGGCGGCACGGCAGAACCCCCGCCAACTGGCCAGCCGCATCGTGGCAACGCTGCCACCCAGTGAGCTGCTGCTGAAGGTGGAAGTGGCCGGCCCTGGCTTCATCAACTTTCACCTGGCGACCGCCCGCCAACATGCGGTGATCGACCAGATTCTGGCGCAGGGTGCCGGGTTTGGCCGCTCCAGCCTCGGCAGCGGCCAGCGGGTGCAGGTCGAATTCGTCTCGGCCAACCCCAATGGCCCGCTGCATGTCGGCCACGGCCGGGGCGCCGCCTATGGCGCAGCAGTCGCCAGCCTCTTTGCCGCCTGCGGCTTCGAGGTGACCCGCGAGTACTATCTCAACGATGCCGGCCGACAGATGGACATCCTCTCCATCAGTCTCTGGCTGCGCTATCTGGAGCTGCTGGGTGAAGCCATCCCCTTTCCCAGCAACGGCTATCGGGGTGACTACGTCATCGACATCGCCCGGTTGCTGCAAGCCGAGGTCGGCAATGGCTGGTACCAGCGAGCAGCGGCCCTGTTCGATGGCCTGCCGCCCGACGAACCGGCCGGTGGCGACAAGGAGGCGCATGTCGATGCACTGATCGAGCGCGCCAAACAGCTGCTCGGTGCTGACTATGGCCGGCTGTTCGATTTTGGACTGACCCACATCCAGCGTGAAATCGCCGCCGACCTGGCCGAGTTCGGCGTCCACCATGACCAGTGGTTCTCCGAGCGCAGCCTGACCGAAAATGGCGAGGTGGAGGCCGCGCTGGCGCTGCTGCAGCGTCAGGGGCTGCTCTACGAAGCCGAGGGCGCGCTCTGGTTCCGCTCCACCCGGTTCGGTGATGACAAGGATCGGGTGGTCCGCCGCGAGAATGGCGTCCACACCTATTTCGCCTCCGACATCGCCTACCACCACAACAAGTTTCAGCGCGGCTTCGACCGCATCGTCAATGTCTGGGGCTCCGACCACCACGGCTACATCGCCCGGGTGAAGGCCGCGATCGCCGGCCTCGGTCATGACCCCGACCGGCTCACCGTGCAACTGGTGCAGTTCGTGATTCTCTATCGCGGCAGCGAGCGAGTGCAGATGTCGACCCGCAGCGGCTCTTTCACCACCCTGCGCGAGCTGCGCAGCGAGGTCGGCAACGATGCGGCGCGCTTCTTCTATGTGACGCGCAAGTCGGACCAGCACATGGATTTCGACCTCGATCTGGCCAAGTCACAGAGCAAGGACAACCCGGTCTACTACATCCAGTACGCCCACGCCCGCATCGCCAGCATGGTGCGCAAACTGGCCGAACAGGGCGAGGCCTGCGACGATATCGCCACCGCCGAACAGTTGACGCTGCTGAGTGAAACGCGAGAACAGCAGCTGGTTGCCGAGCTTGCGCGCTATCCAGAGGTGATCGAACAGGCCGCGCTCCAGTGTGATCCCCACCTGCTCGCCCACTACCTGCGCGACCTGGCCAGCCACTTTCACATCTACTACAACGGCCATCGGGTGCTGGTCGAAGAGCGCGTCCTGCGCACCGCCCGCATCGCCCTCTGCCGCGCCGTGCAGCAGGTCATCGCCAACGGTCTGGGACTGCTCGGTGTAGCAGCCCCCAGTACCATGTAGCGCGGAATCGCCATGCCTGCCGCCAAAAAACCGCAAACCCACGCCACCCGACGCCGCCAATCGGCCGCTGATTCACGCAAATCGGCGCTGATCTGGTATGGCAGCGGCGTGGTCAGCGGCGCGCTGGCTTCGCTGCTGGTGGGCCTGTCGCTCTGGCCGGTCGGCCCGGCAGCCATCACCGCACCCGGCATACCGGGTGATGCCGCAACCGCACCAGCGGCAAAGAGCCACAACGGCCCCGCCAAACCGCGCTTCGATTTCTACACTGTGCTGCATGATCAGGAGGTCAGGGTCTCGGAAGATGATCCGGTGCTGGCAGGCAGCAAAAACCCGCCCACCGCGAGTACGCCGGTCACGCCCACCGAACCCGCCAGAACGGCACCCGCCGTCGCAAGCGCCACGCCTCCCGGCAAACCGCCAACCAGCGACAAAACTGCGGAGAGCCCCAAACCCGTGGCCAGCGAAACCGGCAAGGAGCGCTATCTGCTGCAGGTCGGCTCCTTCACCCAGCCCGAAGAGGCCGACCGGCTCCGCGCCCAGTTGCTGCTGCTCGGCCTGCAGGCGTCAGTCCAGAAGATTCCGCGCGACGGACAGACCTGGCACCGGGTTCAGGTCGGCCCATTCTCATCGCAGGAGCAGCTCAACACCGCCCGCCGCAGCATGAGCCAGCAGCAGATCGAGAGCATCGTGCTGAAGCTGCGCTGACTGCACACCTCCCGGCGCGCATGACGCCGACCCCGGATCACTCTCCCCTTCCCGAAAGACTCGACACCGTTCCCCGCCAGAGAGAAATTGTCCATTTTTTTTACAAAAAGAATGTTTTTAGTGCTAATACTTTTTTGATATATTTTTAATAATATGATTTTAAAGATAAAAAAATAATTGGACCAATCATTGCTTTAAATTTTTAGGAGAGAAGTGATTCCTCTCCCATCCCCTTCAATCGAAGTCTCAGGAGTTGTGCAATGATCAAAACCGCCATCAAACAGACCAGCCTGGCCTCGCTCTGCGCCGCTTCGCTGCTCGCGCTGAGCGCACAGGCTGCCTCGGTCAGCTATCTGCTGAACGAATCGAATTCGCTGCCCGATGCCCCATATGCCACGGTCACCATCGACGACCTTGGCACGTCCGACACCATCCAGTTCACCGTCACGCCGAACCATGCCGAACTGGCGCCCGGATCGAACTACGGTGTGCAGCAGTTCGGTTTCAACGTGATCGGCAGCATTGCCCCGGGCACGACGTGGACTCTGCCCAGCAACTGGTCACAAAGCGGGTCTCAAACCATGAGCACATTCGGCAACTTTGAGGTCGAGGTCAAGAAAGCGGGTCAAGGTGTCCGCCAGGATCCACTGGTCTTCAGCCTGAAAAATTCCGGCCTGACGGTGAACAGCTTCGCCGAGGGTTCGACGACCGAAGGCTATTACTTTGCCGCGCACATCGCGGGCTTTACTGCCCCCGTGGTGACTGGACAAAGCACCTGGGTCGGGGGCTCGACGGTGGCTCCGGTTCCGGTTCCGGCCGCAGCCTGGCTGTTCGGTACTGGCTTGGCTGCCCTGGGCCTGGTGCGCCGCCGCGGCGCCTGAGAGTTCGGGCGCTTGGGATGTCCTCAGGCAGAGCAATCTGCCTGAGGATCCACCATGCAACAGCGTGATCGACAAAGAGGCAGGACTTCTGCCCGTGCACCCCAAAATATCGATATTGCGTGCCGGTTCGCATCATTCCAGTTGCATGTTTTCGCTTCATTTATCCATATTATTGATTTAAAAAAATAAAAAATAATTGGCGCTTTCATTGCTGGCCATGGGTGTGACAGGAGTGCTTGCAATCCCGTCCTGATCCAAAGGCGGTCCTGCCCCTTTGGTTGCCCGCTGAACTTGAAGTATCAGGAGCAATGCAATGAGCAAAACCATCGAACAGGCCGGAATGGTCTCACTCTGTTTCGCCTCCCTGCTCGCGGCAAGCGCGCAGGCTGCCTCGGTCAGCTATCTGCTGGATCAGTCGAATGAACTGACCGATGGCGTGCCCTATGCCAAGGTCACCATCGACGACGATGCCGCAAACACCCTCACCTTCACCGTCAAGCCGCTTGGAGTCTTCACACCCGACAGCAATTTCGGCGTGCAGGAGTTTGGCTTCAACGTGAACGGCAGCATGGCAACGGGCGTAACATGGAATCTGCCCACCGATTGGGAGTCCAGCGGGCCGAAGAACCTCAGCGAATTCGGAACCTTTGACTTCGTCGTCAGCGGGAAAGGCAACGCGCGTCAGGATCCGCTGATCTTCAGCCTGCACGATGCCGGGTTGACGCTGGACAGCTTCGCTGATGCCTCAACCAAAGGCTACTACTTCGCCGCGCACATTGCGGGTTTTGCCACCCTGGAAGGGCAAACCAGCGCCTTCGTCGCTGGCTCGACCACGGTGCCGGTTCCAGCCCCCGCCTGGCTGCTCGGCACTGGTCTGGCAGCTCTGAGCCTGGTGCGCCGCCGTAACGATTGAATCAACTGTTCGCTGCGCCTCACCAAGCTGATCCCCAATCAGATGGATCTGGAAAATGAAAGGGGTGGCGTCCGAGACGCCACCCCTTTCATCGAGCGCCGCTGGCGTCTCAGACCGCGCTGGAGAGAATGAAGATCTGGATCAAATCGAGCAGCGGCTCGGGATAGATGCCGACCACCACGGTCAGCGCGAACAGAATCGACACCATGATGCCGCCGGCGCGCTGCCCCCAGTCGAACTTCGGCTCGTAGCGGCGCATGCCCGGCTTGGCCATGTAGAGTGCCGCCATCGCCTTCAGGTAGTAGAAGACGCTCAGCGCACTGCCGACCACCACCACCCCCAGCAGTCCCCACAACTGGGCGTTGGCGCCGGCGGTGAAGACATAGAACTTGCCGATGAAACCGGCCGTCAGCGGAATGCCCGCCAGTGACAGCAGCGCAATGGTGAGCACGGCGGCGAGATAAGGCCGTTGCCAGAACAGTCCGCGGTAGTCAGCCAGCATGTCGGCATCGCGCTCCTTCTCGGCCCGCGACATCAGCGCCACCACGCCAAAGGCCGTCATGGTGGCCAGCACATAGGTGAGCAGATAGACCAGCACCGCCTCCAGACTGATGGCATGCCCCGCCAGCACGGCAACCAGCAGGTAGCCGAAGTGGGCGATCGACGAGTAGCCAAGCATCCGCTTGAGGTTGGCCTGATTCAGCGCCAACAGGTTGCCGAACAGGATCGACAGCACTGCGATGACCTGCAGCAACATGTAGAAGGCCTCGCTGCCGCTGGCGGGCGTCACCGAGAGAAAGCGGAAGAAGACCGCGAACACCGCAATCTTGCTGACGGTGGCCAGAAAGGCGCCGACCGGCGCGGGCGCACCCTCATAGACATCGGGCGTCCACAGATGAAAGGGCACGAAAGAGAGCTTGAAGCCCAGCCCCACCACCATCAGGCCGGTACCGATCAGCATCAGCGGCTCAAGAATCGCCTCGGGCGACAGGTAGGCACTGATGCCCTGGAACGACAGTGCACCGCTCTTGGCGTAGATCAGCGCCATGCCGAACAGGATGAAGGCCGAGCCGGCGGCCGACAGAACCAGGTATTTGATGCCCGCCTCCAGCGAATGGCGCTGGTTACGGGTGTAGGCGACCATGCCATAGAGCGGCACCGACAGCAGTTCCAGACCGATGAACAGTGCGGCCAGATGGTTGCTGGCCACCAGCACCATGCCACCGGTGGCGGCAATCAGCAGCAGCATGTAGAACTCTTCGCGGTTGCCGTGATAGCCGTTCAGATAGACATGGGCCAAGGTGGCGCAACCGAGGGTCGCGATCAGGATCAGCACCATGAAGAACGCCGCATAGGCATCGACCACCAGCAGTTCGGTCACATTGGCCAGATGACCCTGCCACAGCCCCCACAGCAGCACGAGGAGCGCCAAATTCAGCCCGACGACCGTCAGGGTGGCATTCCAGAAATGATTCCGGCGAAAGGCAACGGTCAACATCACCGCGATGGCTGTGGCCGAGGTGATCAGAACCGGCGCGAGCGGCAGCAGATCGGTCAAGGCAATGGTCATGGCGCAGCGGCCTCGGCAGCTTGAATGGCGGCGGCATAGATCTGCTGAACCTGACCGATGGCGGCCGCCGATGTGTTCAGCAGGGGTTGCGGGTAGAAACCGATCCAGAGCGTCAGCACCACCAATCCCAGCAGCATGACGGTTTCGCGACCGGTGGCCGCCTCGATCGGCTCCGAAGATTGGGCTGGACCAAAAAAGGCACGCTGCACCAGCCGCAGCGAGTAGATCGACGCCAGCACCAAACCACCCGTGGCCGCCATCACCGCGTAGGGCGCAGCCTGGTAGGAACCCAGCAGGATCAGGAATTCGCCAATGAAATTACCGGTGCCGGGAATGCCGAGCGATGCCGCCGCGAAAAACAGCGCCACCGCCGGCAGCAGCGGCAGCCGCGACCAGAGTCCGCCCATCTGCCGCAGATCGCGGGTGTGCAACCGCTCATAGAGCATGCCGCAGAGGATGAAGAGCGCAGCCGCCGACAGCCCATGTGCCACCATCTGCACCACCACTCCTTGCAGCGACACCGTGCTGCCGGCGTAGATGCCAATCAGCACGAAGCCCATATGCGAGATGCTGGTGTAGGCGACCATCCGCTTGATGTCATGCTGGCTGAAGGCCAGCACGGCGCCATAGATGATGCCGACCAGCGCCAAGCCGATGGCGATCGGCGCAAACTCATGGCTGGCATTCGGGAACATCGGCAGCACGAACCGCAACAGGCCGTAGGCGGCGGTCTTCAGCAACAGCCCGGCCAGATCGACGCTGCCGGCGGTTGGCGCCTGCGAGTGGGCATCGGGCAGCCAGGAGTGCAGCGGCACGATCGGCAGCTTGACGGCAAAGGCCATGAAGAAGCCCAGCATCAGCGCATATTCAAGCTCGGGCGCCAGGATGGCGTGACGCAGCACCTCGTAATCGAAACTCAGCTCCCCGCTGACCGAGTAGTGGGTCAGCACCAGCCCGAGGATCGCCAGCAGCATCAGCAGACCGCCCGCCTGGGTGAAGATGAAGAACTTGATCGCCGCCTGGATCCGGGATGAGCCCTTGGCCCCCTTGTGTCCCCACAACGAGATCAGGAAGTACATCGGGATCAGCATCATCTCCCAGAAAAAGAAGAACAGAAACAGGTCAATGGCCAGAAAGACACCGATCACGCCACTCAGCAGCAGCAGCAGGTTGAAGTGGAAGAAGCCGACATGGCGGTTGATCTCCCGCCACGAGCAGACCACCGACAGGATGCCGATGAAGGCGGTCAGCATCACCATCACCAGCGACAGCCCATCCAGCGCGAAATGAAACGAGATGCCGAAGCGGCTGATCCAGGGTGCCTGAAACTCCAACTGCCACTGCGGCTGCGCGGAGACGCCCTGTCCAAGGCTGTAGTCACCCTGTTGCCACAGCAGCAGCGAGAGCACGAAGACCGACGTGATCGACAGCAGCGAGACCCAGCGCGGGATGCCCGAACCGTAACGCTCGCCGCCCCAGGCGAGCAAGCCGCCCAGGGTGGGAATCAGAAAGAGCCAGACCAGAATCATTGCCGATGAAGTTCCTGTTGGTTAACCGAGCAGCAGAAGCGCGACCACCAGCACCGCGCCCAGACCGATGGAGGCCACATACCAGCGCAACCTGCCATTCTGGACCCGACTGAGTGCATCATGGCCGGTGCGCGCCAGAAATGGGATGACAAGGATGGCCTGATCGACCGGATCATTGCGATGCAGGTGGGCCAGCCAGACATAGGGTTTGACGAACAGCCTGTTGTAGAGCCAATCGAAGCCCCAGGCATTCAGCCAGAGTTGGCCGATCAATCGTCCCGGTCCGGCGGTGGCGACGCGGTCAACGAACTGCCGCTTGCCGAGAAACAGCAGCGCCGCCATGGCAATGCCGGCCACCGCCACGCCGCCGGAGATCCACTCCAGCAGATGCTTCGCTTCGCCACCGGCCGCACCGGGATCGGTGGGCAGAACTGCCGTCAGCGGCGGCGTGATCCAGGCTCCGACCAAGGTGGAGAGCAGCAGCAGAAACAGCAGCGGCAGGCCATGGGCCAAGCCATGACCGGCATGGGCATCGCACTGACTCTCGCCATGGAAGACGATGAAGATCAGCCTGAAGGTGTAGAGCGAGGTGAGAAAGGCACCCACCAGCCCCGCGACGACCAGCAGATCATGCCCCGATGCCAGCGCACCCCACAGAATCGCATCCTTGCTGTAGAAGCCGGCGGTCAGCAACGGCAGTGCCGCCAGCGCCGAGCCACCCACCAGAAAGGCGGCGTAGACCAGTGGCAACTTCTTGCGCAGGCCACCCATCTTGAAGATGTTCTGCTCATGGTGACAGGCGATGATCACCGCACCGGCCGACAGAAACAGCAGTGCCTTGAAAAAAGCATGGGTCATCAAGTGGAAGATGGCGGCATTCCAGGCGCCAACCCCCAGCGCCAGGAACATGTAGCCGATCTGGCTCATCGTCGAATAGGCCAGGATCCGCTTGATGTCGGTTTGCACCAGGGCCGCGCAGCCCGCCAGCAGCAGTGTCAGCGTGCCGACCAGCGCCACCAGTTCGAGCACCTGTGGCGCCAGCAGGAACAACCCATGGGTGCGGGCAATCAGGTAGACACCGGCCGTCACCATGGTGGCAGCGTGAATCAGCGCCGAGACCGGTGTCGGCCCGGCCATGGCGTCGGCAAGCCAGGTCTGCAACGGCAACTGTGCCGACTTGCCGACTGCGCCACCCAGCAGCAGCAGCGCCACCAGCGTCGGCGCGGCGCCGCCGCTCTGCCACACCTGCGGCGCCTGGGCCAGCAGGGTCTGGATGTCCAGGGTGCCGAACTGCACATAGAGCGCGAAGAGCGCAATGGCCATGAAGACATCGCCGACACGGGTGACGATGAAGGCCTTCTGCGCTGCCGCGCCATTGGCCGACTCCTTGTAGTAGAAGCCAATCAACAGGTAGCTGCAAAGGCCGACCCCTTCCCAGCCGAGATAGAGCAGCAGCAGGTTGTCGCCCAGCACCAGACAGAGCATGCTGGCCACGAACAGGTTCATGTAGGCGAAGAAGCGCGAGTAGCCCTCTTCACCGCGCATGTACCAGGAGGCGAACAGATGGATCAGAAAACCGACCCCGCTGACCACGCCGAGCATGGTCAGCGACAGGCCATCGAGCCGCAACGTGAAGTCCGACTTGAAGTTGCCCGCTTCGATCCAGTTCCACAGCAACTGCGTGTAGCCAATCACGCCACGCGGCTGTTGCAGAAACTCGACGCCCACCCAACCGGCCACCCCGGCCGCGAATGCGACCGAACCCACGCCGACCAGCGCCACCTGACGCTCGGACCAGCGGCCACGGCTGAATGCCAGCAGCAGATAGCCGAGCAGCGGAAAAAGAATGGTCAGGAACAACAGGTTCATCCGTGCATCTCGCTGGCAACGTCGATATCGAGCGTGTGGTGGCGATGGTAGAGCTGAATCAGCACCGCCAGCCCAATGGAGGCCTCGGCAGCGGCCAGGGTCAGGATCAGGATGAACATGATCTGTCCATCCGGCTGGAGCCAGTGCGACCCCGCCATCACGAAGGCGAGCGCAGCGGCGTTCATCATGACTTCGATACACATCAACATGAACAGCAGATTGCGCCGCACCATCAGGCCGGCCAATCCGAGGGTGAAGAGCATGGCGGACAAAGCCAGACCATGCGCCATCGGTATTCCTGTCATTGCAACACTCTCCACGACTCGTCAGCCACGCTCCGTGCCGGTTTCAGCCGGCAGCCACCGACCAACCCGAATCTATTTTTTGTCTTTATCGCTCTCGATGTGCCCCAGATGGTAGGCCGCCACCAGGGCGCCCAGCAGCAACAGCGAGGCCAACTCCACCGCCAGCAGGTAGGGCCCGAACAGTGCAATGCCCACCTGCTTGGCCCCCACGCTCTCCAGACCGGCCAACTGGCTGGCATCGGCCAGAATCACCCTCAGCAATCCAGCCAGCAGCAGCGCACTCAGAAGACTCGGCCCGATCCAGAGGCGCGGCTGGGTCCAGAGGCGCTCCTGTTCGGTGACGCTGGGCCCGAGATTGAGCATCATCACCACGAAGACGAACAGCACCATGATCGCACCGGCATAGACGATCACCTCCAGCGCGCCGGCAAAGGGTGCACCGATGGCGAAAAAGATCATGGCCACCGCCAGCAGCGACACCACCAGATAGAGCAGCGCATGCACCGGATTGCGGGCGATGATGACGCCGAGCGTGGCCAGCAGCGCGACGGCTGCCGAGAGATAGAAAGCCAGTTCCACAGTCGCTCCTCAGACCCGTTGCGTGCCGCTGCCACGATTCATGGCAGCAACGTCTTGACACTGATCGGCTCCGCCTCGTTGTTGGCCGCGCCCTTGGGTTTTCCGGCAATGGCCATGCCGGCCTGCCGATAGAAGTTGTAATCGGGGTTCTTGCCGCAGCCGGCGATCAGCAGATCCTCTTTTTCATACACCAGATCCTGGCGGCGGTATTCGGCCAGCTCGAAATCGGGGATCAACTGGATCGCGGTGGTCGGACAGGCCTCTTCGCACATGCCACAGAAGATGCAGCGCGAGAAGTTGATGCGAAAGAACTCCGGATACCAGCGTCCATCCTCAGTTTCGGTCTTCTGCAGAGCGATGCAGCCCACCGGACAGGCCACCGCACAGAGGTTACAGGAGACGCAGCGCTCCTCGCCATCGGGGTCACGGGTCAGAACGATGCGACCACGGTAGCGCGGCGGCAGATAGACCTTCTGTTCCGGGTATTGAATGGTGTCGCGCTTGCGAAAGGCGTGGGCGAACACCATCCACATGCTGCGCAGCTGGCTGCCAAAACCGGTGATCAGTTTAATCAGCATGGCGGCCTCCTCATCCTGCCTGATTCACGCCGCTCTGACTGAGCACCACCGCAGCGGTCACCAGCAGATTGATCAATGTGAGCGGCAGACAGACCTTCCAGCCCACCGCCATGATCTGGTCATAGCGCGGGCGTGGCAACGCACCACGAATCAGGATGAACAGCATGACAAAAAACAGCGTCTTGAGAATGAACCAGAGTGCCGGCGGCAGGAATGGACCGTGCCAGCCACCGAAGAAGAGCGTCACCAGCAACGCGGAGACCAGCACCACGCCGACATACTCGCCGACGAAGAACATCCCCCATTTCAGACCCGAATACTCGGTGTGGTAGCCGGCGGCCAGCTCCTGCTCCGCCTCGGGCAGGTCGAAGGGGCTGCGGTGGGCGACGGCCACGCCGGCCAGTGCAAAGGTGATAAAGCCGAAGAACTGCGGCACGATGAACCAGAGCTGCTCCTGGGCTGCGACGATCTCACGCATGTTGAACGAGCCGGCCTGCGCCACCACGCCCATCAGCGACAGCCCCATGAACACTTCGTAGCTGACCGTCTGCGCCGCCGAGCGCAGCCCGCCCAGCAAGGAATATTTGCTGTTGCTCGACCAGCCGGCGAACATCACCGCATAGACCGACAAGCCGGCCAGCGCAAAGAACAGCAGAATGCCGATCTCGAGATCGGCCACCCCCCAGTCGGGGCTGATCGGCACGATCGCGAAGGCGATCAGCAACGCACTCATCGCGATCACCGGCGCCAGCACGAAGGTGAGCCGGTCGACGAAGTGGGGCGTCCAATCCTCCTTGAAGAACATCTTGATCATGTCGGCAACGATCTGGAAGGCGCCAAAGGGACCGACCCGGTTGGGCCCGTAGCGGTCCTGCCACAGCGCCAGCAGGCGCCGCTCGATCCAGCTCAGGACCGCAGCGAACAGCACCACCACCAGCAGAATCACCACCGCCTTGACGACGGCAAGGGTGATGGTGAGCAGATCAGGGGTGAGCCAGTTCATGCCGTCGCCACCTTGCCCGTTTCGAGCCGTTTCAGTTCACTCCAGCCCAGCGCCGGCAGTGGCGGCAGGCCGGTCAACCCCGCCGGCAGACCGACGGTGCCGGCCACCAGTGTCGCGCTGACCCGCGCCGGCAGCCGCAGCAGCCGGGTGCCGATGGTGACCTCGACCTGGTCCGCCTCGGCAATGCCCAGGCGGCTGGCATCGGCCTGCGCCACGGCCAGATAGGGTTGGGGCGCCCGGCTGGCGACCGCTGGAGCCCGAATCGAGAGCTCTTCGCTGCCGAAGATGTGATAAAGCGGCAGCAGGCGGAAGCGACCCTCGGCGGAGATTGGCAGCACAGGCTGCTCACGGAAGTACTCCCCGACTTGAGGCGTCGACGCTTCGAACAGGCGCACACCACCATCGCCGCCGCGCAGATGGCCACCCACCTCGTCCTGGAATCGGGTCCAGGATTGCGGGGAGTTCCAGCCGGGCGCCCAGGCGAAAGGAATCAGCGCGCCGGGTTCGGCCGGTCCACCATAGCCCTCCATCGAAAAGGTCAGCGCCGAGTCGCCATCCTGCGATGCGCGCGGCTCGTGCACCGACAGGTTGGCGCGCATCGCCGTGCGGCCGCTGTAACGCAGCGGCTGGCGGGCAATCTTGCGGCCCGCGACCCGGAAATTCGCATCGGGCGCCGCCTCGCTGATGCGGCGCAATGCCGGCACCTTCGCGGCACAGGCGGCGGTGATCTGATCGAGCAGATCCCAGCCCGGCAGCTCACCACCGATCACGCTGTGCAGCCCTTCGAGCCAGCGCCAACTCTCCTTCAGCTGGCTGGCGAGGTTGTAATAGCCAGGGTCATAGACCTGAAAGAACCGCTGGGCGCGCCCCTCCTGGCTGACCACGGTGCCGTCGCCTTCGGCGAAGCTGGCGGCCGGCAGCGTCACCTGGGATCGGGCCACGGTGGCGGTCAGTTGGTGATCGACCGTCACCACCATCCGCGCTGAGTCAAGGGCGGCATCGACGGTCGCGGCATCGACCCGCCGGTAGAGGTCGTTCTCGAGCACGATCAATCCATCGGCGGCACCCTGTTGCAGTTCGGCCAGCGCGACATCGACCGACACCCCTCCCAGCATCGCCACGCCCAGCGTATTGACCTCGGGCACCACCAGCGTGATGGCAGCTGCCCTGCCCTGCCTGCGCAGCGCAGTGGCGATGTTGGCAGTGGCGTCGATCAGCGCTTCGCAGCCGAGACTGCTGCCAGAAACCAGCAGCGGCCGCTCGGCCGCCAGCAACGTGGCGGCGATCCGTTGCGCCCGTTCGAGCTGCTCCGGAGCAAGTGCAACCGCCGGCGCCTCGGCATCGATGGCATGCGCCACTGCGAAACCGAGCTGCGCCAGCGCTTCGGGCGTGTCGCGATGCAATTCGCTGGCAGTATCGTCGAGCCGGCTTTCGATCACCCCGGTGACGATCAGCGGATGACGCGCCTGCTGACCAATGTTGCGGATCGCCTCATCCTGCCAGACAAAGGCCTTCTTGGCCGCGGCCAGCGCGCGCGCCTTACCCTTGGTCGCCTGACGCAATGCCAGCGCGATGCGCGGCGCGGTCTGGGTCACATCCTCGCCAAGAATGAACACCGCATCGCGCTCTTCCATCTCGCGCAGCGTCGGAATTTCGGCCGTCGTGCTGCCGAGCACGTCGAGGATCTTGCGCACGACACGCCACTCCTGATCGGCCATGCCAACCGAGAAGTTGTCAGCACCGACCAGTTCACGCAGCGCGAAGTTGGCCTCCACACTGGCGCGCGGCGAGCCGATGCCGATGATTCTGCGCACGTGGCGCAACGCTTCGCCGGCCGTGGTCAATGCGGTGTCGATGGTGGCCGATACCAAGGCATCGCCCTGACGCAGCAGCGGAGTGCGCGGCCGTTCGGCGCTGTTGACATGACCATGGCCGAAACGGCCACGGTCACAGAGAAAATAGTGGTTGACCGCACCGTTGTAGCGGTTTTCGACCCGTCGTAACTCGCCATAGCGTTCGCCGGGGCTGATGTTGCAGCCCACCGCACAGTGCTGGCAGACGCTGGGCGCGAACTGCATGTCCCACTTGCGGTTGTAACGGGCCGAGTGGGTCTTGTCGGTGAAGACACCGGTCGGACAGACCTCGACCAGATTGCCGGAGAATTCGTTCTCAAGCACCCCCTCTTCGAGGCGGCCGAAATAGAGGTTGTCATGGGCGCCGTAGACACCGAAATCCTCGCCCTCGGCATAGTCGCGGTAGTAGCGCACGCAGCGGTAGCAGGCGATGCAGCGATTCATCTCATGACCGATGAAGGGGCCAAGCTCCTGGTTCGGGTGCGTGCGCTTGGTGAAACGGTAGCGGCGCCGGTCATGGCCCGTCATCACCGTCATGTCCTGCAGGTGGCAGTTGCCGCCCTCTTCGCAGACCGGACAGTCATGCGGATGGTTGATCATCAGCCACTCGATGACGCTGGCGCGAAACTGCCTGGCCTCTTCGTCATCGATCGAGATGTAGCTGTTGTCGGCCGCCGGGGTCATGCAGGACATCACCAGCCGGCCGCGGCTGTCATCGGCATTGGCATACTGCTTCACCGCGCACTGGCGGCAGGCGCCCACGCTGCCGAGCGCCGGATGCCAGCAGAAATAGGGCACATTGAGGCCCAGCGAGAGACAGGCGCTCAACAGGTTGTCGGCGCCATCGACCTCGTACTCTTTGCCATCTACATGAATCGTTGCCATGCGTCTCTCTATCCAGCCCTGTCGAAAAGTGGCCGCATCGTCACGCCATCAGGCCCGCTCGGCCTCTGGCGCCGCGATGCCGCGCTCGAACTCTTCGCGAAAAAATTTGATTGCACTCTGCAACGGCTCCACCGCTCCCGGCGCGTGGGCACAGAAGGTCTTGCCCGGACCCAGTTGACGGGCGATCTGCTCCAGAATCTCGATCTCGCCGGCCTGACCCTCGCCACGCTCGAGGGCAGAGAGGATCTTGACCGTCCAAGGCAGGCCATCGCGACAGGGGCTGCACCAGCCGCAGGATTCGCGGGCGAAGAAGATCTCCAGATTGCGCACCACCGAGACCATGCTCTGCCGATCATCGATCGCCATGATCAGCCCGGTGCCCATGCGGCTACCGGCCTTCATGATGGTGTCGAAATCCATCGCAAGATCGAGGTGACTGGGCAGCAGGAAGTCGGTCGAGGCCCCGCCGGGCAGCCAAGCCTTCAGCGCCAGGCCATCCTGCATGCCACCGGCGTGCTGTTCGAGAATCTCCCGCGCCGTGGTGCCGATCGGCAACTCCCAGACCCCAGTCCGCTTCACCCGGCCAGAAGCGCCATACAACTTGGTACCGCCATCCGGACTCTTGCCCTGCGACAGCCCCTTGAACCAGTCGGCCCCATGCAGCACGATCGGGGCGACATTGTTGAGCGTCTCGCAATTGTTGACCACGGTCGGCTTGCCCCACAAACCGGCGATTTGCGGAAAGGGTGGCTTGGAACGCGGGTTGGCGCGCCGACCCTCAAGCGAGTTGATCAGCGCAGTCTCTTCACCGCAGATGTAACGGCCGGCACCGGTGTGGACGAACAGATCGAAGCTCCAGCCGGAGCCGAGAATGTTCTGGCCGAGATATCCAGCCTCGATGGCCTGGGCAATTGCCCGGTTGAGCCGCTCGGCGGCCAGCACATACTCGCCGCGCAGAAAGATGTAACCACGTGATGCCTGGATCGCATAGGCGGCAACGATCATCCCCTCGATCAGCTGATGAGGCAGTTTCTCCATCAACAGCCGGTCCTTGAAGGTGCCGGGTTCCATCTCATCGGCATTGCAGACCAGATATTTCTGTGCCGGCGCATCGGCGCCCATCGGCACCAGCCCCCATTTGATGCCGGCGGGAAAGCCCGCGCCACCCCGACCGCGCAGGTTGGCATCCTTCACCACCTGGGCCACCTCGGCAGGCGTCATCGCCGGCACCGCCTTGCGCAGGGCGGCATAGCCAGCGAGCGCCTCATACGCCTTGAGGTCGACCACCGGTTCACCGCTCTCCAGCCGATAGGTGAGCGGATGGGTCTCGGCACTGCGCGCCATCGCACCGCTCACGGGTAACCCTCCAACAGTGCGGCCACCTGCCCGGGCGCGACCGGACCATGCAGGTCATCATCGATCATCAGCGTCGGCCCCTTGTCGCAGTTGCCCAGACAGCAGATCGGCAGCAGGGTGAAGCGGTCGTCGGCCGTGGTCTGGCCGAAATCGATGCCCAGATGGGCGGTCAGCGCCGCCTTGAGCTCGTCATAGCCGGTCAGAAAACAGGCGATGCTGTCGCACAGCTTGATCACATGCCGCCCCACCGGCTGGCGGAAGATCAGATTGTAGAAGGTCGCGACCCCCTCGACATCGCTGGCCGGGATGCCGATCAGGTTACCGATGGCGGCAATGGCGCCATCGGGCACCCAGCCGCGCGCCTGCTGAACGATCTTGAGCGCACCGATCGATGCGGCGCGCGGATCTTCATAGTGCGACATCTCATGCTCGATCGCTGCCCGCTCGGCTGCGCTGAGCTCGAAGCCTCCGGGATGGCGCTCGCTGGTCAGGCGCTGCGCCGAAGTTGAGTTGGGGTTATCGGTCGACATCGGCCATCACGAAATCAATGCTTGCCAGGTAGGCGATCAGGTCGGGGATCATGCTGCCGCGGATCACCGACGGAATTTGTTGCAGGTGCGGGAAACTGGGCGTGCGAATCCGCGTGCGGTAGCTCATGGTGCCCCCGTCACTGGTCAGGTAGTAGCTGTTGATGCCCTTGGTCGCCTCGATCAGCTGACTCGACTCGCCGGCAGGCATCACCGGCCCCCAGGAGACCGACAGAAAGTGGGTGATCAGCGTCTCGATGTCCTGGAGCGTGCGCTCCTTGGGCGGCGGACAGGTCAGCGGATGGTCGGCCTTGTAGGGGCCGGCCGGCATCTGCTCGAGACACTGCTTGATGATGCGCAGGCTCTGGCGCATCTCTTCGAGTCGCACCATCGCCCGGTCATAGGCATCGCCATTGGCCGCCACCGGCACCTCGAATTCGAAATTCTCATAGCCCGAATAGGGGCGAGCCTTGCGCAGGTCATAGCCAAGGCCGGTGGCACGCAGGCCAGCCCCGGTCACCCCCCAGGCCAGCGCCGCAGCGGTGTCATACTGCGCCACACCGATGGTGCGCGCACGCAGAATGCCGTTGCGCATCGCCGCCTTCTCATATTCGTCGAGCCGCTTCGGCAGCCAGTTGACGAATTCCCGCACCAAACGCTCCCAGCCGGTCGGCAGGTCATGGGCCACGCCACCGATGCGGTACCAGGCCGGATGCATGCGCCCGCCGGTGATCGCCTCGATGACGTCATAGGCCTTCATGCGGTCGGTGAACATAAAGAAGATCGGCGTCATGCCGCCGACATCCTGGATATAGGTGCCCAGGAACAGCAGATGGCTGGTGATGCGGAAGAACTCCGCCATCATCACCCGGATGGTCTTGACCCGATCCGGCACCTCGATGCCGGCCAGCTTCTCGACCGCCAGCACATAGGGCAGGTTGTTCATCACCCCGCCCAGATAGTCGATGCGGTCGGTGTAGGGAATGTAGCTGTGCCAGCTCTGCCGCTCGGCCATCTTCTCGGCGCCACGGTGGTGGTAGCCGATGTCCGGCACGCAGTCGAGGATCTCCTCGCCATCGAGCTGCAACACGATGCGGAAAGCACCATGGGCCGAGGGGTGGTTGGGGCCCAGGTTGAGGAACATGAAGTCGGCATCACTCGAATGGCGCTTCATCCCCCACTCTTCAGGGACGAAACGCAGCGACTCCTGCTCCAGATCCTGCTTGGCCGCATCGAGCATGAAGGGATCGAACTCGGTGGCGCGGGCCGGATAGTCCTTGCGCAGCGGATGGCCGCTCCAGGTCCGCGGCAGCATGATCCGCTCGAGATGGGGATGGCCATCGAACTCGATGCCGAACAGATCCCACACCTCACGCTCATACCAGTTGGCATTGGGCCAGATCGACACGGTGCTCGGCAGACGCAGATCATCCTGCGACAGCGCCACCTTGATGCGCAGATCGCTGTTGCGCTCGATCGACAGCAGATGATAGAAAACCGAAAAATCGGCCTTCGGCAGCCCGGGCCGCTGCGTGCGCAGCCGCTCGTCGACCGCACTCAGGTCATACAGCATCACGTAGGGTTGTGGCAGCTGCCGCAAATGGCGCAACAGGTCGAGCAGCCGCTCGCGCGGCACCCACAGCGTGGGGAGTTCATCGAGGGTGGGCTGAAAAACCAGCTCGACATCGGCAAAGCGTGCGCGCAGCGCACGCACCACCTGATGCTGGTCCCCGGATGCCATCTGTGCGGCGAGCGCTGGGTCGCTCATCGAGAGCTCACTTGGTAGCTGTTCCTGAAGAAAACGTGCACCGGACTACACCTGGTCTGGCGTGCGCAGCGTGGTCATGCTCATGCGCTCCTCACGGCGCAACTCGCGCTGCGAGGGCGCTTCTGCCCGATAGACGCCCTGCTCGCCCACCACCCAGGAGAGCGGCCGGCGCTCCCGGCCGATCGACTCCTGCAGCAGCATCAACCCCTGCAGAAAGGCCTCGGGACGCGGCGGACAACCCGGAATGTAGACATCGACCGGCAAAAATTTATCCACGCCCTGCACCACCGAGTAGATGTCGTACATGCCGCCCGAATTGGCACAGGAGCCCATCGAGATCACCCACTTCGGCTCCAGCATCTGCTCATAGAGCCGCTGCACCACTGGCGCCATCTTGATGAAGCAGGTGCCGGCAATCACCATGAAATCGGCCTGCCGTGGCGAGGCGCGAATCACCTCTGCGCCAAAACGGGCCACGTCATGCGGCGCCGTGAACGAGGTCGCCATCTCCACATAGCAGCAGGAGAGGCCGAAGTTGTAGGGCCACAGGGAGTGCTTGCGCCCCCAGTTGACGGCATTGTGCAGCACCTGCTCGAGCTTGCCCAGGTAGATGCTTTTGTGCACATGCTGCTCGAGCGGGTCGGCCACCGGAATGCGCTGCTCCAGCGGATAGCGCTGCTGCTCTTCATCAACCCGCGTCAGCGTGTAGTCCATCGCTATTTCTCACCCCTGGGTTGCGCTCTTTGACCGCGCCCCTGCGGGGCCCAGTCCAGCGCGCCGATGCGCCACAGATAGACCAGACCCACCAGCAGCACGAAGATGAAGATGGTGGCCTCGACGAAGCCCGCCCAGCCGCTCTCGCGCAGCGAAATGGCCCAGGCATAGAGAAACAGCGCTTCGACATCGAAGATGACGAAGAACATCGCCACCAGATAGAACTTGGCCGAGAAGCGCAAACGGGCGCCACCGACCGACACCACACCCGACTCGAAGGCCTCGCTCTTCGCTCGCCCCCAGGCGCGGCCGCCCAGCAGCCAGGAGAGCAGCAGCATCAGCGCACAGACCCCGGCGATCGCAAACAGATAGATGCCGAATGACCAGTTGTGCGCCAGCAGTTGGGTGGATGCGGACATGAGAATCCTTGTTGTGCGACCGCCCTGACCACGCGACAGGGCGGGAGTTTTTCTTGTTCGTCGCGACCCGGAGGTCGGGAAGCCGCCGCGGCATCCATCTCGGCCGGGGCCAGCACGGCCCGCTCCATTGGCTGTACATTCTACCCAGTCGACACCCCCTTTTCCAAGCCCTGCCCAACCTTGGGGCATCCCATGCCGCGCATGGCCCAAGCGTCCGGGCCGGCAGCGCAGCCCGGCGATGGAGGCATCTTTGCTACAATCGCCCGATGAACAGCTCCACGCCCATCGACCAGCTCAATCCCGCCCAGCGCGACGCAGTGCGGGCATCCGCCACCCACCAACTGATACTGGCCGGCGCCGGCAGCGGCAAGACCCAGGTGCTGGTGCACCGCATCGCCTGGCTGATCCAACGGCACCAGGTGCCCCCCCATGCAATCCTGGCGGTCACCTTCACCAACAAGGCGGCGCGGGAGATGCGCGAGCGGATCGAGTCACTGCTCGGCCACGACATCCGCCAGATGTGGGTCGGCACCTTCCATGGCCTGGCCCATCGGCTGCTGCGCCTGCACTGGCACGATGCCGGCCTCGCCGAGGATTTCCAGATTCTCGACAGCGATGACCAGCAGCGGCTGATCAAACGCACGCTGCGCGAGTTGGGCCTGAACGAGGAGCAGTGGCCGGCCCGGCAGGCGCAGTGGTTCATCAATGCGCAGAAGGATGAGGGCATCCGACCAAACCGGATCGAGCCGCAGGGCGACCGGCAACTGGCCACGCTGGTCGAGATTTACCAGGCCTACGAAGCCGCCTGCCAGCGCGCCAACGTGATCGATTTCGCCGAGCTGCTGCTGCGCGCCCATGAGCTGTGGCTCAACCACCCCGAACTGCTGCACCACTACCAGAACCGCTTTCGCCATCTGCTGGTGGATGAGTTCCAGGACACCAACAGCATCCAGTATGCCTGGATCCGGCTGCTGGCCGGCGGTGGTGCCCGGGTCACCGCGGTGGGCGACGACGACCAGTCGATCTACGGTTGGCGTGGCGCCCGCATCGAGAACATCCACCGTTTCAGCCGCGACTTCGCCGATGTCCAGACCGTCCGCCTGGAGCAGAACTACCGCTCCACCGCCACCATTCTCGATGCCGCCAATGCGGTGATCGCCCGCAACCGCGAACGGCTGGGCAAGGCACTGTGGACCGACGGCAGCCCGGGCGAGCCGATCGCTCTCTACACCGCCTACAACGAAGAGGATGAGGCGCGCTTCGTCGTCGGCCAGATTCGCCAGCAGCTCGCCCAGGGGCTGGCCTGTCGCGAAATCGCCATTCTCTACCGCTCCAATGCCCAGTCACGGCTGCTCGAAGAGGCACTGCTGCGCGCCGGCATCGCCTACCGCATCCATGGCGGCCAGCGCTTCTACGAACGGCTCGAGATCAAGAATGCGCTGGCCTATCTGCGGCTGATGCTCAACCGCCACGACGACACCTCGCTGGAGCGGGTGCTGACCGCGCCACCGCGCGGCATCGGCGGCAAGACCCTGGAGTTGCTGCGCAGCGAGGCCAGAGGGCAACAGTGGTCGCTGTGGCGCGCCATGCAGCAGATGGTCACCGCCCGCGCGCTGCCGGCCCGCGCCCTCACCGCGCTGGCCGCCTTCACTCAGAACATCGATGAACTCGACCGGGCGACCCGCGATCTGGCGCTGTCGCAACGGGTCGAGCAGGTGATCCAGCGCAGCGGACTGATCGAGTTTCATGCCAGCGAACGGGGTGAAAAGGGGCGCGGTCGGGTCGAGAACCTGCAGGAGCTGGTGAGCGCCAGCGGCCAGTTCAGCGAACTGCTGCGCAGTGAGGATGAGACCCTCCTCGCCACTGCCGCCCACGACGAACTGGCGCTGCTGCTCGACAGCGTCGCGCTCGACGCCGGTGCGGAACAGGGCGGTGAAGTGCTCGACGCGGTGCAGTTGATGACGCTGCACTCGGCCAAGGGGCTGGAGTTTCCGGTGGTCTTCATCGTCGGCATCGAAGAGGGGCTGTTCCCGCACCAGATGTCGCTCGAAGAGCCCGGCCGGCTCGAAGAGGAGCGGCGCCTCTGCTACGTCGGTCTCACCCGCGCCATGCACAAGCTCTACTTGAGCCACACCGAGAGCCGCCGGCTGCATGGCACCCTCTGCCACAACCGCCTGTCGCGCTTCGTGCGCGAGATTCCGCCCCACCTGCTGCAACAGGCCAGCAGCGGCGGCAGCGTCGGCCACGGCCAGATCAGGACCGATGTCGGCGAAGAGCAGGGATTGCAACTCGGCGCGCGGGTGCACCACGGCCGGTTTGGCGATGGCACGGTGATCGACTGCGAGGGATCGGGCAACCAGACCCGGGTGCGGGTCAACTTCGACCGCGAAGGAGAGAAGTGGCTGGTGCTGGCCTATGCGCGGCTGGAGCCGATCTGACCGGCTTCGCCGCAAGAGTGACTCAGTCTAAATCCGCTGACATGGCGCGCCGGGAGGGATTCGAACCCCCGACCCTTTGGTTCGTAGCCAAATACTCTATCCAACTGAGCTACCGGCGCCGACATGACAGGGAGGGCGCATTATAGAAGCGCCGCCCATCACGTCAAGAGTCCGCACTGCTCCGGCAGTTGTGGTTCTCGGAGTGGTTTTTGCTGCGCCGGGGTGTCGAAGCGATCACGCCGAGGCCGTGTGCGTACGCCGTGAAACAGCCGCAGCCGAGTGATCGAACAAAAAACAAAAGGCACCTCCCTGTGCCTTCAGCAATGGCGAACGGCTCAGACGCCCCTGGAGTGGCGGCGCGCCAGCGCGGTGAGTCCGAACAGTCCTGAACCCAGCAGCCAGACCGAGGCCGGCAGCGGCACCGGCGCCGGCGGCAGGGCGCCATCGAGGTTGAGCGCCACCATCTGCTGGCCGATCAGCGCGCCGACATAGTCCATATGCTCTCCTGCTTCCGCCAGATCTTCACAGTTGCCCACTTCGGTGCAGGTGGCCTCGTGGCTTGCATCATAGGTGCCGGCGAACTTGTAAAAGCGGTAGGTGCGCAGCACCTGCTCCATGCCATCGCCCACCTCCTGCTCGCCGCTGTCGAGCAGGTTGGCAGGGTCGTCTCCCGGCTTGCGCTGGAACAGCTTCCACTCGATTTCGACGCCATCGCCCTCATCGGCCACGACGCCGCCATTGTCGGCCATCAGATCATCGAGTTCGACCTCGCCCTCTTGATCATTGTCGACCTCGCGCTTGAACACCTGCACCCAGATCGCGTCGGAACGGCCATTGGCCTTGATCACTTCCGGCGCCTCGACTTCGGCGCGAACGATGGCGGGCTGCGGCGGGTTGCCGTTCTGCGCCGGCACCGCAGGCTGCACCACCGTCATCACCGGTGCCAGCAGATTGACCTGGGTCGAACGGTTGCCATTCTCGTCGAGCCAGAAGTAGCGGGTGGCGGTGGGCGCGCCATTGAGCGACACACCGAAGTGTTCACAGCCAGCGATGGTGATGCAGGCATGGCCATTGGTGGCGACGACGTTGCCGCTGAACGGGGCGGTCTGCCCACCCGCCTTGCTGTAGCGGATGAGCACATTGGTGCCACTCTGGCTCACCTGACCGCTGCCATAGTGCCAGTTGGGGTAGGTGTAGTAGTTGCCGTTGTAGCCGGCAAGCTGCGACAGCGAGAAATCCTCGAGTTCGATCTCGAAGCCGTGGTAGGGTGTGGTCGAATCATTGTAGACATCGAAGTTGCTGAGCGTGCCATAGACGGCACTGGCTTGAGCAAGCTGCGGCAGGCCGATGCAGAGCAGGGCCGCCGCCGCGATGCGGGCGTGGGTCGGAAGTTTCATGGTTCGCCATCCTGTCGTTGCCGACAATGTTTGAGGGAGAGACTCGGGTTGCAGAACCGTCGATTCTGTGGCGCCATAATACCAAAAAAAAAGTGGATTTTGACGCTTTATCATCCTTGCCTCCTGCCACCGCACCCTTTTCTTGATCGTGGTCAACCGCCACAATGCCGGGCGAACCAGCAGATTTTTCATCTCTTTCAGGTCACTCCAATGGCAGGCCACCCCGGCAACGACGATCCTTTTCTGGCGCGCGAGCAGCAGAAGTACAGCCATCCGATCGTCAGCCGTGAATTCATCCTCAAGTGGCTGAGCGAACGCAAGGGGCCGGCCAGCCACGCCCGGCTCTGCGAAGAGCTGGGCATCGCCTCGGCCGATGATGTCGAGGCCTTGCGGCGGCGGCTGATCGCGATGGAGCGCGATGGGCAACTGATCCGCAACCGCCGTGACGCCTACCTGCCGGTCGACAAGATGGATTCGATCGCCGCCCGCGTGCAGGGCCACAAGGATGGCTTCGGCTTTGCGGTGCCGGGCGATGGCTCAGCCGACCTCTACCTCGGCGCACGCGAGATGCGCAAGGTGTTCGACGGCGACCTGGTGCTGGTGCGCAAGGTGGGCGAAGACCGTCGCGGCCGTCCCGAGGGGGTGATCGTCGAGGTGGTCGAGCACCGCACCTGGGCGTTGGTCGGCCGCTATTTCGAGGAGCGCGGCGTCGCCTTCGTGCGGGCGGAGAATCGCCGCATCCAGCATGAGATTCTGATCCCCCCTGGCGAAGCCGGTCATGCGCGCCATGGCAACTATGTGATGATCGAGCTGATCCAGCAGCCCGGTCCACGGCAGCTGCCACAGGGGCGGGTGGTCGAACTGCTGGGCGAATATCTGGCGCCGGGGCTGGAGATCGAGATCGCGCTGCGCAGCCACCAGTTGCCGCACCGCTGGAGCGAAGAGGTCGAGCGCGAAGCGGCGCGGCTCGGCGATTCGATCGCGGCCGATGAGCTGACGCGCCGGGTCGATCTGCGCAGCTTGCCGTTCGTCACCATCGATGGCGAGGATGCCCGCGACTTCGACGATGCCGTGCTCTGCGAGCGCCAGGCCCACGGCGGTTTTCTGCTGCGGGTCGCGATTGCCGATGTCGCGCACTATGTGCCGCCCGGCAGCGCGCTCGATGCCGCCGCCCACGAGCGCGGCACCTCGGTCTACTTTCCCTCCCAGGTGGTGCCGATGCTGCCGGAGGCGCTCTCCAACGGCCTCTGCTCGCTGAAGCCCAGGGTCGACCGTCTGGTGCTGGTCTGCGAGATGGTGATCGACCGCAAGGGGCAGATCGATGATTTCTGTTTTTATGAAGGAATCATCCACTCCCATGCCCGCCTCACCTACAGCGAAGTGGCCGAGTTGCTGGCCGCACCGGCAGAGGCGCCACTGCGCCAGCAGTCGCCACACCGCCCGCTGCTGCCGCAACTGGAGAACCTCCATGCGCTCTACCGGGTGCTGCATCAGGCGCGCCGGGCGCGTGGTGCCATCGATTTCGACACCCTCGAAACCCGCATCCTGTTCGATGCCGAGCGCAAGATCGAGCGCATCGTGCCAGTGGTGCGCAACGACGCCCATCGGCTGATCGAAGAGGCGATGCTGGCCGCCAACGTCTGCGCCGCCCGCCTGCTGCTGCACCACAAGGTTCCGGCGCTGTTTCGCGTCCACGAGGTGCCGGACGAAACCAAGCTGACCCGGCTGCACGCCTACCTGGCCGAACTGGGCCTGAGCCTCTCCGGCGGCAAAAAGCCGTCACCGAAGCAGATGCAGAAGCTGCTCGACACCATCGCCGCGCGGCCCGATGCCCACCACATCCAGATGGTGATGCTGCGCTCGATGCGGCAGGCGCTCTACCAGCCGGAAAACCTCGGTCACTTCGGCCTCGGCTACGAGGCCTACACCCACTTCACCTCGCCGATTCGCCGCTACCCCGATCTGCTGGTGCACCGCGCCATCCGTGCCACGCTGCGCAGCCGCAAGCCGGCCCAGCACCTGCGGCGGGTCAAGGGCGCCGGCGTGCTCAGAAAGCAGCAGGTCTACCCTTACGATCCGCAGGGGCTGGCGCTGATCGGCCAGCACTGCTCCCAGACCGAACGCCGCGCCGACGCCGCCACCCGCGACGTGGTCGACTGGCTGAAGTGCGAATACCTGCGCGCGCATGTCGGCAGCGAATTCGACGGCCTGATCACCAGCGTGGTGGCCTTTGGCCTCTTCGTCGAACTGCGCGACATCTTCGTCGAGGGGCTGGTGCACATCACCGCACTGCCCAACGACTACTACCACTTCGAGGAGAGCAAGCATCGCCTGGTCGGCGAGCGCGGCCGCGCGGTCTACCGCCTCGGCGACCCGCTGCGGGTCAAGGTGGTCAGGGTCGACCTCGATGAGCGCACCATCGACTTCGAACCGGTGCTGCAACGCCCCGCCGCCACGCCTGGTTCCGGCAAGGGCGGCAAGAAGAACAAGGCCACTCAGGACGGCACCGGCGGCGGCAAGCGTCGTCGGCGCAAATCGGGCTGAGCGAACGCCCCACCCTGCATGAGTTCACCGCCGATGAGCCAGACCGTCTATGGCGTCCATGCCGTCACTGCACTGCTGCACAGTGATCCCACCCGCATCAGCCGGGTGCTGCTGCAGCAGGGCCGCGAAGAGAAGCTGCAGGCCCTGATCAAGCAGCTCAGGGCGCAGGGCATTGCCATCGAACAGCGCTCACGCCGCGAACTCGACCAACTGGCGCCCGGCGTCCATCAGGGGGTGGTGGCGCTGGTCGAGACCAGTGTCGAGGCCGGCGAAAATGAGCTGTTCGCCCTGCTCGATGGCCTGCAACGACCGGCCTTCCTGCTGGTGCTCGATGGCATCACCGATCCGCACAACCTCGGCGCCTGCCTGCGCACGGCCAATGCCGCCGGTGCCGATGGCATCGTGCTGCCCAAGGACCGCTCGGCACCACTGAATGCCGTGGCACGCAAGGCCGCCTCCGGCGCGGCCGAACTGACCCCCTGCTTTCGGGTCACCAATCTGGCACGCACGCTGGGGGCGCTCAAGGCACAGGGCCTCTGGCTGGTGGCCGCCACCGCCGATGGCCCCGGCACGCTGTTTCAGGCCGATTTCAAGGGTCCGATCGCACTGGTGATGGGCGCCGAGGGCCATGGCCTGCGACGGCTGACCCGCGAGCAGTGCGACTTTGAGGTGGCGATTCCGATGAAGGGCGCGGTGGCCAGCCTCAATGTCTCGGTGGCCAGCGCACTGCTGCTGTACGAGGTGATGCGTCAGCGCGACAGCGGATGACCCACCTCACGCGGCGGGCCCGTCACCGTTCTCCAGCAACCGGCTGGCCAGCGACAGCGCGCGCAGTTGCGGATTTTTCTTCTGTTGATGGCCGGCCATGCGGGTGTGGATATCGACCAGCACCGACAGCGCACGCAGCAGATGTGGGCCCTTGTTGAGCATCACGCAGTCGGCGCGGGCCGAGGCCGCGGCATCGGTCAGCTCCGGCCGTGACAGGCTGCCGTCATGGGTCAGGCTCTCCAGCACCTGGGTGGCCCAGATCACCGGCACATGGGCCGCCTCGCAGAGCCACAGCATCTCTTCCTGCAACTCCGCCATTCGCTCGCCGCCGATCTCCACCATCAGGTCGCCACGGGCGATCATCACCCCAAAGGGGTGGCGATCGACCATCGCCAGCAGCATCTCGGGCAGGTTGCCGACACCGGCGGCGGTCTCGATCTTGGCAATGATCGGCAGCAGCGGCGCGCCACGCTCGGCCAGCGCCGTGCGCAGCGCTTCCAGATCGGCGCGCGACTGCGCGAACGACAGCCCGATCAGATCGGCATGGTGGATGGCAAAGTCGAGGTCACGGCGATCCTTGTCACTGAGCGCCGGCAACCGCAAGGCCGAATCGGGAAAGTTCAGCCCCTGGTCGGCGCGCAGACGACGCCCCTTCGGCCCTGCCGCGGTGATGCGCAGCAACGCGCCCTCGGCATCGATTCGTTCGACCAGGGCACCGATCTTGCCGTCATCGATCCAGACCGCCATGCCCGCGGTCAACTGATCCAGCACGGCAGGCTCACCACAGCCGATGCGTGCCGGGGTGCCATCGGGCTGTGCCGCAACACCAGGACGCGCTGCCCGATCGAGCAGCAACGAATCGCCTTCGAACAGGCGAATCTCGACCGGCGGCATCTGCATGGCGGCCCGTGCCTGCCTCCGCTGTCCGCCAAGGGTGATGCAGAACTCGGTCTGCGCGTCGATCTGCGCGGCGCGCTCGCACAGCGCGCGGCAACGTCCGTCCGGCTCCCTGCCCTCGATCAGCAATTCGCGTTTCTTTGCCCGTCGATCGCGCAGCGTGATGACATCTCCAGGCGCCAGTGCCGCGATCAATTCCGCCGGGAACCCGAGCAGACCGGCTTCGGTTGGCACCCCCGACACCAGCATCACCACACCCTTCAACCGCATGCAATCGGCCAATGCCACCGGCCCGGTACGCAATTTTGGACCGGCCAGATCCATCAGAATCCGGCATTCGCGGCCCGCAGCCAGCGCCGCGGCGCGCAGGTTGCGCACCATCGCCTCCCAGATTCCGGCATCATCATGGGCGCAGTTGATCCGCGCGCAGTCCATGCCGGCGGCGACCAGTTGCATGGCCAGGCCGGGGTCGCTGGCCACTGCCCGCGGCATGGTCACCATGATGTGGCTGGGGCGGTCGCTCGGCAACGGGCCGAACAGACGTATGCGGTTGGCAGACAACAACTGTCTGCCCATGTCGAATGTCACCGGTGCGGCGGGCTCGATCGGTTCCGACCGGCCCAGCACGGCAGCGATCAGCGCCAGCAGACAGTCGAGAGTCGCCATGACGTGGGCTTCGCTGCGCCCCAGCGACGAGAGTGCACACTGCCCAAGCAGCGCCTGCAGCGGCCGCAGGTCGTGACTGCGCAGCGCCAGATAATGGGCAAAGTTTCTCAGGCTGGGGGTGTCGTCGTCGCCACGGGAGGCGCTCTGGAGCCGAGCGGCGTCACCGATCACCGCTTGGCGCAACTGTTCGAGCTGATTGCCGATCTCGGCAAGCAGATGACGGTCTGGAAGGGTTTCTGGATTCCGCAGAGTTGACATTGCGATGACTGACGCTCGTGTTCATGACAGCACGGTCACAGCGTGACCGCACCGCATGACATTCATGTTTCAGTCCGGACGCTGCCCATCAAGGCCCAGATGCCGCTCCATGGGCAGCCGGCCCGCAGGACAATGACACAGCCCAGTTCGTGTCCGCAGGCAGCTGATGCGGCAAAATCAGCGTGACTGACTCTTCAGCAGATCACGAATCTCGCTCAGCAACTTCTCTTCGTTGGAGGGCGCGGTTGGCTTCTGTTGCTGCAACTGGTTGATCGCCTTGACGCCGACGAAGACCGCAGCGGCGATGATGATGAAGTCGATCACGGTCTGGATGAACTTGCCATAGCTGATCACCACCGCCGGCGCACCCTCGGCCGCCGCCTTCAGGGTGATCGCCAGATCGCTGAAGTCGACCCCACCCAGCAGCAGACCGATCGGCGGCATGATCAGATCGCCCACCAGTGACGAGACGATCTTGCCGAAGGCGGCCCCGATGATGATCCCCACCGCCATGTCGATGACATTGCCGCGGATTGCGAACTCCTTGAACTCCTTGATGAGGCTCATGAATGCTCCCGTCAGTTAAATGGAGCGGGAATTCGAGCACATTGCAATTTCAAGATCAATCAATTGGGCGGTGAAGGTGTCTGCCGCTCGATCAATGCTCTTTTCAGACACAGACAGCACGCTTCACAAGCCAGCGGCAGCTCACTAAACTGCCCGGTCCACCGATCGCCCGATGCGCGCTGTTCCGTGCCGGAACCCGTTGCCGATCGAACCCAACGAGCCACCATGACCACGACTCTGGACAAAAGCTATCAGCCGGCACAACTGGAGCAGCAGTGGTACGCCCGCTGGGAGGCGGGCGACCATTTCCGCCCCGATCCGGCGCAGAGCGGCGAGCCGCCCTACTGCATCATGATCCCGCCGCCCAACGTCACCGGCACGCTGCACATGGGCCACGCCTTCCAGGACACGCTGATGGACGTGCTGACGCGTTACCACCGCATGCGCGGCGCGCCGACACTGTGGCAGCCGGGCACCGACCACGCCGGCATCGCGACGCAAATGGTGGTCGAACGTCAGCTCGCCGCCCAGGGCCTGTCGCGCCACGACCTCGGCCGTGAGGCTTTTCTGGAGCGGGTCTGGCAGTGGAAAGCCGAGTCGGGCAACACCATCTCGCGGCAGTTGCGCCGCATGGGCGCCTCGGCCGATTGGTCGCGCGAGCGCTTCACCATGGACGCGGGGCTGTCGGCGGCGGTGACCGAGGTGTTCGTGCGCCTGTACGAAGAGGGGCTGATCTATCGCGGCCAGCGACTGGTGAACTGGGATCCGGTGCTGCACACCGCCATCTCGGATCTGGAGGTGGTGAGCGAGGAGGAAGAGGGCTCGCTGTGGCACATCCGCTACCCGATCGCCGATGCCGCCGGCCAGCCGACGCCGGAATGGCTGATCGTCGCCACCACCCGCCCGGAGACCCTGCTCGGCGACACCGCCGTCGCGGTGCATCCAGAAGATGAACGCTACCGCCACCTGATCGGCCAGCAGGTGCTGCTGCCGCTGACCGGCCGGCTGATCCCGATCATCGCCGATGAGTACGTCGACCCGGCCTTCGGCACCGGTTGCGTCAAGATCACCCCGGCGCACGACTTCAACGACCACGCCGTCGGCAGCCGGCACAACCTGCCGCTGATCAACATCTTCACCATCGATGCCCGCATCAACGACGCAGCGCCGGCCGCCTATCAGGGCCTCGACCGCTTCGAGGCCCGCGCCCGCATCGTCGCAGACCTCGAGGCCGAAGGGCTGCTGGAAGCGGTCAAGCCGCACCGGCTGATGGTGCCGCGCGGCGATCGCACCGGCGCCGTGATCGAGCCCTATCTGACCGACCAGTGGTACGTGGATCTCACCCGCGACACCCAGCCTGACGGCCGCCCCGGCGGACGCGCCGCCATCACGCGCCCGGCGATCGCGGCCGTTGCAGAAGGTCGCATCCGCTTCGTGCCCGAGAACTGGGCCAGGACCTACTTCCAGTGGCTGGAGAACATCCAGGACTGGTGCATCAGCCGGCAGATCTGGTGGGGCCACCGCATCCCGGCCTGGTATGACGAGAGCGGCGCGGTCTATGTCGGCCATTCGGAAGCCGAGGTGCGCGCCCGCCACGGCATCGCGCCCGAGCAGGTGCTGCGCCAGGACGAGGATGTACTCGACACCTGGTTCTCCTCGGCGCTGTGGCCCTTCTCGACGCTGGGCTGGCCCGAACAGACGCCGGAGCTCGGCACCTTCTATCCCACCTCGGTGCTGGTGACCGGCTTCGACATCATCTTCTTCTGGGTCGCCCGCATGATCATGATGGGGCTCAAATTCACTGGCGAGGTGCCGTTCCGCGAGGTCTACATCCACGGCCTGGTGCGCGACGCCGAAGGCCAGAAGATGTCCAAGTCCAAGGGCAACGTGCTCGACCCGATCGATCTCATCGACGGCATCACCCTGCCGGAGCTCATCGCCAAGCGCACCAGCGGCCTGATGCAGCCGCAGATGGCCCAGAAGATCGAACAGGCGACGCGACGCCAGTTTCCCGATGGAATTCCAGCGTTCGGCACCGACGCCCTGCGCTACACCTTCTGCTCGCTCGCCTCCACCGGCCGCGACATCAAGTTCGACCTCGGCCGCATCGAAGGCTACCGCAACTTCTGCAACAAGCTGTGGAATGCCGCCCGCTTCGTGCTGATGAACTGCGAGGGACAGGACACCGGACTCAATGATGCACCGGTCAGCCTCGGCTTGGCCGAGCGCTGGATCATCTCACGGCTGCAGCGCACTGAGGCCACGGTGCGCGAGCAGCTCGACGGCTACCGCTTCGATCTGGCGGCGAGCGCCGCCTATGAATTCGTCTGGGGCGAGTACTGCGACTGGTATCTGGAACTGGCCAAGACCACGCTGCAGGATGCCGGGGCCGATGCGGCCGTGCTGCGCGGCACCCGCCGCACGCTGGTGCGGGTGCTGGAAACCGCGCTGCGGCTGCTGCACCCCTTCATGCCCTTCATCACCGAAGCGCTGTGGCAGAGCGTCGCGCCGCTGGCCGGCCGCAGCGGGGCGACCGTCATGACGGCCCCTTATCCCGCGCCCGATGCAGCGCGCATCGACGCGGTCGCCGAGGCGGACATGGCGTGGCTGCAAGCGGTGGTGATGGCGGTGCGCAACATCCGTGGCGAGATGAACATCCCGCCCGGCAAACGGCTGCCGATCCTGCTGAACCGGGGCTCGACACAGGACCGGCAACGGCTGGAGAGCGCCAGAGCCGCCATCGAGGCCCTGGTGCGGGCCGAGTCGATCTTCTGGCTGCCGCCCTCGCTCACCGCACCGCCCAGCGCCATCCAACTGGTCGGCGAACTGGAGATTCTGGTGCCGATGGCCGATCTGATCGATGTGGCCGCCGAACGGGCCCGACTGGAGCGTGAGCTGGAGAAGATCGACCATGAACTGGGACGCATCGCCACCAAACTCGACAACGCCGATTTCGTCGCCCGTGCACCGGAAGCGGTGGTGACCCGGGAGCGGGACCGCCGGACAGAACTGCTCGCTGCCCGCGAGAAACTGCAGGCGCAGCATGCACAGGTGAGCGCACTCGGAGCGGCGGGTTGAACGATGCCCTTTCGTGACACCACCGTTTTTTCTTAGAATGAGACGGGAAGAACCTTCTGCGTGGCGCCCTGCGCGCTTCAGTCAGAATGTTCAACCTTTTGATTCTGAACTTTTTATTTTTCACCCACACCAAACCATCGAAAATCGAGATTCGCATGACAGCTTTCAAGAATGTGGCCCGGGCCTCGGCCCTCTCCCTGTTGGCCAGTGTCCCGGTTGGACTGATCTATCTGATCGCGGTGGCGCGGATCAGCGAACCGCTGCCCGAGGCGATGGGCATTGCGGCCTTCATCCTCTGTGGCGTGGTCGGCGTGCTGCTCGGCGCCAGGATCGCCAGTCAGGCAGCACCGCAGCGTTCGGGCACTGCGTCACCACACCGAAGCCGCAGCCGCCCCGAGGCGGCACCGATTCCGATCGGCGAGCGTGAGCAGGGTGCGGTCAAGTGGTTCAATGCCAGCAAGGGGTTCGGCTTCATCAGCCGTGACAGCGGCGGCGATGTCTTCGTGCACTTTCGCTCGATTCGCGGCACCGGTCACCGCGCCCTGCGCGAAGCGCAGCGGGTCGAATTCAACATCGCCGACGGCGACAAGGGGTTGCAGGCGATCGAGGTCGAGGTCCTGTAGTCAGCCAGTTTGTCCGTGCCGACCGGGATGCCGGCCTCGCTCTCCCTGAGGTGCAGACTTGATCAAATTGCTGATCGTCGATGACCACGAGCTGGTGCGCACCGCGCTGACCTGCATGCTCGACAGCATCTCCGGCGTGCAGGTGGTGGGGCAGGCCGCCAATGGCGAAGAAGCGGTGCAGAAATCATCGTTGCTGCAACCCGATGTGGTGCTGATGGATGTGCGCATGCCCGGTATCGGCGGCGTCGAGGCCACCCGACGCATCCTGCGCCACCAGCCCGAGACCCGGGTGATCGCACTGACCGCCTATGATGACGACCCCTTCCCCAACCGGCTGTTGCAGGCTGGCGCGATGGGCTACATCACCAAGGATTCGAACCTCGACGAGATGCTGAACGCCATCCGCAAGGTGCACAGCGGCCAGCGCTACATCAGCGTCAAGATTGCTCAGGAGCTGGCGCTGAAACGGTTCAGCGGCGATGCCGACACCTCACCGTTTGATCTGCTCTCTGAACGGGAAATGCAGATCGCGCTGATGATCATCCACTGCCAGAAGGTGGCGGAGATCTCCGCAAAGCTGCACCTGAGCCCCAAGACGGTCAACAGCCACCGCTACAACATCTTCGAGAAACTGGGCATCGACAGCGATGTCGCGCTGACCCATCTGGCACTGCGCTGGGGACTGATCGACGCGTGAACCGCGGCAACCGCCTGGCGCCGTTTTACCTCCAGGATCGCCGATGAACGATTTGCAGCCGATGGTGGTCTCTGCCCTCATCGATGCCAAGCTGGCACAACTGCCGGCCCGCCCCGGCGTCTACCGCATGTTCGATGCCGAGAGCAGGCTGCTCTATGTCGGCAAGGCGAAGAACCTGCGCAACCGGGTGCGCAGCTACTTTCGCGGTCGTCCGCTCGATGGCAAAACCATGGCGATGGTCGGGCGCATCGCCGACCTCGACATCACCCTCACCCCCAGCGAGACCGAGGCGCTGCTGCTCGAGCAGAACCTGATCAAGGCCCACCATCCGCCCTACAACATCGAATTGCGCGATGGCAAATCCTACCCCTTCATCCGACTCTCCGGCGACACGGCATTCCCGCGCCTCAGCTTCTATCGCGGCGCCCGCAAAACCGATTCGCGCTACTTCGGCCCCTACCCCAGTGCCGCCGCGGTGCGTGAGAGCCTCGGCCTGCTGCAGAAGATGTTCCGGATCCGGCAGTGCGAGGAGAGCATCTTTCGCAACCGCTCCCGCCCCTGCCTGCAGTACCAGATCGGCCGCTGCAGCGCGCCCTGCGTCGGCCTGATCGACAGTGAAGCGTATCAACAGGACATGGCCGATGCACTGCTGTTTCTGCAAGGGCGCAGCAGCGACCTGATCGACACACTGGCCAACCGCATGGAGCAGGCGGCCACGGCGCTCGACTACGAGCGCGCGGCACGGCTGCGCGACCAGATCGCCCAACTGAAACGGATGCAGGCACAACAGGTGGTGGTCGGCGACGGTGGCGATGCCGATGTGCTGGCCGCCCATCTGCAGCCGGGTGGCGCCTGCGTCACCCTGCTGTCGATTCGCAATGGCCAACTGCTGGGCAGCCAGAGTTACTTTCCACGCGCGGCGCTGGTGTCGACCCCGGCCGAGCTGCTCAGCGCCTTCATTCCGCAGTTCTACCTCGATGACAACGCCGGCAGAGCGATTCCGCCGCAACTGCTGCTCAGCGACGCACCGGACGACCAGGCCTGCCTGACCGAAGTGCTGAGCAGCGCCGCCGGCCATGCCGTCACGCTCAGAAGCGGCACGCGCGGGCAGCGCGCACGCTGGATCGACCTCGCACTGGAGAATGCCCGCCAGCAACTGACCGCCCATCTGGCCAACCGGCTGAAGATGGCGCAGCGGTTCGAGGCACTGCGCGAATCGCTTGGACTGACTCAGACACCACAGCGCATCGAATGCTTCGACATCAGCCACACCTCCGGCGAACAGACCGTCGCCTCCTGCGTGCTCTTCACCAGCCAGGGCGCGCTCAAGAGCGACTACCGCCGCTTCAACATCAGCGACATCACCCCCGGCGACGACTACGCCGCCATGCAGCAGGCACTGACGCGCCGCTATGTCCGACTCAAACGGGGTGAGGAGCCACTGCCCGACCTGCTGCTGATCGATGGCGGCAAGGGACAGTTGCGTCAGGCCCGCGAGGTGCTCGCGGCCCTCGGCATCACCGGCGTCATGCTGCTGGGCATCGCCAAGGGGACGAGCCGCAAGCCGGGTCTGGAGACCCTGCTGTTCGACGATGGCAGTGAGCGGACGTTGCCGGCACACGATCCGGCACTGCACCTGTTGCAGCAGATCCGTGACGAGGCGCACCGCTTTGCCATCACCGGCCATCGCCAGCGCCGCAAACGCGACCAGAACAGCTCACCGCTGGAGCTGATCGAAGGGATCGGCCCGAAGCGCCGGCGCGAACTGCTGCGCCACTTCGGCGGCATCCAGGGGCTGGAGCGGGCCGGCATCGCCGAATTGACCCAGGTGCCGGGCATCAACCGCCCGCTGGCCGAACGCATCTTCAACGCCCTGCACCGGCTCTGACGCGAGGCGCTGCGCGCCTGTTCAAGCAGGAAAATCACCTCTAACCGGTACAGATACTGCGTGGCTGACAAAAAGCATCGCAGAAACAGGGAGACCACTCTCCAGAACGCGCGCGGGTTGCATTCGATCAGCATCAGGTGACACAGAAAAGCTTCTCGACGACTCCTCTCACAGATGCGAGACGCTCTTGCCACGCATCAGTTGGGCCGTCATCGATGCACAGACGTGGATCTGGCAGATCGGGGCCGGCAGCGACGACCACGATGTCAGGTGCAAACAGCGACCGACGCAGCGGATGCAGGATCGACAAGAACCGGCTTCTGCCCAGGAGTGACGGATCGGCCGGTATACGTGGCGGGCACGCCAAGACCCGTCATCTTCAGGCCAACTCGGTGTCCCAGTACGCCTGCTCAGCCTCGGCGCTCGGCCGGTAGTCCTCCGGCAGCGGAAAGGCATCGAGGTCACGCGCGATGGCGGCTTCAAGAAAATCGTTCACCCAGCCGAACACGTCCTGGCGGCGCACCGCGCGGCGCAGCGCCGTCATGCGTCGGCGCCGTTCGGACTGCGGCAGCTCGCAGGCCTGGTGGATGGCGTCGGCGGTGCCCTCGACGTCGTAGGGGTTCACCAGCAGCGCGCCGTGCTGCATCTGCGCGGCAGCGCCGGCAAACTCGGACAGGATCAGCACGCCGTCGCCGCCCACCGAGCAGGCGCAGAACTCCTTCGCCACCAGGTTCATGCCGTCCTTGAGCGGCGTGACCAGCGCGATGTGCGCGGCGCGGTAGTAGGCGACCAGGTCCAGGCGGTCGAGCGCGCGGTACACGTAGTGGATAGGCACCCAGCCGCCGGGGCGGGTGAACTCGCCGTTGATCTCGCCGACCAGTTGCTCGATGCGGGTCTTGAGGTCCCGGTACTGCGGGATGTCGTCGCGGCTCGGCACCACCACCTGGATCAGCGTCACCCGCTCCTGCAGGTCGGGGTGTCTGCGCAGCGCCGTGCGAAACGCTTCCAGCCGCAGCGGGATACCCTTGGTGTAGTCCAGTCGATCGACGCCCAGGATCAGCTCGCGATTGGGCAGTTCCGCGCGCAGCGCCTCGGCGGCGGCGATCACCGCCGGCGAACTGGCCTGGCGCTTGAAGGCACCGGTGTCGATGCCGATCGGGAAACTGCCGACGCGCACTTCGCGACCGTCGATGCGTACCCGCCGCCCGCGCTGCATGACCCGTGCCGCCGGCAGCAGGGTGCGCACGCACTGCAGGAAGTTGCGCTGGTCGCGCAGGGTCTGAAAGCCGATCAGGTCGAAATCCAGCAGCGCCCGCAGCAGCGTGAAACGCCACGGCAGCTTCAGATAAATGTCGAGCGGCGGGAACGGGATGTGCAGAAAGAACCCCAGCCGTGCCCGGCTGCCGGCGCGGCGCAGTTCGCTCGCCAGCAACAGCAACTGGTAGTCGTGCACCCACACGAAGTCATCGGCGCGGGCGTGCGCCTGCACCACCCGCGCGTACTTGTGGTTGACCTCGCCGTAGCTGCGCCAGTAGGCGGGGTCGAAGTTGCACAGCGACTGCAGGTCGTGGAACAGCGGCCACAGCACCTCGTTCGAAAAGCCGTAGTAGAAGCCTGCCACCTCGTCCACGCCAAGCGCCACCGGCGCCAGCTGATAGCCGGCCTTGGCGGTGGCCGCCTCCAGGGCGGTGTCGACGTCAGGATCGTGATCGGCGATGCCGGGCCAGCCGATCCACACCCCGCCGCGATCGCGCAGCACCGGCAGCAGCGCGGTGACCAGACCACCGCTGCCGGGGCGGCTGACGAGCCCGCCATCGGCGGTGCGCGACAGCACGAACGGCAGGCGGTTGGAGACCACCAGCAGCCGCGGTGGCGTGTCGCGCTCAGCCATGCGCCGCAGCCGATGCGAGGGGCGGCAGCGTCTCCACGTGCAGCGTGCGGGTCGGGAAGGCGAAATCGACGCCTTCGGCGGCGCAGCGGCGCACCAGCGCGAGATTGATCGCCTGCTGGATATCCATGTAGCGGTTGTACGCCGGATCGAGCACGAAGTAGACCACTTCGAAATCGAGCGACGAGTCGCCGAAGCCCTTGAAGTGCGCGCGGTCGAAGCGTGTGCCGTCCAGCCCCTCGATGATCTCGCGCACCCAGCCGGGGATCGCCGCCAGCGTGTCCGGCGGGGTGCTGTAGAGCACGCCGAAGCCGAACAGCACGCGCCGCTCGTACAGGCGCTTGTAGTTGTGGATGCGGCTTCCCAACAGGCCGGCGTTGGCAAACACCACCTGCTGGCCCTCCAGGCTGCGCACGCGCGTGGTTTTCAGGCCCACGTACTCGACCGTGCCGGCGATGCCGTCCACGACGATGAAGTCGCCGATCACGAACGGCTTGTCGAGCGCGATCGACAGCGACGCGAACAGGTCACCCAGGATGTTCTGCACCGCCAGCGCCACCGCCACGCCGCCGATGCCCAGACTCGCCACCAGCGTGGTGATGTTGAAGCCAAGGTTGTCGAGGATCATCAGCAGCGCCACCGCCCACAGCGCGACGCGGCACACGAGGCCGAGCAGGCCCAGCGTGGTGGCGCCGGCGGCATCGGTGGCCCGCGCGCGTTCGAGCCGCTGCGCGAGCCACACGTTGAGCGCCCGCTGTGCCCACAGCGCCGCCTGCACCAGCAGCGCCGCCGCGGTGAGGCTGGCCAGCGCCGCGTCGATCTTGGGCGGCAGCGTAACGGCGCGGGCGCCGACGAACAGCGCCACCAGCCACAGCACGCTGCGTCGGGTACCGGCGACGATCTCGGCCGCGTAGCGGCTCAGCTGCGCCCCGTCGCGCTCGGCCAACCGCCCCAGGCGCCGGCCGAGCTGGCATTTCAGCAGCGGCAGCAGACTGCCGACCAGCAGCATCAACCCCAGCCCGATGCCCCAGGCGGCCAGCGTGTTGCCGAATACGGAAAGGTGCAGCCAGCCGGTCCAATCGATATCGCGCAAACTCATTGGACTCGCTCCCGGATGTCGGCCCACTGACCGAGAAAGGCGCACAACCCCTCCGGTGGGCGCAGCCACAGATCGGCCGCCGTGGCGCGCCACTTGGGCCGCACCAACACGCGCAGGCCACGTCCGGCGAGCGCGCGGAAGGCGTCCTCGTCGGTGTGGTCGTCGCCCAGATAGGCCACACAGGTGTCCCGACCCAACTCGTCCAGCACCTGCTGCACCGCCTCGCCCTTGTCGCAGCCGGGGGCGCGCAGCTCGATGCCGCCGTCGAAGGCGTGCCACAGCAGCGCGCCGGCCTGCGCCAGCGTCGCGAAGCGCTTTTCGAGATCGCGCGCCAGCCCGCGCTGGTGCCCCGGTGCGAGACCGCGCCAGTGAAACGCCAGCGAGCCCGGCTTGCGCTCGACGCGCCCGCCGAGCGCCGTCACCGTGGCGGTCCAGCTTTCGGCCTCGGCCAGCGCCTGCTGAGCCGTGTCGGATAACGGCGTGAAACTGTGGCGGCCGTCGGGCAGGCGCCGTTCGCGGCCGTGGCAGCCCCAGAACTCCGGCCGGGTGTCCAAGCGCAGCAACGGGCACAGATCGTCGAGCGCCCGCCCGGAGACGATCACCAGCCGGTCGTTCGACAGCCGGCCGATGCGATCGAGCAGGCCCTCGACGCCGGGATAGGGACGGGCCTCGGCGGGGTCGATGTGAAACGGCGCCAGCGTGCCGTCGTAGTCGAGCAGCAGGGCGGCCGTGGGAGCGGTCGCCAGGGCGGACCAGAAGTCCTGCAACAGGGGGGAATCAGGCAAGCGCAATACGTTCTTCTCCGGGGTGCATGAGGCCGGTCATCAGCGTGAGGTAGTCGCGCGCCTGGCGCGTCAGGAGAAAGTTCTGGCGCACGAACTCGCGCGCCTTGGCGCCCATCTGTTCGCGCAGCTCCGCGTGCTGGCGCAGGTAGCGCACGCGCAGCGCGGCGCCCTCGGGCGTGCTCACCAGAAAGCCGGTGTGGTGGTTGACCACCTGCAGGCGGATGCCGCCGGTGTCGCCGCCGATCACGGGTTTACCCTTCCACATCGCCTCGGTCACCGTCAACCCGAAGCCCTCGCGCAGCGACTTCTGCAACACGAACGGCGCCGCCTGCTGCAGTGCGTTGATGGTGGTGTGTGCATCCGACGGCAGCAGCAGCACCTTGAGGTCCCCATCACCCTCGGCGGCGGCGCGCACCTCGGCGAGCACCGCTTCACCCTCGGGGTCGTCGTTGGCGCCGCCGCCGGCCAGCACCAGTTGCAGGCCGGGGATGAAGCCGCGCGCCAGGCGGTAGGCGGCGATCACGCCGAGCGGGTCCTTGAAGCGGTCGAAGCGCGACACCTGCAGCATCAGCGGCCGGTCGGGGTCGATGTCGAAGCGCCGGCAGGTCTCCAGCACCTGCCAGGCCGGCAGCGGGCTGTTCTTCTCGGCCAGCGGATCGATGCTGGGCGGGATCAGGTAGACCGGATGCGGCAGGCGCTGGGCAAAATCGGCCAGCGAGAACACGCTGGCGTCGTACGTGGCCACGTGGCCGCGCAGGTAGCGCCACACGCCGCGCTGCGGGCGGCTGGCGTCGATGTGGCAGCGCCACACCCATTTGCCGCGCCGCTGCGGCAGGTGGCGGATCAGCGCCGCCGGCTGCGGGTCGTGGATGAACACCACGTCGGCCTCGCGCAGCACCGGTGCCAGCGTCTCGGCGGCGCGGGCGTTGGCCTCCTCGTAGGCCTGCAGCAGCACATCCGACAGCGGCGCCGGCTGGCCCTGCAGGCCGTTGTGCATGGCCTTGGTGCACTGGTAGAACGGCCCGTCGCCGCTGATCACCTCCCAGCGCGTGTCGAGCTCCAGCGCCTGCATCAGCGGCACCAGCTTGTGCAGAATCTCCGCCACACCGCCGCCGGCCCGGGTGGAGTTGACATGCACCACCTTCATGCCGCGCAGCGGCGCGGCCAGTTGCACCAGATGCTGCACGGCGTCGGCACCAGCCACCTCGGCGTAGGCTTCGAGCAGCGCGTTCATGCCGGCACCCCCGCGAAGTGGCTTTCGATCACGGCGGCGTACTGGGCGCGCAGTTCGGGCAGCGACACGAAGTAGGGATCGATCTGCCCCAGGCGCGCGATCAGGCCCTCGTGGCCGTCGTCGCGCGCGGCCAGCCAGGTATGGAAGTCGTCCTGCCCCGGCGGTTCGCGGCGACGGGCGTCGATCAAGTGATAGAACACGCTGCCCGGCGACAACTGCGGCAGCAGTTCCACCAGCTCGCGCGGATCGCGGATGCGCCGGCCGGTGTCAAACACCACCAGCTGCCCACGCAGGAAGTGGAACTGCCGGTCGCGCGGCGCCCAGGCCGGCGCCTCGATCTCGTCCAGGCGCTGCTCGACCACTTCCAGCACCTCCTGGCGCAGCGCCTCGGCGTCGGCGAAATCGGCCGGGTCGATCACCGCCAGTCGCTCGGCCAGCGGCAGGTCGTGCAAAGCGTGGCGCACCCACACGGCAAAGTCGTTGCTGAACTCGGGGTCGTCGAAGCGGGCGCGCAGCAGGCCGCCCCAGAAGTGGTAGTAAACGCTGTCGGCCGGCACGGCGAGCAGGCCGTCGCGCAAACCGGGCAGGTTTTGCGCGCGCACGCCGGTGGCCAGAGGCACCAAGGCGCAATCATTGACGACAAAATCTTGTGGATTTGGCATCGATTGGTACTCCTGTGATTGGCGCTGCGCGCAGGCACTTCCTCCACCGATTGGTCTACAGAAAAAGAAACCACCGAGGCCTTCTTTTTTAAAACCTTATCACATTGAATTTGCTCTCGTCTGCTCGACTCCCCCCTGTCGCCGCCTCGAACCCCTCTTTTCGCATCGATTTCGAAATCTTATCCATCCAATTTTTCAATGTCTTAAAAACAGATGACACCATGGCCGAGATAGATAAAAATCATTTAAAAACAATATCTTATAGTGATGATTGCCGTTAAGAACAGAACCGAAACACTGGATCAGAATGACTGCGCCCGTGTGGGCGCGCGCTGCTCAACGCGGTTTTTTGATTGCGTGGATGGCCAGCGCGCGATGACCGCCCCCGCACTTTACCCATCATGTCGGGCTCCTGAACCCGCAGAAAACGCAGCTCATGAAAGAAGCTCGACACCCACTGAAGCAGCAGCCCTTCCGGCAATACCGCATCAACGGACTGAACCGCACCTTCGATCATGCGTCTGGTACCGGCTCTGACGCGAGGCGCTGCGCGCCTCGGTTCAGGCGCGGAAATCACCCCTGGTCAGCGCAGCGCCGGATGAGTGGCAAGCAGCACCAGCAGCAGCACCAGCAGCAGCAGTGAAACCCCTTTCCAGAATGCGAGCGGGTTGCGTTCGATCAGCGGCGGCCGATGCCGGCCCAGGAATGCGGGGTTCGGGTGACGCAGATCCCAGACGAATTCGGACACCTCTTCGTAGCGCTGCCGCGGATCCGGATGCACGGCCTTGCGCAGCGCACCGTCGACCCACAGCGGAATGCGCCGGTCGAGTTCGTAGAGCGGCACATAGCGCAGCTTGCGCAGCTCGGCGTGGCGGCGCAGCCGCGCGACCTGAATGCCATAGGGCAGGCGGCCACTGAGCATCTGGTAGGCGATCACGCCCAGTGAAAAGAGATCGGCGCGGTTCGATGCCCCTTCGGCGAGCAGGTACTCCGGCGCGCTGTATTGCAGTGTGCCGAGCATCTCATGCTGTCGCTGCTCGGGCAGCAGCTCCATGACACTGGCGACGCGGGTGGCGCCGAAGTCGATGATCTTCAGCGTGCCCTCGCGGTCGATCATGACATTTTCCGGCCGCAGATCCTGATGCACCATCTCCATGCGATGAAAGGCCTGCAATCCCCGGGCGATCTGCTCGACCATGCCACGCACCGTCTCCAGATCCGGAGTCGGATGATCGGCCATCCATTGCGCCAGTGTCTGCCCTTCGAGGTACTCCAGCGTCACATAGAGCGCGCTGCGCTGGCGCCGCTGCGCCGCCGCGCGCAACACGTGGGGACTGTGGAGGCGCCGCGCCACCCACTCCTCGAGCAGAAAGCGCTCCAGGTAGGCGGCGTCCTCGCGCATGTCGATGGAGGGGACTTTCATCACCAGCCGCTCACCGCTCTCCTCGTCCTGCACCAGGTAGAGGTGGCTGCGGTGGCTGGCATGCAGCTCGCGAACGATGCGGTAGCCATCCAGCAGCGCGCCCGGTTCCGGCAATGGCGGCGGCCGCAGGCCGGCGGCCAACTGCGGCAATTCGGCGGCTTCCGGGTCCGGCAGCGCATCGACCCGCACGATCTGCACGGTCAGGTTGTCACCGCTGCCGCGCCGCAGCGCCTCCTCGACAATGGTGCGGGCAGCCAGATCGAGATCATCATGCAGCCGCGCCACGGTGGCGGCCACGAAAGCGCCATCCATCTGCTCATGAACACCATCGCTGGTCAGCACAAAGGTGTCGCCGACTTCGAGCGGCAGTGCCTGGTAGTCGAGATCGATCTGCTGCCAGATGCCGAGGGCACGGCTCAGATAGCTCTCGTCCGGCGCGACCACGACCCGATGATCAGTCGTCAACTGCTCCAGTGCCTGGCCGTGCAGGCGGTGGATGCGCGTGTCGCCGACGTGAAACAGGTGCGCCGTGGTCGAGCGCAGAACCAGCGCACTGAAAGTACAGACATGGCCACGCTCCTTGTCGAAGCGCCCCTGGCCGCGCTGCGTGTGCGCATGGAGCCAGGCATTGGTGGCCGCCAGCACCCGCTGGGCCGAACGCTTGACCGACCACGCCTCAGTCGTGCAGTAGTAGTCGGCGAGAAAGCTCTTGACCGCCGCCTCGCTGGCGATCTGGCCGGCCTCACTGCTGCTGATGCCATCGGCCAGCGCGACGGCGATGCCCTTGGCACTGAGCAGCGGCTCGCGCGGAATGCACAGGCCGTGAAAATCCTGATTGACTGGCTTGCGCCCGGCGCTGCTGTACTGGCCGGCACTGATCCTCAGTTGACTGGACATGCTCGCCACGCAACAGGTTCAGTGCCGAAGCCTGCTCGATCAACGCCCCGCGACGGTGCGTTTTGGAGCGGTCTTGTAATGCGTCGAATAGAGCGTTGCACCAACAAAGGTCAATCCGCCGACCAGATTGCCGACCACGGTCGGGATCTCGTTCCAGATGAAGTAGTCCATCAGCGTGAAGTTGCCGCCCAGCATCAAGCCCGACGGAAACAGGAACATGTTCACGATCGAGTGCTCGAAGCCCATGTAAAAGAAGACCAGGATCGGCATCCACATCGCGATCACCTTTCCCGACACCGAGGTCGACATGATGGCCGCCACCACACCGGTGGAGACCATCCAGTTGCACATCACCGCGCGGATGAACAGGGTCAGCATGCCGGCGGCACCGTGGGCAGCGTAACCGACCGTGCGGCTCTCACCAATCACGCCCAGTTTCTGACCCACCGCGTTGGGCGCCTCGGTGAAGCCGAAGGTGACGATGATCGCCATGAACAGCGCCACCGTCAGCGCACCGGCGAAATTGCCAAGGAACACCAGGGTCCAGTTGCGCATCACGCCGCCCCAGGTGGCGCCTGGCCGCTTGTCCATCACCGCCAGCGGCGCCAGCGTGAAGACGCCAGTGAGCAGATCGAATCCGAGCAGGTAGAGCATGCAGAAGCCGACCGGGAACAGCAGCGCGCCGACCAGTGCATTGCCGGTGTTGACCGTGACCGTCACCGCAAAGGCGGCGGCCAGCGCCAGGATGGCGCCGGCCATGTAGGCACGAATCAGGGTATCGCGGGTCGACATCAGCAGTTTGGATTCCCCGGCGTCGACCATCTTGGTGACGAATTCAGCGGGTGCGAGATAGGCCATGGTGGGCTCCTTGGTGAATGAATGAGACAACAGAGTGCCGGCCATCGAGGTGGCATCCGACCTCGATGGATGTCGCATCTCATAGCAACAAACCTGCCAAATAAACGGCCCCTCTGCGTTCTCCATGGCTCACGACGATGCAGCAGCGCCGGCATGACGCTGTGCTAGACTGACTCGCCAGCGCCAGACCGGCCCAGACATCAACCATCAACCCCCGCCCGCAGGCCTGTCCGCAACGCCCTGCGGCGGGCCTGACGGAACTCTTTCCATGTCCGATCCCGTGGCCAGCCACCACCTGCAATGGAATGTCCCCAACCTGCTGACCGCCTTTCGGGTGGTGCTGATTCCGGTCTTCGTGCTGGTCTTCTACCTGCCGGTCGAGTGGCGCTTCCTCGCGGCCGGGGTCATCTTCATCGTCGCCAGCATCACCGACTGGCTCGATGGCCATCTGGCGCGCCAGCTCGACCAGGCCACCCTGTTCGGCGCCTTTCTCGACCCGGTCGCCGACAAGCTGATGGTCGGCATCGCGATGGTGCTGCTGGTGACCCGCTATCCCACCGCTGCCTTCGCCATTCCGGCCGCCATCATCGTGGGCCGGGAGATCGCCGTCTCGGCACTGCGTGAATGGATGGCCGAGCTGGGCAAGCGTGCCAGCGTCGCCGTCTCCTATGTCGGCAAGGTGAAGACCGTGCTGCAGATGGTGGCCATCTCGATCCTGCTGCTCGAACCGAGCGCCGGCAGCGCCTGGTTGCGCATTCCCGGCTTCATCGCCATCTATCTGGCCGCGCTGCTGACCCTCTGGTCGATGCTGGTCTATCTGCTGGCCGCCTGGCCACTGCTGACCGGCCAATCGGAAGGGTGACCTGCGGCCTTCAATCGGACCACTCATCCAGGGAGCCTTGCACCATGACTGCACCGACCGATGACGAACCGACCCCGGAACCGAGCTCGCCCGCCTGTCTGATGCACGAAGCCGACGACAGCTACATGGGCTATGTCGGCAGGGATGAACTGGTGGCCTTCCTCAACGAGCTGCTCGAAGCCGAACGTGCCGGCGCCCGCATCACCCTGGAGAGCGCACAACTGGCCGGCGACACGCCAGTTGGCGCGCTGCTGCGCGACATCCAGCAGGACGAGGCACACTGGTGCGCCATGCTGCTCGGCCATCTGCGTTCACTGAATGCGGCGCCGTCGCCGAAGGTCGGCGCCTTTTACGACAAGGCGGCGGCCATTGCCGAGCTGGACGCACGCGTCACCTTCATCAACCGCGGCCAGCGCTGGGTGGTGCGCAAACTGTGCGAAATGATGCCGCGACTGCGCGATGCCGGGCTCAGAAGCGATCTGGAGCAGATGCTGCGCTCACACGAGGCCAACATCGCTTTGGTTGATGCAGCGACCGGCGCGGTCTGATCCGGTGCGCCGACAGGCACTGAGCTACGACACCGCGCTGGCCAGAATGGCCGAGGGTGTCTGTCCTGGTTGCGAGCGCACAGTCGACCTGAAAAACAGCGAGATCGATTTCTGTCCACACTGCGTCAAGTGCAACAGGCGCAGGAATGCCTTCTCACGCTTCTGCCATGCCTGCGCGGCGTGTCAGGCCAGCTCGACGGAGAGTCTCACCCCAGGAGCAGCCCCATGAGCCCGATTCATCATGGCCGCCACATCGCCCGGATCGAAGGCGATTTCGTCATCTTTCTGATCGGCATGCGCGTGAACAGATTGCGCGCCATCCACAAATGGCTGCCGGTGGCGCGGGCCATGGGTCCGATGGTGAAGCAACTGCTCCAAAGACCCGATCTGGGTCTGCTGCATGCGCAGCCCTGCCTGTATTGGCGGGGCGTCATGCTCGTTCAGTACTGGCGCTCGTTCGAACAGCTCGAACGCTTTGCACGCGATCCCGCCATGACCCACCTCGACGCCTGGAAGCGCTTCAACCAGGCCGTCGGTGCGGATGGCAGCGTCGGCATCTGGCATGAGACCTACCTCGTGCCCGCAGGTCACCATGAGTGCATCTATGGCAACATGCCGCGCACGGGACTGGCGCAGGCCGGCGAACATCTTCCTGCAACCGGTGCCAGGGAGACCGCCAAGCGGCGTCTGGGCCTGAAGGGCGAGCCGGCGGTGCCAAGCTACCCGACACCACCCACCGCGAACGAACCCGGCGCAGCCCATCGCTGAACCTCCACCCTGCCCGACCGCAAGGCCGGTTAAGTGATCGGATACGGATCAGGCCGTTCGCTCACTCTGCTGTGCTTCGCGCTGACGGAACCGGCGCGGCTGCCCGGCGGGCCAGACCGCGCATCAGCCACTTCAGCAGCGGCAGGCGGCCATAGAGCTCCTCGGCGGCATCCCAGTAGTCGCGGTGGCGAATCACCTTGCCGACGGCATCGAACGCAAAATGGGTGGCACCAACGATGGTGGTGGGCGCACTGGTGATCGGCATGACGAAATCCAGCTCCCACAGCAGCATGAGATCGCCATCGCTGGCGCTGAACTGCCGTGTCACCCGAAACCGGGCGCCCGGCAGCCGGTCGAAAGTGTGTCGCAGGATGGCACCAATGGCCTCGATGCCCTCGACCTCGTGGAAAGGATCCTTGAACCAGGCCGCTTGCGCATAGAAGCGATCGAGCTGATCCAGCGTCGCTGGGGAGAGCCGTTCGAAATAGTCGACCAGGGCATCGCTGTTCACAGCCCGGTGACCCGACGAATCAGCGCGAAGTAGAGCCGGTAAGGCAGCCAGTTCAACACTTTCATGACCCAGGTGAAGCGTCGCGGAAAGTGAATCTCGAACCTGCCAGCCGTGATTCCAGCCACGATGGCCCGCGCCGCCGCCTCGGCACTGATCAACGCCGGCATCTGGAAAGGGTTCCTGGCCGTGAGCGGGGTGCTGACGAATCCGGGGTTGATCAGATAGACCGCCACACCACGCGGCGCGAGATCGAGATGGAGCGTCTGGGCGAAGTTGATCAGCGCCGCCTTGGTGGCGCCATAGACCAATGCCGTGGGCAGGCCGCCATAACCGGCGACACTGCCGATCAGCGCAATGCCGCCACAGCCGCGCTCGACGAAGTACGGGGCTAGCAGGGCCACGACATTGATGACCCCGATCAGATTGACCTGCACCAGCGCCTCGGCGGCCTCGGCATCCAGCTCCCAGGCATGCATCGGCTGATGGGTGCCGGCACTCACCACCACCAGATCGATCTCTGCGAGTGCCGTACGAACCGCGTCGAAGGCGTGACGGAGCGCGGCGCGGTCGGTGATGTCGACCACCTCGACATGGCAGGCCCCCAGCGCGGCCAATGCCGCGCCATTGCGGCTGCTGACCGCCACCCGTGCCCCGAGCTCCACCAGTCGGCGACTCAACGCGGCACCAATGCCGGAGCTGGCGCCGATCACCCAGATCCGCTGGCCGGCCCAATCGACACAGGGGCGATTCAGACTCATGCTCCCCTCCTGAAGGCGATGAACACTTCACCGAGGCGGATGCCGAACTTGCGCATCTGCGACCGGTTCAGCAGCACCTCGTCGTCGATCAGGTACATCCAGTCATCGAACTGCACCTCATACACCTTGTCATCGACCGGCAGCAGCAGGGTGTAGCGCCACTGCAACGCGTTGCCCTCGGCAACGCCGGCGGCTTCACCCTTGACATCATCCGCCCGGCCCCTGTAATGGTTCGGGCCCTGCCGGGTGATGTGCCAGATGCGCTGTGAGCGGGTGCCATCCGACCAGGAAAAATCTTCGGTAAGCCGGCCCTGATCACCCTGCCAGACGCCGGTCATGCGCACCGTGAAGCGGCGGGTCACCTCGCCAGAGCGGTCGGCAAAGTAGCCCCAGCCGGTGAGTGGTCCATCGAAATATCGGGCCAGATCGAGTGGTGGTGTCTGACCGCGGTAGCTCTCGGGCGTGACCCCGGCGCAACCGCTCAACCCCAGCAAGGTGCAGAGTGCAATCAGCGATCTTTTCAGCATGTGACACCTCCAGTGGCGAAAAAGCGACGCAGCGGCCGGAACCAGGCCAGGGCGGCCAGCTTCAGCAGACAGGGCAGCAGCGCATAGGCAAACGAGAGCGGCCACAACTGCTCACCGCCCGGCTGGTAGCCCCACAGATCGAGCAGCGGCAACGCCAGGCCGGCCGCCAGGGCCAGTGCCAGCTTCGCCAGAAAGCTCATCAGACCGTAGTAGAGGCCGGGTTGACTGCCCTGATCGACATCGACCATCTCGGCCACCAGTGCAGAGGGCAGCGCCAGATCGGCCCCCAGTGCCACGCCGGAGGCGACGCAGATGAGGGCATAGCCCAGCCCATCACCGGCACCCAGCGTGAAGGCCGAGGCAAAGGTGAAAATGGCCAGCACCATCGACAGCAGCCAGGCATCGAAGAGGCCGATCCGATGTACCAGCCTCATCCACAATGGCAGTCCGGCCGCGCCGGCAATGAAATAGAGGGCAAGAAACAGCCCTGCCCAGGCACCCATCCGCAGCACGTCATCGATGAAGAAGAACACCAGCGAGGCCGGCAGCGCACTGGCCACGGCGCTCAGCAGGTAACCGGGTGCGAACCGCCTGAAGAGTGGTTGGGCAAAGGGGCGCAGCCACTGGGTGCGGGCGAACGGCTCCACGCGCAGGACGGTCCGCTGGGTCCCGAGCAGGGTCACGCCACCCAGAGCGATCAGCAACAGCAGAAACCAGGGGCCTGTCCGCGTCAGCCCCGTGGAGAGGGTCGGTGCCAGCAGGGTCGGCAGGCTGGCGGCCAGCACCACACCGGCCAGACCGAATGCCTCGCGGGATGCGAACAGTCGGGCCCGTTCTGCGGCAGTTGCACACAGCCGCGCGGCCCAGGCGTTGTGCACCACGGTGGCCAGACTGTAACCGACCGTGGTCAGCGTCAGCATCGTCAGCAACCAGGGTATCGGTGGCCAGGGTCGCTGCGGGACAAAGAGCCCCATCCAGCCCACACCCAATAGCGGCAGAGAGAGCGCTATCAACCCGCGTGGATGGGGAAACCGATCGAGCAGCACGCCGAGCAGCGGATCGATCACCGCATCGAAGAAGCGCAGCGCCAGCAGCAGGATGCCGAGCAGCGCAAGAGGGATGCTCTCGGCATAGAAAGGCACCAGATGGACATAGAGCGGCAAGGCGGCAAAGGCCAGCGGCAGACCCAGGGCGCCGTAGGCGATGAGCTGGCGGGATGGCAGCAGCGGCGTGGTCATGGCAGGCCGAGCAGTCGTCTGCGCAATCCGGGCGCGCTGCTCTGTTCGCCGACCCAGATGGCGAAAAAGGCAGCGGCCAGTTGTTCATCATCGATGCGGCCGATCTGACGCTCACCCAGATAGAAGGTGGCACCCGCCCCGGGTTGACGCAGACCGAGCAGCCGGTCGCCGGCGGCAACATCCGGAAAGAGCGCCCGCAACCGGGTTTGCCAGTTCGCCAGCAACAGGGCATCGTCGATCCCCTGACGACGGATCTCGACAATGCTGCGCTCGGCAATGGCCTCGGCGGTGAACGACCGGGCATAGATCAGTTCCAGCGCATAGGGTGCGTCCGGTTTCCAGAGGCCATCGCCATTCCACAGCCGGGCCTCATACAGCTGGATACCGAAATGGCGCAGGTTGCCGGCACCAACCTGCCGTGGCACGAAAGGCAATTCCGGCAATGGCGCCATCGCGACGACGGGCAGCGCCACCACCGTCAGCCACAGCAGCAGTGCGGCGCTAGAGCGCCGGCTGGAGCACGAACTGCGCGACATCGGTCGAACCACTGTTGAAGCCAGCCTGGCAGTAGGCCAGATAGAAGTGCCAAAGGCGCATGAAGCGCGCATCGAAACCGAGTGCACGCACCTCGTCCTGGCGGGCGATGAAGTTTCTTTCCCAGCGGTTCAGCGTCTCGGCGTAGTCGAGGCCGAAATGCTCCTGATGGGTGACGACCAGACCATTTTCGGCCGCCACCGCCCGGAAGCGTTCGGCCGAAGGCAACATGCCACCCGGAAAGATCTGTTGCTGAATGAAATCGGTACCGTTGCGATAGCGCTCGAACAGCGCATCGTCGATCAGAATGCTCTGCACCACCGCCCTTCCTCCCGGCCGGAGGGCCCGCCTGACGGCGGCGAAGTAGTCATTCCAATAGGCCTCGCCGACCGCCTCGAACATCTCGATCGAGACGATGCCATCGTACTGGCCCTGCTCATCACGGTAATCCTGCAACGCAAAACCGCACTGACCGGCCAGACCGGCTGCATCGATCCGCGCACTGGCATACTCCAGTTGCTGGCGCGACAGCGTGAGGCCGCGCACCCGATGACCGGCACTGCCTGCCGCCTGTTCGGCAAAGCCACCCCAGCCGCAACCGATCTCCAGCAGCGACTGTCCGCTGGGCAGATCGAGCAGCTCCAGCACCCGCTGATACTTGCGCTGCTGGGCTTCACCCAGATCGAGGCTCCAGTCACCGTCGAAGCGGGCACTGGAGTAGGTCATCGTCCGATCGAGCCAGAGCGCATAGAACGCATTGCCAAGGTCGTAGTGGAATGCAATGTTGCGCCGCGACCCCTTCAAGCTGTTGGCGTTGCGCAGATGGCGCAGGCGGTGCTGCAACCGTCCCAGCCATTGACCATGGATCAGATGGCCGAGCGCCGTCCGGTTGCGCGCCAACAGGGTGAGCAGCGCGGTCAGATCGGCGGTGTCCCACCCGCCATCGATATAGCCCTGGGCAAAGCCGATGTCGCCACTGGTGAGAATGCCCCGCAGCAGGCTCCAGCGCCGCAGCCGCAGTGAGACTTCCACTCCCCCCTGGCCGAGACGCACCGTGCGCCCGTTGGGCAGTTCCAGGCGAATGACCCCGCCTTCGATGCCATGCAGCCGCCTGACGACCGGCAAGGCATACCATGGGCTCTTGTTGTGTTGCAGACCGGCAGTCAGATCGACGCTGCTCATTCGGTGACCTCGATGGGAGAGGGAACAGGTTTCGGAAAGAGTCGCACCCGCTTGCGCAACAGTCGCACTGCCTGCAGATGAATGCGCACGATCACCGCCAAGGTCATCAGCGGATAGCGCCAGAAGGCGCGACGGCCACTGCGGGCAGTCAGGGGTTCCAGCTTGCCCCACCAGCGGGTCGCGAGGGCCAGGCCATCGCCATCGTCATAGTCGATCCGCGCGCAGAATCGACCGGCCTCGACATGAAAACCGAAGCGATAGCGACCCTGCCGCCCAAAGAACGGCGAGACGTGAAACACCTTTTGCGCTTCGAATGCCCCGGCTGGCTCTCCAGCGCGCAGCAGATAGACATGCCGCTCACCGAAGGTGTTGTTGACCTCGGCCAGCACTGCCACCAGTTGGCCGTCGGCACGGTGGCAATGCCAGAAGCTGACCGGCTTGAAGACATAGCCCAGTACACGGGGAAAGGTGGTCAACCAGATGGCGCCATCAGCCACCAGACCCTGCGCCTGAAGCAGGTCGCGCACCCAGCGCAGTGCATCGCCACCCTCGCCATGATCGCGATGATGGAAACTGAGCAGGTTGAAGCGGTCGATCGAGAAGCCGGGCACTGCCACCCCGGTCAGCTCATGCATCGGCAACCGCACGAAAAAGAGCGGATAGCTGAAGCGGTTCACCACTGGCTTCAGCCGCAGATGGCGCAGACCACCAAAACCGATCTGTGCCATCTCAGGCAGCATCGGCCAGACCCTCCCACGGCGAGACGACATCGAGTGCCCGTGCCACCCGCAGCGCCGAAGCCAGACCATCCTCATGGAACCCATGACCGAGCCAGGCACCCGCCAGCCAGATGCCCTGCTCGCCATTGCTCGCCGTGATCTGCTGCTGCACCTTTGCACTGTCGAACGAAAAGAGCGGATGGCTGTAGTCGAACCGGCGATGCACCAGGCCGGGGTCGATCGGCTCCACCGGGTTGAGCGAGACGATCACCGGTGTCGTGGTCGGCAGCGGCTGCAACCGATTGATCAGGTAGTGCACTGCCACCGCCCGGCCAGTGCCAGACTGCACCGCACCAGCTGCTGATGAAACCGCCTGATAGTTCCAGGCCGACCAGAGCTTGCGGCGGCGTGGCAGCACCCGCGGGTCACTGTGCAGCACCACCTGATTGTGCTGATAGGGAATGTGTCGCAGCCACTGCGCCCGCTGCGGAAAATCCCGCTCCAGCAGCAGCGCCGATTGATCGCTGTGGCAGGCCAGCACCACCTGGTCGTATCGACCCTGAAAGTCACCACTGCCCAACTCGATGAGTCCGCCACGGCGACGCAGTGAATCGACCGGCTGGCCAAGGCGAATCTGATCGATTCCCGCCGCCAGCCGCTGCACATATTCGCGCCCTCCGCCCTTGACCGTGTACCAGCGCGGCCGATCGAAGATCTGCAACAGGCCATGGTTGTTGCAGAAGGCCACGAAGGATGAGAGCGAAAACTCCAGGATGCGGGCCGTCGGCGCCGACCAGATGGCCGCCGCCATCGGCAGCAGATACCAGTCGATGAAGGGTCTGCCATAGCCACGCAGCCGGAGATAGTCACCGAGCGTCAGGTCACCATGCATCGGCAGGTCACGGGCCGCGCTGCGATTGAAACGCAGCATCTCGCCGAGCATCTGCCAGAAAGGCGGGCGCACCAGGTTGGCACGCTGCCCGAACAGGGTATCCAGGCTGCTGCCGGCCCACTCCAGTTCCGGCTCATCCATCCGAAAACTGAATGACATCTCGCTGGCGACCGTCTCGACCCCCAACTGGCGGAACAACTGCGTCAACTGCGGATAGGTGCGGTGGTTGAACACCAGAAAGCCGGTGTCCACCGCAAAGGTCTGGCCATCGAGCGTCAGGTCGACGGTATGGGTGTGGCCGCCCAGCCGCTGCTCCGCTTCGAACAGCGTGACCCGGTGCCGACGACTCAACAGCCAGGCTGTCGCCAGTCCGGAGATTCCGGAACCAATCACTGCCACCTGCATCATCTTTGCTGCCTCCAGCGCTGCGATTGCCAGTCGTGTCACCTTCACACAAGGTCAAACACGTCAATTTGTCTTGGTCAAAACTGATCTTTAGCGCTAAACTAGCCGTCAAATGCCAATCTGTCAACGCTTTGACATGGACAAATCAAAAAATGCAGCCAGATGATTCAGTGCCCGGCCTGCCCATCTCTTCAGTGGAGCGCGAAACGGGCCTGTCCAAGGACACCCTGCGGGTGTGGGAGCGCCGCTACGGCTTTCCGACACCCGAACGGGATGCGAACGGCGAACGCAGCTATTCGCTGCAGCAGGTGCGGCGGCTGACGCAGCTCAAGCGACTGCTAGACCAGGGCCATCGGCCGGGAAAACTGCTGAAACTCGATGAAGAAGCGTTGTCGGCACTGCTCGGCACCGCAGCGCCTTCCGCCATGCAGAGCACGCAGCAACCGCTCGATGAGTGGCTGCAACGGGTGCGCCTGCACGACAGCGATGCCTTGCAACGTGACCTGCAACGCGAAGTCAACCGCCATGGACTCGCCCGTTTTGTCCAGGACATTGCTGCTCCTTTGATCACCCACGTCGGTGCCGCCTGGTCAAACCGGGAGATCGGCGTGTTCGAGGAGCATCTGTTCTCGCAGAATCTTGAAAAGCTGTTTCACAGCGCGCTGGCCAATCTGTCGCAGCCACAAGGCCGCCCGAGAGTGCTGCTCACCACCCTCGCCGGCGAGGAGCACACCCTGGGACTGTTGATGGTGGAAGCCCTGCTGGCGCTGGAAGAGGCCTGCCCGATCCAGCTCGGAGCGCAGACGCCAGTCAGCGAGATCGCCCGCGCCGCACGGCTCGAACGGATCGATGTGGTCTGCCTCTCGTTCAGTTCGGCCTACCTGCCGGCACTGGCACAGCAGGGGCTGCGTGACCTGCGCCAGCAGCTGCCCACCGAGGTCGAACTCTGGGCCGGCGGCCATGGCATCAAGGCGATCCGCCGACCGATCGAGGGCATCGCTTTGACCCCGGAGTTCGACGACCTCCATGCCGCTCTGCGCCGCTGGCGAGCGCGCCAGGACAGCATGGCCGCTCATTCACGCTCTGGACAGTGAGTTCGGATCGAGCAACTGCATGAGGGGCTTCGGTTGCACCGGCCAATGGCCATGCAGCCATGATCCAGCCCTCAGCAGACCACCTGATAGTCGCGCACCACGGCCGCTACCTGCACCGAGTAGGCGCAATACCAGCGCTCACGGCCGGCGCGCTGCGCCAGCAGATGCTCGGGGTGCTGCTTCCACGCCAGGATCGCCGCCTCGCTGGGCCACCAGGAGATGGCGACCTCCTCCTCCCCTTGCGTCATCGACTGAAACTCGAGACAGCCAAACTGCTGCAGGGCCAGCTCGCGCATTCGCGCCGCGGTCTGCAGGTAGTCATCATCGAGTGCCCGGATTTTTGCGCGGAACAGCACGACATACATCGTCGCCCCCGGTGCCTGCGGGTTGCCCACGGACTCAACCACGGTAGAGCGGATTGGCCAGATTGGCCTGGGTCACCCGGCCGATTGGCCCCAAGTGGTCGTACAGCACGGTCTCGACCATGCCGATGCCGCAAGGCTGCGCCAATGTGCGGGCATCGATGCAGATCCACTCCCCTTGCGGCAGACGGTGCAGGTTGAGGCTGATGTCGGTGTTGATGAAGCCCACATCCTCGGCCTGCAACTGACCGATGCCGTTGCCGAGATCGGAGAGCGCGGTCACCCGCATCAGCGGAGTGGTTTCGAGCCCATCGATCAGCGGGATCGGGATGCGCAACCAGGCGCAGCCGGCACCCTGCCCCTTGCCGCCGCTGACCCGCTTGACCTCGATCGCAGTATGAAAGCCGGGCAGCAGCGCAAAGGCTGACTCTCCGGCCGCCGCATCGCGGATGCCGGTGATGGCCAGACCCTCGGGGCCGGCGGGCTTGTCGGCTGCCGGCAACAGGTTGGCTGGCAGATCGATCGGCGTGCGACGCAGCATGACGCCGCTGGCACGGCAGACCTCGACTGCATCGGCCCACAGCGAGACCTGGACCACATGGATCTTGCGGCCGGCGCGCACCACCTCGGAACTCAACCGCAGCGGCGCCATCGGCACCGGACGGAACAGGTCGATGGTCATCCGGGCCAGCTGCATCTCGGGCGAAGGCAGCAGCTGCTCCAGCGCGTGGCCAATCAGCCCGGCCGGCGCTGCGCCATGCAGGGTAGCGGGACCCCACGGACTGCCGGCATTGGGTTGCGGATGGAAAAATTCGCCTTCACGAATGAACACGGCGTCGCTCATGGATGCTCCTCAGGGTTGGGTTGAGTGGTCTCAGGCCGATCGGATGGGGGGCCAAGCCGCTTGTCCTCGAAGCGGCAGAGGTCGGCCAGCGGACAGCGGTCGCAGTGCGGCTTGCGGGCGGTGCAGAGGTAGCGTCCATGCAGGATCAGCCAGTGGTGGGCGTCGTGCAGAAACGGCTTGGGCACCCGCTTCATCAATCCCTGCTCGACCTGCTGGACACTCTTGCCCGGCGCCAGACCGGTGCGGTTGGCGACGCGAAACAGGTGGGTGTCGACCGCAATCACCGGCTCGCCGAAGGCGGTGTTGAGCACCACGTTCGCAGTCTTGCGGCCGACGCCGGGCAGTGCCTCCAGTGCCGCGCGCGAATCGGGCACCTCGCCGCCATGGCGCTCGACCAGCAGCCTGCAGGTGGCGCTGATGTGTTCGGCCTTGCTGTTGAAGAGGCCGAGGGTGCGGATATGGCCCTTGATCGCCTCGCTGCCAAGCCGGGCCATCTCCTGCGCGGTGGGCGCGGCGGCGAACAGCGCCGGGGTGACCCGGTTGACGCTGACATCGGTCGCCTGGGCCGAGAGCATCACCGCAATCAGCAGCTCGAACGGGTTGCGGTAGTGCAGCTCGGTGGTCGGCTTGGGGTTGGCCGCCTGCAGGCGGCGAAAGAGTTCGTGACACTCGGCGGCACTGAGCAGGGCGCTCCTTCGCTTCGCCACCGGTTGCGACCCGTCAGCTCTTTTCGCCACCGCCATGGCGGATCATGTCGAGCAGCACCTTGTGGCAGCGCGGCGCGGCCGCGACGATGTCGCCACCGTCGAGAAAGTTCTGTCCGCCGGCATGGTCGCTGACCAGTCCGCCCGCCTCCTGTACCAGCAGCGCACCGGCGGCCAGATCCCAGGCTTGCAGATCGAGCTCCCAGTAGCCGTCATAGCGGCCAGCGGCCACATAGGCCAGATCGAGCGCGGCCGAACCGGCGCGGCGGATGCCGGACGTGACGCCGGCCAACTGCTCCAGCGTGCGAAAATAGTGGCTCACCTTGCCCTGCGTCTGCGCGGTGACCGGCTTGAACGGAAAGCCGGTGGCCAGCAGGGAGCCCGGAAAACTCTTGCGGTCGCTGACCCGTATCCGCCGTCCATTGAGCTGGGCGCCGGCGCCGCGGCTGGCCGTGAACTCCTCCTGCCGGAAGGGGTCGAGCACGATCGCCTGGTCGAGCTGGCCGCGATGGCGCAATCCGATCGAGACTGCGCAGTGCGGCACGCCATGCAGAAAATTGGTGGTGCCATCGAGCGGGTCGATCACCCACAGGTAGTCGCGGCCGGCACCGCGCCCCTCGATCAGCCCGCTCTCCTCGCCCAGAATGCCATGCTCCGGATAGCTGCGTTGCAGCGTCTCGATGATCAGCGCCTCGGCGGCCTTGTCGATCTCGGAGACATAGTCATGACGCCCCTTCTCCTCGACCTTGATCTGGCTGAGGCGGTCAATGGAGTAGGCGATCTTTTCGCCGGCCCGGCGCGCGGCGCGCTGGGCAATGGTCAGCATCGGGTGCATGGCGGGGCTTCGGCAGAGGGTGGTGCGGCATGATAGCAAAGAAGGCGGCCGACCCCGAGGTTCACGTCGGAATCAGCCGCGACACTGCGCAGTGCAAGGCGCTACTCTTCGAGGTACTTGCGCTTGCCGGTGACCCCTTTCCAGTCGTCGGCGTCGGCCGGCGCATCCTTTTTGTGGGTGATGTTGGGCCAGCTCTCGGCCAGACGGGCATTGATCTCGACGAACTCCTCCTGCCCGGCCGGCAGCTCGTCTTCGTCAAAGATCGCCTCCACCGGACATTCGGGCTCGCACAGACCGCAATCGATGCACTCGTCAGGGTGGATCACCAGAAAGTTGGGGCCTTCGTAGAAGCAGTCCACCGGGCAAACCTCGACGCAATCGGTGTACTTGCATTTGATGCAGTTCTCAGTGACCACGAATGTCATGCATATCTCCCTGACGCTGGGATGAAAAGGTGGATGAACAGCCAATGCGGCCTCGATGGGGGCAAAATTCTAGCAGAAGTTGACCCTGCGGGCAGTTCTGTCGCGGTGATCAGCGCGATGTCTCGGTCAGCGCCTTGAGCTGATAGAGCCACTCCAGCGCCTGCCGTGGCGTCATCCGGTCGGGATCGACCGCCTGCAACCGCTTGAGCACGCTGTGGGCCAGATCGACCGGCGCGAAGAGGTCACCCTGCAGCGGTGGTTCGGCCGAGGCCACCTGCGCCCCGCGCGACAGCGCCTCGAGCTGCATCAGCCGGGCCTCGGCGTCGGTGATCACCGCACCCGGCAGGCCGGCCAGCCGGGCGACATGGATGCCGTAGCTCTGGCTGGCCGCCCCCTCGCGCACGCCATGCAGAAAGACGATCCGCTCGCCATATTCGGTGGCGGCCAGATGCACGTTGGCCACCGCCGGCAACTGCTCGGCCAGCGCCGTCAGCTCGAAGTAGTGGGTGGCGAACAGGGTCAGGGCGCCGGCCCGTTCGGCCAGATGGCGGGCGCTGGCCCAGGCGAGCGCCAGACCGTCGAAGGTGCTGGTGCCACGGCCGATCTCATCCATCAGCACCAGGCTGTTGGCGGTGGCATGGTGCAGGATGTTGGCGGTCTCACTCATCTCCACCATGAAGGTCGAGCGCCCGCCGGCCAGGTCGTCGGCCGAACCGATGCGGGTGAAGATGCGGTCGATCGGCCCCAGAATCGCGCTGCGCGCCGGCACGAAGCTGCCGCTGTAGGCCAGCAGCGCAATCAGCGCGTTCTGCCGCATGTAGGTCGACTTGCCGCCCATGTTGGGGCCGGTGATGATCAGCATCCGCCGCTGGTCGTCGAGTTCGAGGTCGTTGGCGATGAAGGGGTCACTGCTGACCTGCTCCACCACCGGGTGGCGCCCCTGACGGATCTCGATGCGCGGCTGCGCGCAGAATTGCGGCCGCTGATAGCCGAGCGTGTGGGCGCGCTCGGCCAGGTTGGCCAGCAGGTCGAGCTCCGCCAGCGCCTCGGCGCTGGCCCGAAGCGGACCCAAGGAAAGGTTGAGGCTGTCGAGCAGCCCTTCGTAAAGCATTTTCTCCAGCGCCAGCGCCCGGCTCTGGCTGCTGAGCGCCTGCTCCTCGAACTGCTTCAGCTCCGGAATCATGAAGCGCTCGGCATGCTTGACGCTCTGCCGGCGCTGATACTCCGGCGGCGCCAGATCGGCCTGACTGCGGCTGATCTCGATGTAGTAGCCATGCACCCGGTTGTAGCGCACCTTGAGGCTGGAGAGCCCGGTGCGCTCCCGCTCGCGCAGTTCGATCTGCATCAAAAAGGCGCCGGCATCCTGACCCATGGCGCGCAACTGATCGAGCTCGGCGCTGAAGCCGGGAGCAATGACGCCGCCATCGCGCAGCAGCACCGGCGGCTCCGGCAGCAGCGCCGCCTCCAGCAGTTCGACCAGTTCAGGGAACAGCCCGACCGCCGCATCGAGCGCCAGCAGCCGCGGCGCGTCGACGCCATGCAGCAGCCGATGCAGATCCGGCAGCAGCCGCAACGCCTGCCCCAACCGGGTCAGATCCCGTGGGCGCGCCGAACGCAATGCCACCCGGCCCAGAATCCGCTCCAGATCATCCACCCGGCGCAGCAGGGCATGGATCTCTTCATGCCGGCGCCCATCGATCAACTGCTCGATGGCGAGATGGCGATGGCCCAACTGCTGCTGATCCCGCAGTGGCCGATGCAGCCAGCGGCTCAGCAGCCGGCTGCCCATCGGGGTCGCCGTCCGGTCGAGCACCGACAGCAGCGTGTTGCTGCGTCCACCGGCGAGATTGCGGTCGATCTCCAGGTTGCGGCGGGTGGCGCTGTCGAGCAGCACGCTGTCGTCGCGGTGCTCCACCTCCAGCCGCTCCAGATGGGGCAGCTCGCTGCGCTGGGTGGCGCGGGCATAGTGCAGCAGCGCCCCGGCAGCGCCGATGGCCAGCCGCAACCCTTCGCAGCCGAAACCGGCCAGGCTCCGGGTGCGGAACTGGCGCGTCAATGCGGCCTGGGCACTGTCATGGTCGAACTCCCAGTTCGGACGCTGCCGCAGCAGCGGCTGGTACGGCTTGGGCAACGTGAGGCTCAACGACTCATCGATCAGCAGCTCGGCCGGCTGCAACCGCCCCAGCTCTTCGATCAGCGCCGTCGGCGACTCGGGCTCGCAGAGGCGAAAGCGGCCACTGCTCAGCTCCAGGCTGGCGATGCCGAAGCGCTGGCCATCGCCGCTGATCGCCACCAGCAGGTTCTCGCGGTCCGACTCCAGCAGTGCTTCATCACTGATGGTCCCGGGCGTCACCACCCGCACCACCTTGCGCTCCACCGGCCCCTTGCTGCTGGCGGGATCGCCGATCTGCTCGCAGATCGCCACCGACAGCCCCAGCCGGGTCAGCTTGGCCAGATAACCCTCGGCCGCATGGTGCGGCACACCCGCCATTGGAATCGGCTCCCCGGCCGACTGCCCGCGGCTGGTCAGCGTGATGCCGAGCAGTTGCGCGGCCTGCCGGGCGTCATCGTAGAACAGCTCGTAAAAGTCCCCCATGCGGTAAAACAGCAAGGCATCGGGGTGCTCCACCTTCAGCCGCAGATACTGTTGCATCATCGGCGTGTGCTTCTCCACGGCACCCGCAGCGGGCAAAGGGCTGTGCTGCTGCTTCAACTGACCTGCATCCTGAACCTGTTGCGGGGGTGAAATTGTAGCCGGTTCGGGGCGGCGGCAGGGCCTCTTCCACCGATCAGACAGATTGCCTGCCTCACTCAAAAGGGAAAACGGAAAAACGGGCTCAGTCTGAGCCATCCCGGGATTGATGGACGGTTGCAGGTTCAAGTCCTGCAAGGCCCACCAAATCACCACCGTAAAACTGTTTGCCGAAGTGAGAATTGGCGGCCACGGTTTTCTGCCAAAGCGGAGCAGAAACCAGAAAACCGTGGTCTGTCCCCAATTCCACCGGGACGAGGTGATGCGGTGTTTGAAGCGGTACCTTCCCGACTACGAAGGGGGCGAGCAGCGTGTTTGCGATGACCCGCGATCGTTTGGCAACCGCCACGCAGCGCGCACAAGCGCTGGCCGACAGGTTTTCAGCCCATGACGGGCGCGAGCCCTACACCGCCATCGGCGAGCTGGTGACGCTGCTCACCGGGCTGCAGAGTTGATCGGCACCACGCCCCATCATTGCCGTTCTGTCGCTCACGAGAGCAGGTTGAACAGCGACAGGCGGCTCAGGGTGGCATAGCTCTGCTGTGCGGCCTGCAGCGCGGCCGTCTGCTGGCTGAGGCGGCTGATCGCCTCGGTGAAGTCGAGGTCTTCGAGGTTGGTGAGCACCTCCTTGGTCTGCAGGGTGCTCTGCTGGTGGTTGGACTCCAGCGCGTCGAGGCTGTTGAGCCGGGCACCGACCTGGGCGCGGGCCTGACTGATGCGGTCGCGCGATGCATCCATCTGCTGAATCGCATCGGCGATGGCTTCGCTGCGCTGGGCCGTGTTGAGACTGGCGTCGGTGATGCTTCGGGCCAGGGCATCGACGCTGGTGAGCAGATCCTGCCGGCCGGCGGCGGCAACGGTCAGGGTGAGCCTGTCGCCGCTTTGCGGCGCGCCGCTCAATTTGATCTGGGTGCCGGCGAATTCGAGCTCCATGCCGGCGACGTAGTCGATCGGGGTGCCGGGCAGATAGCCGGCGGGCACTCCTTTCTGGATCGCCACTGGAATGTTGGCCGGCTGCTCGGTGATGACGAACTGGCTGGCCGAGGTGAAGTCGATCGACAGGCTCTTGCCGGCCCAGCCGTCGACCTGCGCCTGGTCGGTGACGATCGGCTGCGCGGTGGTGACGGTTCCGGTATTGCTGGCGGCCGCCGTCGCCGTGACGTTGCGCGGCGCCAGCAGGTCAACGAAGAGCCAGCGGCCATCATGCCCCAGCGGCATGGTGACACCCGGAGCGACCGTCAGTTCGGCAATGCCCTCGTCGCCCTGAAACGAGAAGGCACCGCTGGCGTCGCTGGCAAAGGGCGCGGTGTTGGCCTGATAGCCGGAGAAGAGGTAGTGACCATCGCCATCGCGGCTGTTGAGCTGACCCAGAAGCTGGTCGCGCAGTGCCCGCAGTTCGCTGGCGATGCCGGCGCGGTCGGCCGTGTTCAGCGCGCCGCTTTCGCTCTGGATCGCCAGTTCGCGCACCCGTTGCAGGCTGTTGGTGATCTGATCGAGCGTGGTGTCTTCTGAAGAGATGCGCTGGCGCGCGGCGGTGATGTTGTCGAGGTAGCGCTGGGTGGACTGCTCTTCGGCCCGCAGGCGCTGGATGGCGACGAAGGCGACGACGTCGTCGCCGGCCTGGGTGACGCGCTTGCCGGTCGCCAGCTGGTCATGAGTCTCCAGCAGCTTGCTCTGGTTATCGAGAATGGCGTTGCGCGCCTGGGCGTAGAACTGCATGGTCGAGATGCGCATGGCGGATCAACTCCTCGGTCAGCGGCCCACTGAGTTGAGCAGGGTGTCGAACAGTTCGCTGGCCACCTGAATCAGCCGGGCCGAGGCGTTGTAGCTGTTCTGGAATTCGATCATCTTGGCGGCCTCCTCATCGAGGTTGACGCCCGACATCGCGTCGCGCTGGGCCTGGCTCTGCCGCAGCGAGGCATCGGCGGAGTCGAACGCCACCTTGGCACGGGCTGCGAGGGTGCCGACGCGGCCAGTCATCACCCGGTCGCTCTCGATCAGTGCCAGGGTGCCCTGCTCCAGCAGCGGCCGGTTGCCCAGCGCACCCAGCGCCAGTGCATTGCGGTTGTCACCCACTGCCTGACTGTTGAACTGCACGGTGAAGCTGTCGCCAGCAACCGGGCTGCCGCTCATCGTCACCTTGAGTCCCAGTGCCGCGGGGATCATGCCGCTGGCGCCGCTGGGGGGATAGGGCAGTCCGGCCGCCACCGTGGCGCTGTTGCCGTCGGTCACCGTGTAGGCAGTACCGCTGGTGAAGGTGATACGCAACGGCAGCGCCAGGGTGCTGGCGTCGTAGGGACCACGGTCGGTCATCTCCACCGTGGTCAGCGCCCCGCTGCCCTGATTGGTCAGGGTTGCACTGCCGCGCACCGGTTGCGCCAGGGCCAGGCTTTGTGGTCTGGAGACCGCCATGGCCATGGAGTTGGGCACGGCGCGAAACGGCGTGATCAGGTAGTGGTCGCCGGCACGGAAGGTGCCCGAGGTCAGATCGATCTGCACTCCATCGACACTGATGCTGGCCGGCAGCGTGCCAAAGTTGCCGCTGGAGATCTGCACATTGTCGCTCAGCCGGGTCAGGGTGTACTGGTCGTTGGCCGGGCCGATCAGGTCGAGCTTGTAGTCGCTGCTCTTGAACTGTGCCGGGTCGAGCAGTTGCACCGCCATCACCTGATCCTTGGGTGGCGGGTTGTTCAGGTTCGGCTGCACCCGCTGGGCGGCCAGTGTGGCGCTGTTGGGGTCGGCAAAGAACAGCCCGCCCATCCGGCCTTCCAGGTCGACACCCAGTTGATGCTGCTGGTTGACCAGCAGCGCAATGCTGCCGCCGATGCGCCCCAGTTCGGTCAGTGTCGGTGCCAGCGCCTGGTCACGGTAGTCGAGCAGTCCGCCCAGTTGCCCGCCCAGACTGCCGCTGCTGAGTGACTGCCGCTGCGTGCCCAGCTGCAGGTAGAGCAGTGAACGGGCGTTGTCGTTGGGATCAGGCCCACTGCTGACGCTGCTGGCCTGTCCGCCCACCACCAGTGCGCTGCCCTTGTCGAGCATGACGTTGATCGAGCCATCGCTCTGGCTGATGGTGTTGATCTGCACCAGCTCCGACAGTTTGCGCAGCAGTTGGTCGCGCTGATCGAGCATGTCGTTCGGCTGTGTGCCACTGCCATTGCCCGAGAGCACGGCGATGTTGATGTTGAGCCGGGCAATGGCACTGCTCAACTCGTTGATCTGGCCGCTCAAGGTATCGAGTTGCTGATTGACATCCTTGATGCGCTGGCCAAGGTCGCCCCCCAGCGTCTGAAAGCGGTTCGCCAGCCCACGCGCATCACCCAGCAGCACCTCACGCGCGGTCACCGACGATGGCGACTGGGCCACCGCCTGGAATGACAGAAAGAATCGGTTCAGGTCGGTGGTCAGCCCGGAATTTTCGCTCGACAGCATCTTGTCGAGCGCATCGAGCCCGCTCTGCATCGCCTGCGTCTGCTGCTTCTGCGAGCTGTCGAGCATGATCTGTCGGGTCAGGAACTGGTCGGCAACACGACGGACCTGGTCGATCGTCACCCCGCTGCCAACGAAAAAGGAACCATCACGCTGCGCCGGGCGGGTCGAAAGATTGGCCTCCTGCCGGCTGTAACCCTCGACATTGGCATTGCTGATGTTCTGACCCGTGACCGACAGGTTGAGCCGGTTGGCCTGAATCCCCGAAAGACTGATGTTGAGCAGATCACCCGCCATGGTTCAGGGTTCTCACTGATAGGAAGTGGTGCCAGCGGCGGACTGGTTCATGGCCAGCGGCGCCTGCTGGATCGAGTCACCGCGGTAGATCGCCATCACCTTGCGCGCATAGTCCGGGTCGGTGGCATAACCGGCCTGTTGCAGCGCCTGGATGTAACCGCGCGCGGTGCCGGCCTGGCGCAGCGCCTCCTGATAGCGCGGCTGCTCGCGAATGAAGCGGGCGTAGTCGGCAAAACTCTCTTCATAGGAGCCATAGGCGCGAAAGGCGGCCCGCTCCCTGACTGCCACGCCGTCGCGGTACTCCAGCGTGTCGACCCACACCTTCGGACCCTGCCAGCTCGCATCGGCCTTGATGCCGAACAGGTTGAAGCTGTTCTCGCCCCGGCTGCCGCTGATCATCCGCTGCCCCCAGCCGGTTTCGAGCGCCGCCTGCGACAGCAGCAGCCGCGGATCGACGCCGAGAATGGAGGCCGCCTGCCGTGCCGCCGGATAGAGCTGCTGCGAAAAGGCTTCGGACGAGCTGAAACCGGTCGCATCCTGATCCCAGAGCAGGCTCTGCACCCCGAGTCGCGGCACTTTGAACGGCGGCGCCGATGGGGCTTCCAGTGGCACGGGGTCGCGGTGGCGCATGGCCAGTTGGGCTGCGCGCAGATCGAGATTCGGGTTGCGCGCCGGCGCCGCGTAGCCCATCGACGCCAGCGCCTCGGGCGTCCCGGTCTCGCCGCCTTGCAGTTGCCGCAACACGACCTCGGCCAGCCCGATGCCGCTGCCGTTCATCACGCTCAACTGGTTGTCGAGCATCTCCTGATAGATTTCGCTCTCGTGGCTGCTGAAGGGGCTGTCGCCGATCAATGCCCGGTTCGCATCGCGCATCGCCTTGGTCATCATCTGCACGAACATCGACTCGAACTGCCGCGCCGCCGCAGCCAGCCGCTGCGGATCCTGCGGATCACCGCCCCGGCCCAGTTGCTGCACCGAGGCCAGATCGTTGTAGAGGGGGCTCTGGTCGACTTTCATGCTGGTCGCCGCACCTCAGATCACCACCAGTTCAGCCCGCAGCGCACCGGCCTCTTTCAGCGCCTCCAGAATCGCCATCAGGTCGCTCGGCGCCGCGCCGACACCATTGACCGCCCGCACGATGGTGTCGAGCGACACGCCGGCATCGAACTTGAACATGTGGCCATTGCCTTCGGAGACCTCGATCTTGCTGTCAGGCACCACCACGGTCTGTCCCGGCGAAAAGGCACCCGGCTGGCTGACCCGCGGATTTTCCGAGATGGTGACCGTCAGGCTGCCATGGGTCACCGCCGCCGGCGCCACCTGGACATGCTGACCGATGATGATGGTGCCGGTGCGGGAGTTGATCACCACCCGCGCGGCCGCGTCGCCGGGCGTGACTTCGATGTTCTCCAGCATCGACAGGAATTCGACCCGCTGCGCCATGTCGATCGGCGCCATCACCCGGATCGACGAGGCGTCGATTGCGGTGGCGGCACGCGGACCCATGAAGCTGTTGATCGCCTCGGTGACCCGTCGTGCCGTGGTGAAGTCGGCACGGTTGAGGTTGAAGACCACGCTCTCGCCCTGTCCGAAGCTGCTCTGCACCATCCGCTCCACGGTGGCGCCACTGGGAATGCGGCCGGTGCTCGGCACGTTGACGGTGATGCGTGAACCGTCATTGCCGCTGGCATCGAAGCCAGCCACCACCAGATTGCCCTGCGCCACGGCGTAGATCTGTCCATCGGTGCCACGCAACGGCGCCAGCAGCAGGCTGCCGCCACGCAGACTCTTGGCATTGCCGATCGAGGAGACGGTCACATCGATGCTCTGGCCCGGCTTGGCGAATGCCGGCAGTTGCGCATGGATCGCCACCGCCGCGACGTTCTTCAGCTTTGGATCGATACCGGGTGGCAGCGCGATGCCGAACTTGGCCATCATGTTGCTGAAGGTCTGGTCGGTGAAGGGTGCCTTGTCGCCGGTGCCATTCAGGCCGACCACCAGCCCGTAGCCCACCAGCTGATTGGTGCGCACACCGGCCACACTGGCCAGATCCTTCAGCCGGTCGGCCAGCGTGACGCTGGACAGCGCCATCAGCAGCAGTCCGCACAGGAGTCCAGGACGAATCGATCGCATCGGTTCACTCTCGCTAGAAGGGCCAGATCGGGCTGTTGAAGAAGCGCGCCAGCCAACCCATCGCCGAGGCATCGGCCACTTCGCCGGTCCCGCCGTAGGAGATGCGCGCGTTGGCCAGCTTGGTCGAGGGGATGGTGTTGCTGGTGGAGATGTCCTCGGAACGCAGCAGGCCGCGGATGCGCACATACTCATCGCCCCGGTTGAGCGAGATCCACTTCTCGCCGCGCACCTCCAGCAAGCCATTGGGCAGCACATTGACCACGGTGACGGTGATGCTGCCGCTCAGGCTGTTGCTCTGGTCGGAGCTGCCCTCGCCATCGAACTTGCGCTTCGCATCGAGCGAGGCGCTCAGGTCGTTGCCCTGGATGCTGACATCGTGGCCAAACAGCGACGGATTGGCGATGGTGGCCGACTCATCCTTCTGGGTGCTGGTCTTGGCGCTCTTCTTCGAGGCGGTGTTCTCGGTCAGCAGGATGGTGACCACATCGCCGACCCGCTGCGCCCGCCGGTCGCCGAACAGCTGCACCATCTGGCCATCCTGATAGATGGCGCCGTTCACCTGTGAGGTCGGCATCAGGCGATCGGGCGAGACCGGCGCATAGGCCGGATCATCCGGCTTGACCGGCAGCACGTCACAGCCGACCAGACTCAGCAGCGACAGCAGCAGCAGGCTCATCCGGCGGCTGTTTCGCGCTCGCTTGCGGCCGGTCGCGACAGTGGTCATCAGCGGATACCTCTCACCATCGTGCTTCACCGGTTACAGGGTCTGACCCAGGTATTGCAGCATCTGGTCGGCGGTGGAGATCACCTTCGAATTCATCTCGTAGGCGCGCTGGGTGGTGATCATGTTGACCATCTCTTCGACCACACTGACGTTGGAATTCTCCAGCGAGCCCTGCTTCAGACTGCCCAGCCCATCCAGTCCGGCGGTGCCCACCTGCGGCGTGCCGCTGGCGGTGGTTTCACGAAACAGGTTGTCGCCGATCGCTTCGAGTCCGGCCGGATTGACGAAGTTGGCCAGCTGAATGGTGCCCACTTCGGTCGGCGAGGTGGCACCGGCGGTCAGCACGCTGACCACGCCATCCTGACCGATGGTGATGTTCTTGGTGTTCTCCGGAATGGTGATGGCCGGCTCCAGCGGCAGCCCGTTGGTGGTGACGATCTGACCTTCGGAGTTGAGGCTGAACTGCCCGTCGCGGCTGTAGCTGATGCTGCCGTCGGGCATGGTGATCTGAAAGAAGCCCTGACCGTTGATCGCCATGTCGAGCGGCTGCTCGGTCACCTGCAGCGTGCCCTGGCTGAAAACTTTCTGTGTGCCGGCCGTGCGCACCCCGGTGCCGAGTTGCAGGCCCGAGGGCAACTGGTACTCCTGGGTCGAGAGCCCGCCGGGCTGCTTGTCGATCTGATAGAGCATGTCCTCGAACATCGCCCGATCGCGCTTGAAGCCCATGGTCGAGACATTGGCGAGGTTGTTGGAGATGACCCGCAGTGCGGTGTCCTGCGCACTCAATCCGGTTTTGCTGACCCAAAGCGCACCATTCATGTCGTCTTTTCCTGCTTGCCGTGTTGATCGAATCGCGCCCCCGTGAGGCGGCAGTTTTCTGGCGCCGTGGCCACCCCGTTACATCTGCAGAATCCGCGTCGATTGCGCGGCGTTCTCTTCAAAGGTCTTCATCATCTTCACCTGCATCTCGAACTGCCGCGCCAGCGTAATGATTTCGCTCATCGACTCGACCGCGTTGACATTGCTGCGCTCGATGGCGCCCGACTCGACCCGCACCGTGGCATCGGCCTCGGCGACTGCGCCAGCGGCCAGCCGGAACAGACCATCCTGCTCCTTGCGCAACTGCCGGGCGTCCGGATTGACCAACTTGATCCGGTCCACCTCGGTCAGCGTCTGTCCATCCCCGCCCTGGGGCACGATCGAGAGGGTGCCATCCGCGCCGATCTGTATCTTCTGCGCCGGCGGCACCGCGATGGCGCCGCCGTTGCCGAGCACCGGCAGACCGCTGGCGGTGGTCAACTGCCCCAGTGCATCGATGCGCAGATCGCCGGCGCGGGTGTAGGCTTCGCGCCCATCCGGGCCACTCACCGCGATCCAGCCCTCACCCGCCACGGCGATGTCGAGCGGGTTGCCGGTCTGCGTCAGCGTGCCCGACGAGAGGTCCGATCCGGGCCGTTCGGTCATCGCGTAGACCCGGCTCGGATGGTGCTCGCCAAACACCGGCATGCTGCGCGCCTGCGCCAGATCGCTGCGAAAGCCAGTGGTGTTGATGTTGGCCAGGTTGTTGGCATGGATGGTCTGCGCCCGCATGGTCTGCGCGGCACCACTCATGGCGACATACACTCCGCGGTCCATTGTCTGCTCCGGTTGAATCGCTGTTGATCTGTCAATGCAGATCGCGGGCCAACTCAATCCGTCGGTTTATTGACAGAGCCCCTTCATAAAAAGCCAATCAAAAACAATCCGTTATGAAAAAAGATTGCAGACAGCGCCGCAGCGGCACGCCGACGTGCAGATTTTTCCGCCGGGGCGGCAGAGCATGGAGAGGAGGGCGGCAACGGCTTGCCGCCGGTGCATGAAGCGGGGATGGCGACAAAATCGGGGCCACTGCGCAACGACAACGGCCCCTTCACGACTCAGTCAAGCGCGTCGCTATCGCAAATTGAGCAGCGACTGGGTGACGGCGTCATAGGTCTGAATGGTCTTGGCATTGGCCTGATAGTTGCGTTGGGCCACGATCAGCCTGACCAGTTCGTTGGAGAGATCGGCATTCGACTCCTCCAGTGCACCCGACTGCAACACGCCAAGACTCGACGAACCCGGCGTGTTGACGACCGGCGCGCCGGAGTCATAGGTCTCGACCCAGCGGGTGCCGCCGGTCGGGCTCAACCCCTGCGGATTGGAGAAGTTGGCCAGCGCCACCTGCCCCAGAATTTTCGACTGGCCGTTGGTGAAGCGCGAGAAGATCTGCCCGCCGGTGGCGATCTCGATGCCGCTCAGCCGGCCCGATGCATAGCCATCCTGACTCAGCGCATTGACCGCGAAGGGACCGCCATACTGGGTGGAGGAATCCATCTCCACCACGAAGGCCGAACTGGTCGAGGGCACCGGCAGCGGCAGTGTGGTCCCGGGTGAGCCCTGCAGTGCGCCATTGTCGGCGCCATTGGCATCCTTCGGGCTCCAGTTGGAGATCAGTATCGAATCGGAGTTGGCGCTGTCGAGGCTGCCATCGGCATTGAACACCAGCCGATAACTCGCCTGGGTCGGCAGCGACGAGTTGGGCAGCGGATCACCGACATCGCGACCATCGATCTTGACGTAGAGCGTCCAGGCGTTGTCGAGGCCGCTCTTGTAGACCGACTCCTTGACGAAATATTGACTCAGGGTGTGGGCATTGCCCAGGCTGTCATAGATGGTGGCCGAGGTGGCGTGGCTGTAGCTGTCCTGCTGGGAGGGGTCGAAGGTGTTGCTGGCAATCACCGGACCGGTCGAGGGCGTACCAGGAAAGACCGCCCCGTCACCGCTGCCGGTCACATAGCTGTAGTTCTCGCTGGTGGTCAGCGCGACCGTGCCACCGACCGTGGCAAAGCCATTGCCTGCATTCAGGGTCGATGCAGCGCTGTCACCCGGGCCACGCAGCGCGACGGAGCCGGTGCCGGTGATCGAGAAATCGATGTCCTGACCACTGTTCTGGGTGATGGTCATCGAACCGCCACCATTGTCGACCGCCGAGAAGCCACTCATCGCATTGATCTGACTGACCCAGGCCGCGACCGTGTTGCCGGTCAGCGCGGTCCCGTTCAGTGAGAACTCCCCGGTGGCCACCCCGGTGATCGCCGACAGCGTGACGCTGGTCTGCGCTGAAGCCGAGACGCCGGAGTGGTTCAGCGCATTGATTCCGGCCGCGATGGCCGCTGCACTCTGCCCGCTGCTGCTGGCAAGACTCACTGCCTGACCGGTGTCGTTGTTCTTCAACTGCAAGGATCCCGTGCCATAGCCGTTGGTCACGGCAGAAGTCGTCCCGAGCTGCACCTTGCCGATGCTGCTGCCGCTCATGGCGGCGCTGTAGCTGCGCTGCTCCGGCGGCGTCTCCCGTGCATCGAGGTTGAGCCGGGCCTTGACCTGCGCGGTCAGCTTGGGTGCCAGCTCCTGGGTCTGGATGCGCAAATCGGAAATATTGGCCGCCAGCGCACCGCTGCCTGAAGCCAGGAATCCCTGGAAACGGTCGCCGGTGCTGTTCACCAGATAACCATCCTTGTCCAGACTGGTCACGCCGGCCCGGGTGTAGGAGCGCGACCCATCCTTGGACAGAATGAAGAAGCCATCACCGTTGATCGCCAGATCGAGGCTGTTGTTGGTGAAGTTGATGTTGCCCTGCGAGAACTGCTGCGACACCTTGTTCAGGTTGACACCGTTGCCGATTGCGGTACGGCCGGAGCCGACCAGCGCCGACGCATAGACGTCACCGAATTCGGCGCGCGATGCCTTGAATCCGGTGGTGCTGGCATTGGCGATGTTGTTGCCGGCAACGCCCAGTTCGGTGTTGGCGGCCCGCAGACCCGAGACGGCTGTGTCGAATGACATGTGCTAACCCCTTATCAATCTGTTGAGCTATTGGACTTTTCTGACTTCGTTGGCCGAGACCGCTCCGACGCCGGCCACATTCAGCATCAGGCTGCCATCACGTCCCAGCGTGACGCTGTTGACGTTGGCATTGAGCAGCACCGGCACCTCTTCGGCCTTGCCGGTCACACCCTGGATGGTGGCAACGACCTGGTAACGGCCCGCCGGCAACTGCTCGCCCAGCTCGGTCGTGCCGTCGAAACTGAACGGCAGACTCCCGGCCTTCTGCGCACCCAGCGCAAACTGCCTGACCAGGGCCCCCGACTCGGTGCTGATGTTGAGCAGCAGGCTGTCGGTGTTGTTCGGCAACTCGATCTCGCCACTCAACGGCTTGCCGCCGCCCAGCTCACCCACCTTGCTCGGCACCTGCACCGTGCGCCCCACCAGCGCCGTGGCCTGCAGCGCCTGCGACGAGCGCATGCTGCCGCCATAGCCTGCGACCGTCTCATTGAGCGTGTTGATGCCCTCGACGGTGCTGAACTGCGCCAGTTGCGCCAGAAACTCACCACCGTTCTGCGGGTCGAGCGGGCTCTGGTTCTTCAACTGGGCGACCATCAGCTCCAGAAACTGGTTCTTGTCATCGCCGGCCTTTTTGACATCGGGCCTTTTGCTGATTTCGGCATAGAGATCGGTGGCCGACTGCACACCCGTGACATTGCTCATCATCCTGCTCCAACTGGTTTGCCCTGTTCCCCGTCACGCACCATGGCGCTTTACCCGCCCAGCTTCAGGGTCTGCACGATCATCTCCTTGGCCGTGTTCATCATTTCGACATTGACCTGATAGGAGCGGGAGGCCGAAATCATGTCGGCCATCTCTTCGATCGGATTGACGTTGGGGTAGTAGACATAGCCATCCTGATCGGCCATCGGATGTTCCGGCTGATAGCGCGGCTGCAACGGCGCCTGACTCTCGACGATGCCCGCCACCTCGACACCGGCCTGCGCCGCCGCTGCTTCGCCGAACAGACCCTGCTCCATCACCTGCTGCTGCACCGCCGAAAAAACCGGATGGCGCGCACGGTAGGTGCGGTCGATGCTGCTGCTGGCCGAATCGGCGTTGGCCAGGTTGCTGGAGGTGGTATTGAGGCGCACCGTCTGTGCGCTCATCGCCGAACCGGCGATGTCGAAGATCTGACCCAGTGACATCTCACTCTCCTTTGATGGCGCGGCTGAGGCCATCGAAACGTCCGCGCAGCAGCGTCAGACTGGTTTGATAGTGCAGCAGATTCTTGGCGAATTCGGCCTGCTCGGTCTGCAGATCGACACTGTTGCCATCGATCGAGGGTTGCAGCGGCTGGCGATAGGCCACCTGCTGGTCGAAGCCTTCGGCGCCACCCACCGACAGGTGGGTGTCACGGGTACGCAGCAGCCCGCTGGTCGACCTCCTCCCATCATCCTGTTGCGCCAGCAGACGGCTGAAGTCGATGTCCTGCGCCTGGTAGCCCGGGGTGTCGCTGTTGGCGATGTTGTTGGCCAGCAACTCGGCACGGCGAGCGGCCAGTTGCAGGGCCTGCGGATGAAGCCCGAGCGCGCGGTCGAAGTTGATGGCCATGACTCTGCTCCTGATGACGTCAGGTATCAGATAGCAAAGTCAATGCCAAAATATTTTGTTATTGTTTTACAAAGAATTGTAAAGAGAATTCGTGGAATGCAGGCGTGAACGGCAAACTCTTGCCAGCCTGCCGGATGCCCGGCACGGCACCTTCTTGCCGGCCGACCCGGCAAGGAGAGTTCAGCAGGCGCGATGGATCACGCCAGGATTGCAGTACTCCATCTGGTAGCAGTGCCCCAGATCGAGGGTGGTTTCGGAGGCACCCAGCAGCAGCGAGCCGCCCGGCTTGAGCCGTCCGCGCAGCCGCCGCAGAATCTCCCGCTTCAACTCCATTCGGAAGTAGATCAACACATTGCGGCAGAAGATCAGATCAAAGTTGCCCAGGGCGGTGAAATCCTCCAGCAGGTTGATCTGCCGGAAACTGATCCGCCCGCGCACTGCCGGCTTGACCTGATACCCGCCCTCGACCGGATCGAAAAAGCGCTTTCTGCGCTCCAGCGACAGACCGCGCGCCAGGGCGCTCTCGGCATAGATGCCGGACTGTGCCTGCTGCAGCACCTGCGAGGAGAGATCGGTTGCGACGATTTCGATGCCACCGGCAAAGGCAGCGAGCTGCGATGACAGATACTCCTCGACCACCATCGCGATCGAGTAGGGCTCCTGACCCGAGGAGCAGGCCGCCGACCAGATTCTGACCCGCTGCTTCGACCTGGCCAGCTCCGGCAGCAGACGTTCACGCAAGATATCGAACGGATAGCCATCGCGAAACCACATGGTTTCGTTGGTCGTCATCGCATCCAGCACCGATTTGCGCAACTGCCGCTGCTGGGTCGACTCAAGACGCCTGGCCAGCTCGCCAAGCGTCCCGATGCCCTGCTCGCGCATCAGCGTGCCAACGCGACTCTTGACCAGGTACTCCTTGCCATCGCCCAGCACGATGCCGCAGCTGCGTTCGAGGAAATCGCGAAAAAGCCGGTAATCGCCGCTTTCAATCGTCAAGGCTCACCTCGTCATCTCTCGCCACTGGCCAACCTCCACGCCTTGCAACCCCCGCTCAGGCCGCGGTGGAGTGCACGGCAGGATGGACCGCCTTCAGGCGATCGATCACCGCCTGGGTCAGCTCATCGGGCTGGAACTTGGCAATGAAGTTGTCTGCGCCCACTTTTTCAACCATCGCCTTGTTGAAGACACCGCTCAGCGAGGTGTGCAGCAGCACATGCAGATCCTTCAATCGGGCATCCGCGCGAATCTCGGTGGCGAGGGTGTAGCCATCCATCTCCGGCATCTCGATGTCCGAGATCACCATCAGAAACTTCCGCGCCGGCTCCTGACCTTCATCCGCCAGCCGTTTCAGAAACTCGAGCGCCTCCTTGCCGTTCTGGCACGAGGTCGCCTCGATGCCGACACTGGCGAGGCAGTTGAGCACCTGCTTGCGCGCGATCCTCGAATCATCGACCACCAGCACATGGGCCTGACCACCCTGGGCGATCAGCGCATCATCGATGCCGGTCAGCGTGATCGCTTCCGAGCGTGGCGCGACCTCCGACAGAATCTTCTCCACGTCGATGATCTCGACCAGTTGCCGATCGACCTCGGTCACCGCGGTCAGATAGTTCTGGTTGCCCGCGCCGCTGGGAGGCGGATGCACCTCCTCCCACATCATGTTGACGATGCGCTCCACCGCACTGACCAGAAAGGCCTGCACCTTCAGGTTGTACTCGGTGATGATGATGAACTTCTGCTCCAGCTCTTCCGCCGGCCGCTGGCCAATCGCCCGACTCAGATCGATGATTGGAATGGTGCTGCCGCGAATGTGCGCCACGCCGCGCACCAAGGGGTTGCTCCTGGGCAGCGAGCTCAGCGGCGGGCAGTTCAGCACCTCCCTGACCTTGAACACATTGATGCCATAGAGCTGCCTGCCGTCCAATCTGAACAGCAGCAGCTCCAGACGATTCTGGCCCACCAGCTGCGTGCGCCTGTTGACGCTGTCCAACACTCCAGCCATGTTCCCCTCCGCTGCGGTTGTGGCCGCGTTCAACCTTTTCGATCAAACATCGGCACGAAGTCTGCATTTATCTATCGTCATTACCCGGTTCATGCAGGGGCATCGGCAAAAAATGACGGAATTCCGACACCCAACCCGCTGCTGGAGGGTGATTTTCGTCACTGCAAAGCGCTGCATCGCCATTGATTCAAAGCGTAGTTCATGACCATGAAAAGGGAAGGAAACCACCGGCTCCTCGGCCTGACACTGGCTCTTTTCTGCAGCCTGCTCAGCATCAAATGCTGGAGCATGGCGGTCGACGACCTGACGGCCCAGGCCGAGAAATTCCTGCGTCAACGAATCGGCAGCGCCGACAGCGCCGAAACACGCTTCGAGATCACGGTCGGGCCACTCGACCGCAGAATGCGCCTGTCGGCATGTGCCGTCCCGTTGCAATTTCAGGCGCCGACCGGCGAGCTGCTTGGCAGAGTCTCGATCAAGGCCAGTTGCAACAGCAGCACCCAGGGCTGGTCGCTCTACATCCCCGCCAACGTGCGTCAGTTCCGCCCGGTGGTGGTCGCTGCCCACCCGATTTCGCGTGGCAGCGCACTCGATGCCAGCGCCATCACCCTGCGGCAGAGCGACATCTCGACACTGCCACAGGGCTACTTCACCGACCCGCGGCAATTACTGGAACAGCTGGCACGTCGCGACATTGCCCCCGGAGAGCCGCTGCGCCAGAGCCTGCTGCAGCCACAACGGCTGATCAAACGGGGAGATGAGGTGGTGATCCTGGCTGAAGTGGACGGCCTGACCGTGCGCAGCAGCGGCATCGCGCTCGCCGATGGCGCAGCCGGCGCGCAGATCGACATCAGAAACCTGCGCAGCGAGCGAATCATCCGGGCGCGCGTGCATTCGGCCGGCACGGTCATGGTCAGACTGTGAAAACGCCATCCGAAAAAGTACATTGCCGCCTAAAGCGTGGCGCAAAGCCGCCGATACAGCCCATGCAGGCAAGCGCCGCTTGCCCACCCGATTCTGACAGGAGTGCACCATGGTGATTGACTTCAAAACTCAGCCGCCCACACCGCTGCCCGTCCCGGAGCGCCCGAGTGGCACCGCCCCCGCCGAGTCGCGCACTGACAACAGGCCCGCCGCAGAGGCATCCGGCACGGCCCAGAGCGAAGCGGTGCGGATCAGCGATCAGGGCCGCTCGCTGCAGCGTCTGGAACAGCAGCTCCCGGCAGGCGAAGTGCGCGAAGGCAAGGTCGCGGAGATTCGTCGAGCCATCGATGAAGGCCGTTACCAACCGAATCCTGAGCAGACCGCCAGAAAGATGCTCAGCTTCGAACGGATGCTCGATCAATAACCATGCTGAATAGGGAACAGACACAGCAGTTCGCCGCACGGCTGCAGCAGCAGTGCCAACTGCTCGACCAGTTGCTCGACGCCCTTGAACAGGAGCGTGCGCTGATCGAGCACCGTGACGCAGAGCAGCTCTCAGCCCTGCTGCCGACCAAGCATCAGCTGTTGCAACAGCTCGATGCCCTGCATCGCGACTTCCAGCACTGGCTCAGCGCGTCCGGTCTGCCGCGCGAACCAGCCCTGATCGAGCAGCTCATCAGATCGGCTCCGCTGCTGCAGGAGAGCCCGGCCCTGACCATCCAGTGGCGCACCTTCAAACATAAAAGCAGACGCTGCCAACATGCCAACAGCGTCAACGGTCAACTGATCAAACAGGGGCATGAACGCACCCGGCGGCTCATCAACCTGCTCCTTGGCCGGGAAGAGCAGACCGCTGTCTATGACCAGGCTGGAATGACCCTGCAGCAGGAAAACAGCAGACGCTCTCTCGGCAGCGTCTGAGAAACGCCGCATATCCATCCCCCTTCGGCAACTCGATCCACGCGATCACACCCATTCTGTACTCAGTCGGCAAGCCAAAGGCGCCATAGCCATACAAAATCTGGCATCGACGTTCACAATCGGGTATCGTTCCGGCTGTCGATTCTTGAAGTGCGGATACCCTGTGCGTGCCGCTAAAACAATAAGATGAAGCCCCCAACCCAGGAGAATGAAAAATGTCCCAACGTCGACGCTTCACCGCTCGCTCTTCGATGACCCTCTCCACGCTCTGCGCGTTGACCCTGCTCGGCGCTGCGTCGATGGCGAACGCAGAAGCCAAGCAACCACCGGCCGACTACACGCAACACTGCGCCGCCTGCCACGGCGAGAGCGGCAAGGGCGATGGCATCATGGCCGAGGGCATGAAGAAAACCCCCGCCGATCTGACGCAGATCGCCAAGAAGAATGGCGGCACCTTCCCGACCGAGCGGATCAAGCAGGTCGTGAGCGGCACCCTGGATGACCGCACCATCGCCCGGGTGCATGGCCCCAAGGAGATGCCGGTCTGGGGTCGCTACTTCTATGAGGACTCCTCGTCGAGCCATGCCATTGCCGAAGCCAGAGTCGGCACCTTGGTCGAATATCTGAAGACGATCCAGCAGAAGTAAGCTCTCCCTCGGGCCGTGGACGAAGCGTACCCCGCGCGCTTCGTCCACGATTGTCGGCTTGGCTGCCGACTGGAGCAGAGACTGGGTCGTGCCGTTTGACCTTCATCTTCTGTCTGCCATGCGCAAGAACCGCACACCACCTGCTCCGGGCGAAACGCTTGCCACCGAGGAGCGCGCACTGTTCCAGCAGGCCACGGCTGATGTGATTCGCACTCCCGCTGCGGGCTGCGCCCCCATCCCCAGCAAAACCGGCCAATTCAGGCCACGTCGCTCTCCATCTCCACCATCCGACGAGGACGCCAGACAGCCCGCTGAAGCGGCGCCCCGACCCTGCAGCGGCGAAGAACCGGTGCTGTTTCAGCGTCCCGGCATCCAGCCGCGGCAACTGCTGCAACTGAAACGGGGCAAATTCCGCACCGAGGCCGTGCTCGACCTGCACGGTCTGCGGCAACGGCAGGCCGAAATCGAGTTGCGCGCGTTCATCGACCAGAGCTGGCAAGAGGGCCTGCGGACACTGCTGATCATCCATGGCAAGGGCCATGGCTCCGCCAGCGGCACTGCGGTGCTGAAGTCGTGGTTGGTCGCAGAGCTGCCAAGGTTTCCGCAACTGCTGGCCTTCTGCTCGGCACTGCCGCGTGATGGCGGCACCGGCGCACTCTATCTGCGGCTGCGCCAGCAGCCGCCAACCTTGTGAGCCCAGGGTTTTTCAGCCGTGGTCGATCACGTAACATCCCGCTGCCCCACACAGCGAACTCCGGAGCAAAACAATGAAAGAGGCCTATCAGAAGCTGCTCGAGAGCATCGGCGAGGATCTCAACCGTGACGGACTGAGAGACACCCCCGAGCGCGCCGCCCGCGCCTTTGCCTTCCTCAACCGCGGCTACCACCAGGACATCGACCAGATCATCAACAACGCCATCTTTGAATCGGAAAGCAACGAGATGGTGCTGGTGCAGGACATCGAGCTCTACTCGCTCTGCGAACATCACCTGCTGCCGTTCATCGGCAAGTGCCATGTCGCCTACATCCCCAGCGGCAAGATTCTGGGCCTGTCGAAGTTTGCCCGCATCGTCGACATGTACGCCCGGCGGTTGCAGGTGCAGGAGAACCTGACCCGGCAGATCGCCGACACCATTCAGAAGGTCACCCAGGCCCAGGGGGTGGCCGTGATCATCGAGGCGCAACACATGTGCATGATGATGCGCGGCGTCGAGAAGCAGAATTCGCGGATGAAGACCTCGGTGATGCTCGGGCAGTTCCAGAGCAACCCCAGCACCCGCAGCGAACTGCTCTCCCTGATTTCGAGCTGATACGCAGCCTTCGCCAGACACTGACACTGAAAAACGATCAAGAGGCGCTCATGCAACCATTCAAACAGGGCAAGGTCACTGCGAACGGCCTGGAGTTCACCTTTCTGGAGCAGGGCGAAGGGCCACTGGTGCTGTGCATGCACGGCTTCCCCGACACCGCACGCTCGTTCCGCCACCAGTTGCCGGCACTGGCGCAGGCCGGTTACCGTGCCGTCGCCCCCTTCATGCGCGGCTATGCGCCCACCGCAGCGGCTGCCAACGGCAACTACCAGACCGCGGCACTCGGGCAGGATGTGCTGGCGCTGATCGAGGCGCTCGGTGCGCAGCAGGCAGTCGTCATCGGCCACGACTGGGGCTCCACCGCCGCCAGCGCGGCAGCGCTGTTCGCGCCCGAGAAGGTCAGCAAGCTGATCACCCTCGCCCTGCCCTACGGCGGCATGGGCACCGCGCTACTGAACAACTGGGCACAGCAGAAGCGCTCCTGGTATATCTTCTTCTTTCAGACCGCCTTGGCCGACCTGGCCGTGCCACTGGAAGATTTCGCCTTCATCGAACGGCTGTGGCGCGACTGGTCACCCGGCTGGGATTTTCCGGCCGAAGAGATGCGCGCACTGAAACAGACCCTGGCCCAGCCCGGCGTACTGGCAGCGGCGCTCGGCTACTACCGCTGCACCATGAATCCCGAACGGCACGACCCGCTGCTGGCACCGCTGCAGGCGCGCATTGGCCGTGAACCGATCCAGGTGCCGACGCTGAACATCCATGGCGCGCTGGATGGCTGCATCGGTGCCGAGTTCAGCCAGAACATCGACGCCCTGTTCCCCGCCGGCCTGACCAACCGTGTCATCGACGATGGCGGCCACTTCCTGCATCAGGAGCAGCCCGAACAGGTCAACCGGCTGATTCTCGATTTTCTGCAAGGCACCTGACCGACCCCGGCTGACGCCGGGAGACCCCCCCAACACTTCTCAAACAACGATCGAGGAACGATCAATGACCACACCCGAACCCAAAGCACATCAGGAGTTCCGCCGCGAGGTGGCCGGCTGGCTGGAGCGCAACCGCCCGGCCAAACCCGATTTCATCCTCCCTCAATCCTTCATGGAGGTCGACACTCAGCAGCAGTTCGACTACCTGCGCGACTGGCAGCGCAAGGTGTACGAGGCCGGCTACCTGGGCATGGCCTGGCCAAAGGAATACGGTGGCGGCGGTCAGCCACAGATCTTGCAGGACATCGCCACTCAGGAGATGACCCGCGCCAACGTCCCGTTCATGGTCAACGCCATCGGCCTGTCGTGGGCCGGCCCGACCATTCTGCACCTGGGCAGCGAGGCCCATAAAAAGCAGTTCATCAAAAACATTCTCAACGCCGAGGAGATCTGGTGTCAGGGTTTCTCGGAACCGGACCATGGTTCCGACCTCGGCAACGCCCAGTGCCGTGCCGAACGTGATGGCGACCACTTCGTCGTCAATGGCGCCAAGATCTGGACCAGCCTCGGGGTCTACGCCAAGCACATGATTCTGCTGGCGCGCTCGATTCCCAACACCAGCAGCAAGTATGCCGGCCTCAGCTTCTTTCTCTGCCCGATGCAGACGCCCGGCATCGAGGTGATCCCGATCAAAAAGATCACCGGCGAGTACGGCTTCAATCAGACCGTCTTCACCAATGCCCGCATCCATGAATCGACCTTGGTCGGCGAAGAAGGCAAGGGCTGGCTGGTGGCGATGGCGGTGCTGGCCTTCGAACGTGGCGCGGCCGGCGGTCAGGCCGGCGGCAACATGTCCACCGTCTTCTCCACCCAGGATGTGATCGAGATGAGCCGGCTGATCGAGCGTGACGGCCGCCCGGCACTGGAGGATCCGCTGGTCCAGGACAAGCTGCTCAACTTTCTGATCGATCAGCGCAGCATCGCGCTGACCAGCCAGCGCGCCAGGATCGAAAAGCTGCTGACGCCGGAGCGCCCGGCCGCGACCATGATGATGGGCAAGCTGTTCGGATCGGAGTTCATGCGCCGGCTCGCCTACTTCGCCGTCGAGCTGCAGGGCGGCCGTGCCAACCTCTACATGGGCGACCCCGAGGCGGTGCAGGGTGGCGAATGGCAGCGTGCCGCGATGAACGCCTACTCGGCCACCATCGGCGGCGGCACCAGCGAAGTGCAACACAACATTCTCGGCGAGCGGGTGCTCGACCTGCCGAAGTGACACGGAACAGCTTCAGGAGCAACAGACAATGATCAAGATGGAAGGCGCGATCGAGTTCACCGAAGAGCAGGGGATGATCTCCGACTCCGCAGTCAGCTTTTTCCGCGAACAGTACCCGATGGCCACCGTGCGCCAACTGCTCGACGACGAGCGCGGTTACACCACCGATGGCTGGCGCAGCATCGGCGAGCTGGGCTGGCTCGGCATGATGATTCCCGAAGAGTTCGGCGGCGCCGGTCTCAGTGCCAAAGAGCTGGTATCGGTGGTCGAACCGATGGGCCGACACCTGGTCGGCACCCCCTTCATCGCCACCACGCTGGCCGGGCAGCTGCTGCTCAAGGCCGGCAGCGAGGCGCAAAAGAGCCGTCTGCTGCCGAAACTCGCCAGCGGCGCGGCCATCGGTTCGGTGGCCCTGTTCGAGCCCCACGGCGCATGGGAGCCCGACCAGTTGCGCGCCACCGCCCAGCGCAGCGGCAATGGTTTCGTGCTCAGCGGCAGCAAAACCTTCGTGCTCGATGCAGCCGTGGCCGATCTGCTGATCGTCGCCTGCCAACTCGACGGCGCCCCGGCGCTGTTCTGTCTCTCGGGCCCACAACTGCAAGGCCGCCTGCGGCGTGAAACCGTGATCGACGAGACCCGCCGCAGCCACCGGTTGCAGCTCGACGGCCTCGAAGTGGGAAGCGATGCACAACTGACCGGCGGCGATGCGCTGGCCGCACTGAAGTGGTGTCATGCACTGGGTGCGCTGCTGCACACCGCCGAGAGTGCCGGTGGCGCCAACAGCGCACTGCTGCTGACGGTCGACTACCTGAAGACCCGCAAACAGTTCGGCCAGCTGATCGGCAGCTATCAGGCGCTCAAGCACCCGACCGTCGATGCGATGATCGCGGTCGAGCACAGCCGCTCCCACCTCTACTACGCCGCTTCGCTCTTCAACGGCTATGACGGCGGCGAGTCGGAGGTGGCGGTGCGGATGGCCAAGGTCCACTCCAACGAGTCGTTCTACTTCGCCTCCGACCGGGCCATCCAGTTCCATGGTGGCATGGGCTTCACCCACGAATGCAACGCCGGACTCCACTTCCGCCGTGCCCAGTGGAACAAGTTCAGCTTCGGCGACACGCTGCATCACCGCCGCCATCTGCGACGGCTGCTGATGCCCTGATCGCTCAGCCCGGCCATGTCCGAGATCTTCGGCTTCGACGCCTTCTCGCCGCGGGAGATTGCCCAGCGCATCGAGAGCGTCGGCGTCGCCAAGGCCCGGCTGCCGCTGCGGTCGATGTGGATGCTCGGCATGCTGGCCGGGGCCTTCATCGGCCTCGGCGCGCTCTACTACACGCTGGTGGCCGCCGATGCCTCGCTCGGCTTTGCCGCCCGGCAACTGCTGGGTGGCGTCACCTTCTCGCTGGGGCTGCTGCTGGTGACGGTGGCCGGAGCCGAGCTGTTCACCGGCAACAACCTGCTGGTGCTGGCCTGGGCCGATGGCCGCATCAGTGCCCATGAACTGCTGCGCAACTGGGTGGTGGTCTGTCTGGCCAACTTCGTCGGCGCCGCTGCCCTTGCGCTGCTGGTCTTTCTGTCACGCCACCCGGAGATGAACCAGGGCGCCATCGCCGAGCAGACGGTGAAGATCGCCGCCGCCAAAACGCTGCTGCCGCCGGCAACCGCCTTCTTCAGGGGGATGCTCTGCAACGTGCTGGTCTGCATGGCGGTGTGGATGGCGATGGCCGGCCGCACCATCGTCGACAAGGCGGTGGCGATCCTGTTTCCGATCTCGGCCTTCGTCGCCGCCGGTTTCGAGCACAGCATCGCCAACATGTACTTCATTCCGCTGGCGATGCTGATCCAGCACTTCGGCGGCGGCACGGCGACCCAGACCGTCATCACCTGGGGCGGCTTCTTCCACAACCTGCTGCCGGTGCTGGCCGGCAACATCATCGGCGGCAGCGTGCTGGTCGGCCTGGTCTACCACACCATCTATCCGCGCCCGTCTGACTCCGCCTGAGCCGCTGACAGCGACCGATCAGCCGCCCGTTGCCGTCCGCTGCATCGCGCCACGGCGGCGCAGCCACTTCTCGATCTCCACCGCCACCCAGAGCAGCGCCGCCAGCCCGACACAGAGCAGCAGCTCATCGAGCGCCAGCGGCGCAGTCCTGAAGATCGATTGCAGCGGCGGCAGGTAGAGCACCGCCAGTTGCAGGGCCAGCGTCAGCAGCACCGCACCCAGCAACGGCAGGTTGCTGGCAAGACCCTGGGTGAACAGCGACTCGCGCTCGGAGCGAATTGCCAGCACATGGGCCATCTGCGTCAGCGTCAGCAGCGTGAACACCATGCTCTGCCAGTGGGCGATGTCGTTGTGCAGCGCCCAGGATTGCAGCGCCAGGGTCAGCAGCGCCATCAGCAATCCGGCCCAGAGCATGTGTTGCCACAGGCCATGGGCAAAGAGGCTCTCGTTCGGCGGACGCGGCGGACGCCGCATGATGTCACGCTCCGCCGGCTCCCGGGTGAGGGCGATGCCGGGCAGTCCATCGGTCAGCAGGTTGATCCAGAGGATGTGGATCGGCAGCAGCGGCACCGGCAGTGCGAAACACTGCGCCAGAAACAGCACCCAGATCTCCGCCGAGTTGGTGGTCACCGCATACTTGACGAAGCGGCGGATGTTGTCGTGGATGCGCCGCCCCTCACGCACGGCCGCCACGATGGAAGCAAAGTTGTCATCGAGCAGCACCATGTCGGCCGCCTCGCAGGCCACCTCGGTGCCACCCTGCCCCATCGCCACCCCGATGTCGGCCCGCTTCAGCGCCGGCGCATCATTGACACCATCGCCGGTCATCGCGACGAAGGCGCCGCGCGCCTGCAGCGCCCGGACGATGTCGATCTTCTGCTCCGGCGCCACCCGCGCATAGACCCGCACCTCGGTGACCAGTTGCCCAAGCTGCTCCGGATCGAGTGTGGCCAGCATCGGTCCGGTCACTGCCCGGTCGGTCGCACCGGCGATGCCGAGCCGCCGCGCGATCGCCAGCGCGGTGGCCGGATGGTCGCCGGTGATCATCACCGGCGTGATGCCGGCGCGATGGCACCACTGCACCGCCTCACGGGCCTCGGGCCGCGGTGGATCGATCAGACCGACCAGCCCCAGCAGAAGCAGCGACTGCTCCACCGTTTCGCTGTCGAGCCGCTCCGGCAGCGCGTCCCAGTCACGACAGGCCACCGCCAGCACCCGCAGCCCCTGCGCCGCCATCGCTTCGGCCGCCGCCAGCACCGCCTGCTGATCGAGTGCGACCCTGCCCGCTTCGCTCTGCAGGCCAATGCAACAGGCCAGCACGCTTTCGGGCGCCCCCTTGGTGCAGGCCAGCAGCGCCGCTCCTTGCTGGTGCAGTGTGGTCATCCGCTTGCGCTCGGCATCGAAGGGAATCTCGCCGATACGCGGTGCGGAGACGGTCAGCGCCGCTGCGCCATGGCCGAAAGTCTCGGCCGCCTCATGGAGTGCCACCTCGGTGGGGTCGCCAACCCAGCCGCCGGCTGCATCGCGACGGGCATCGTTGTTGAGTGCCACGGCCCGCAGCAGGGCGTCGCGCAGCGGCGCCGGCGCGGTGGTCAGCGCATCGCGGCCATACCATGAACCTGCCAGCCAGAGAGATTCCAGCGTCATCCGGTTCTGGGTCAGGGTGCCGGTCTTGTCGGAACAGATGTAGCTGACCGAGCCCAGGGTTTCGACGGCGGGCAGCCGGCGGATCAGCACGCGCTGCCCGACCATGCTGCGCGCGCCGAGCGCCAGCGCGATGGTGATCACCGCCGGCAGCGCCTCGGGAATGGCCGCCACCGCCAGGCTGACCGCAGTCAGAAACATCAGCAGCGGCGGCTCACCGCGCCAAACCCCCATCGCAAAGATCAGTACACAGAGGAGGATGCAGGCCAGCGCCAGCCGCTGACCGAACCGGATCAGCCGCTGCTGCAAGGGGGTCTTGAGGGCAAGCTGCTGCTGCAACAGCGTGGCGATTCGGCCCAGCTCGGTGGCCATGCCGGTCGCCACCACCAGCCCCGCCGCCCGCCCATGCACCACCTGGGTGCCCCGGTAGGCCATGTTGTGGCGATCACCGAGCGGCAACTCGGCCTCGCTCAGCGCTGCCGCCTGCTTGTCGACCGGCTGCGACTCCCCGGTCAGCGCGGCCTCGTCGGTGCGCAACTGGTTCACCTCGGTGAGGCGCAGATCGGCCGGCACCACGTTGCCCGCTTCGAGCAGCACCCGATCACCCGGCACCAGTTCGCTGGCCGGCACGCTCAGCAGCCCTCCTGCGCGCTGCACCCGCGCCTGTGGCGCCGCCAGCCGCCGCAATGCGGCCATCGCCCGCTCGGCCCGGTACTCCTGAACGAACCCCAGCAGGGCATTCAGCAACACGATGACGACGATCACCAGGCTGTCATGCCAGTCGCCGATCAGGCCGGCCACCAGGGCCGCCGCCAGCAGCACCAGGATCATGAAGTCGGCGAATTGGTCGAGAAAGATTCGCAACGGCCCACGCCGCTTCGCCTCGCTGAGCTCGTTCGGACCATGCAGTTGCCGTCGCCGCAGCGCCTCGTCCGCCGTCAGCCCGGTCAGCCGATCGCTGTCGAGGCGCTGCGCCGCCTCATCGACACCCAGCAGATGCCAGAGCGGCTCATCCATGCCACCCGCTCCAGCACATCACCACTGCGCCTCGATCCGCTCCCAGCCTCTGTCAGTCACCATCACGAAGCGGCAGCGACCGTCGGAGAGACTCGCCCACAGGCCGCCGATCAGCCGGTCATCGTCGGCGGCGCTCCAGCGGTCGGCGCCCTTGTATTCCACGGCCAGGATCGTACCGGGCTGGTCTGCTGAACCGGGTAACTGACAAAGAAAGTCCGGATAGAAACGACCATCGGCCTTCTGCAGGAAGAACGAACTCCCCTCGCGTCGCACCAGATTGCGCACCCAGAACGCGATGCGCCCCCGCTGCGCCTGCATGTCCAGCCAGCAGGCGCAGTCGAACTCCTCTCTGCTGTCGAAGTCGCCGATGCGGCCGTAGTAGTGCCGGCGAAAGTCGAAGTGGCCGAAGCGGCCATCGTAGTCGCGGGCCGGCGCATAGGCGTGGGGCGCGAACTCGAAGGCGTAAACGTCGCTCACCGCCACCCGCTGCCCAACATCGTCACCGAACAGCGTCTGCTGGAAGGCCCGGCCCACTGCCTGCCGGCGCAACTGTCGAATGCGCGCCTCCAGCAGGTTGCGAATCAAAAATTTCTGCAAATTGGCCCGCGCCAGCGGGAAATCGTCGCGGCGCAGCAGTTCGGTCAGCCACCGGACAACGAAAGCCTGCTTGCTGGCATGGGTGAGCGACGGCTCCGGCAGGTTGCGGCAGAGCCAGGTGGCCAGCCGCAGTTCGTCCCACTGCTCGGGCGGGCAGACCAGCCCGAGATCGCGTTGCAACTCGGGCAGAAAGCGCGACACCAGCCGGCCGCCGTCGTCGACATCGATCTCGCCGCCTTCGGAGACCTTCATCGACGCGCCGAGCATGGCCAGCTCTGCGGTGGTCGGCGCGGCATCATAGGTCGACAGCGCCCAGGGGTAGTCGAGCAGCTCCGGGTCGTCGAACAGTTGCAGCGCGCCCTGCACACGCAACGCAAGCTGCGGCACCGCAAAGCGCTCGCCGAGTTCGGCCGGCGTCTGGAAGAACTCGATCGCCGTGGTGCGGCTGGTTTCGGCGGCTTCGGCAATCGCCGTGGCCGCGGCCTCTGAGGTCACCGCCGCCGTGAGCGTGCCGGTCTCGTCCTCGGTCAGCGGCGTGCTGATGGTCAAGGCATTGAGCTTCCCGTCCCAACTCAGCTTGTCGCGCACCGGCTGGGGCAGGCGCTTGAGGTCGGGCTTCTCGGGCAGCACTACCACCACCGGGCGCATCACCGCGCGGCCGGCGTGGCCGTCGAGATCGATCCGGGCCTGCTCGGCCCGAGCGGCGGTGACGAACTGCGCCACCTCGCGCCGCTCGAAACCGGCGCCGGCCACCAGCCGGTCGCGCAGCGCGCCCGCCGTTTCGGCGAAATTCCTCGACACCACGAAGGCGTAGGAGCGGTTCAGCAGCGGATCGGCGAAGTGGCGTGCGTTCGGCTGACGCAGCACCCGGCCCAGCAACTGCTCGACGGCCGTCGCCGACGACAATGAAGCCATGCTCACCAGGATGTACGCGAACGGACAGTCCCAGCCTTCGGCCAGCGCCTTCTGGGTGATGACGAACTTGACCGGACAGTCTGGATCGGCAATGCCCAGCTTGTAGTTGGTGTCGATCTGCTCCAGGCCGCGTTCCTCGCCGGTGGCGACGACGATCTCGCGGGCCGGAATGCCGTGATTGGTGATCAGCTCCTGGCGCACCCGCTCGAAATCCAGCGTTTCCACGCCGGCACGGCGCGGCTCGGATTGAATCAATACGATGGGCCGCAGGTAATCGGCGCCGGCGCGGCGCGCCTCATCGGCCAGCCTGTGCAGCGCCTCGCGGCGGCCGATCGCGTCGGCCAGACACTGCTGCCAGTTCGGCTCGGTCTCCAGCACCACCGGCAGCTTGATCATCTCCTCCGCCTTCAGCTCGGCGGCGCAGACGCTGTGCAGCACGTTGCTGGGCGTGCGTTCCAGATCGGGCGTGGCGGTGAGTTCCAGCACGCCGCTGGGGCAAAAGCGCGCCAGCATGTCGAAGGCGAGTTCGGTGCGGTTGTTGTGCGCCTCATCCACCACCACGAACGGCCGGCGCAGCCGCAGCACGTTGGCCAACGAACAGGGCGTCGTGCGCTCTGCACCTGCGCCCTCGCTCAACAAGCCGTCGCGCTGGGTGGGCGACAGGTTGTCGAAGTGGTGCATCAGCGCGCCGCTGCTCTGATACACCTTGCGGCACTCCTCGTCCTCCACCTGAAACGCCTGTCGGGTGGCGACGATGACGGTGGTGGAGGTGTCCAGCGTCGCGCGGGTCACACTCTTGGCCTCGTCGAGGTCCATCACCGTGATCGGGCCGGCTTCGCGAAGTGCCGCGTGATACGGATGCAGCCGGTCGCGCAGCGCGCGCAGGGTCTGTTCGCGGATCGGCTTGCTCGGCACCAGCCACAGGATCACGCTGTGTTCGGTGCGCAGCAGATGCGTGTTGGCAAGCTGAACGCTCTTGGCCGCCAGCCAGGTCTTGCCACCGCCGGTCGGCACGCGCAGGCAGAAGTACGGCATGTCAGGCGGGAACCCCGAGAGGGGGTTGTACGGACTGCCACGCCCCCAGAGACGTTCAGTGGTCGCGGTGAAGGCCACCGACGGCGACGGCAGCTCGTGGCAGGCGCGAAAGTAGCTCTCGATGCTGTCCAGCACCTGCTGCTGGTACTGTTTGGGGGTGAAGGGGGTCATGGTGTCTCCGACTGTGCGCATGAACGACGCATCACAGCTCGCCCACCACATCCACGGCGGGGATGCCCCGAACCTTGCCGGCGCGGTAGGCGGCCAGCCGGCGCTGAGCCTCCTCGATCCAGAGCAGATCGATCTCCTGATCGGGCCGGATGCGCTCGATCACGCCGTTGCGGCTCACCACCAACTCGGTGCCAGTCTGCATCGCCAACTCGCGGGCACGCTGCGCGGCGCGCAGCAAGGCCGGTTCGGACAGCCGCAGATCGGCGGCCTGGGTTCCATCTCGATCCGGGTCACTCATGGCTTGTCGCTCCTGTCCTGAAATGTCTCACGCACCATCCCGTGCATCGGGTTCTGGAAAGGCTTCGACTTGCTGGATGATCTCTGCCAGCAGGTTGCGACGAATATGGAGGGAGGTCCGTTGCGGAATCTCCTTCAGCGCTGCGAGCGTCTGCGCCTTATCCATTTGACCGCGCCGCATCGCGCGCACGACGATACCGATCGTGCCATGCGCAGAAATGGCCAGCGCCGCTGCCGCCAGCCGGGCCGCCGTATCGTCGGTCAGCAGCAGGGCACGGGGTGCAGCCAGGCACTGGCACAGTGCCGCATATTCGCCGCTGTGCCAGTGTGTAAAGCATTCCCAGCGTATCGACCCGCTCCGAATCGGGTGGCGTGCATCGCGACAGCACGACGTCAGAGTGCTGAAGAGCCAGCGGCCGATGACGCTCGACCTCGATCCATACCGCATCAGGCACCTGCACCCCCTGAAAATCAGCCAGCAAATGAATGCAACCCAGCTCATCGAGGTGGATCAACGGCCCGGCATCCGATACCACCATCACCGTGCCATCGCGATAGGCGGGCAAGGGTTCAATCACCGCCCTTCAGCCCCCACTCGACATCCTCGCGGATGAACTGCTCGCTCAGGCGCTCCTGGTGCGATTCCAGATAGCGGCGCAGCGATTCGGCAATGATCGAATCGACATCCGCCGCCCAACCGCGCTCGACCATGCGCCGGGCCTGCTGCACCAGTTGATCGGGCAATTCGGCTTGTATCAGCGTCGTCATCTCATGCCTCCACGGATCACGATGAAACGGGCCTCGCCTGAATTATCCATGGCTATATCTCCAGCGCATACGGCGTCTGCTTGAAGGTGATGCCCTCGCGCGCGGCGCGGCTGCCCATGCGGTTGGCGGCGGCGTAGATCACCTTCGGGCCGGCGAACGGCGGCAGCAGGTCGTACAGCGGGCCGGTGAGTACGTTGCCGCCGTCGATGGAGCGGTCCTTGAGGATGCCGTTGTAGAGCAGATAGATCGCCCGGCCTTCGTACACGCCGAGGAGAGGCGACGAATCGATTCCGTCATTCCCGCGCAAGCGGGAATCCAGGCTCGCGGGGCTGGACTGGATTCCGGGTTCGGCTCCGCCGCCCCGGAATGACGGCATCCACGACGTGCCGGTCTCGGCAAACCAGACGAACTCGGCGAGCTGCGCAAAGCTCACGTCGCGGCGAATCTGTCCGTCGGCGTCAAACAGGGGCTCGGCGGACAGCCGGCAGAACTGGAAGCCGCCGCCGAGTCCCGGCACCGGCTCACCCTTGGCGTTGGAGTAGCCCTGCGCCACGCGGCGCACGCGCTCGGCGGTGACGTTGCGGGCGATGGCGTCGTCCATCTCGACCAGGATGAAGCGGCGGTTGCCGCCGTCTTCGGCGTTCTGCTTCAGCACCGCGTGGCCGGTGGTGCCGGATCCGGCGAAGCTGTCGAGTACCAGCGAGTCTTTATCGGTGGCGATTTGCAGGATGCGCTGGATAAGGGAGGACGGCTTCGGAGTAACGAACAAGTCAGTGGAAGCTCCGAGGCCCATGATTTGACTAAGCTCCTGCTTCGAATGGCGCGTACTGCCGACTTCCTGCCAGCGCCATAAAGTCCGCGGCACTACACCGTCTTTCACATCAGATAGGAATCTCTTGATGCCGGGGCGATTGGCACCGGATTTTCCCCACCAGATTCTATTGTCGCGATCAAGCTCCCAAAATTTTTCTTCACTTACTCGCCAGTAACTGCCCGATGGCGGTCCTTCGATGACTTTCCCAGATGGCGTCGTGATCGAATATCTGCCTTGTGCGTAGAAATTTCGTGCGGCGAGATCGCTGAGCAGCCATACCCCACGAGGATCATTGTCCGGGTTCTTGTACCGAGCAATCATCTCCTCGCTACGAGCGAGCGGATTCGGCCGCCATGTATCTTTATTGAGGGCGTAAATAACCACGTACTCGTGATCCTCACTGAGATGACGAGCGCTATTTTTCGGGCTATCCATCATGTTCCAGATGGAACTCGCCACGAAGTTATTCGCCCCGAAAATCTCATCCATCAGCAGCCGCAGCGTCGCCACCTCGTTGTCGTCGATCGAGACGAAGATCGCGCCGTCCTCACGCAGAAACTGTTTCAGCAGCACGAGGCGCGGATACATCATGCACAGCCAGCGGTCGTGGCGGTCGAGCGTGTCGCCCTCGCGGCCGACCACCTCGCCGAGCCAGCGGCGAATCTCCGGGCTGTTGACGTTGTCGTTGTAGACCCAGCCCTCGTTGCCGGTGTTGTAGGGCGGGTCGATGTAGATGCACTTCACCTGGCCGGCGTAGCGCGGCAGCAGCGCCTTGAGCGCGTGCAGGTTGTCGCCCTGGACGATCAGGTTGTCGCCGTGGTCACCCTCACCCCCGGCCCCTCTCCCGGCGGGAGAGGGGAGGGACAGTTCCGGCAGCGGCTCCAGCAGGCGGAACGGCACCTCCTTGTGGTGTTTGACGACGGCTTGCTTGCCGATCCAGTTGAGTGTGGGCATCGATGGCTCTGCATCCTGTGCGCTCGGCATTGACCGCCGGCGGGCGGCGCAGAGCATACCGCTTTTCGAGGGTCGATGCGCCGCATCCGCCGGGCGGACCATTTTTATGCGATCCGGCCAGCGGGAGTCGCTATAATCAGCCGCCGCAATCCGGGTCGGAGCCCATTCTGGTGCAGTCAGCCGAACAGTCGATCGATGCCGCGCCACTGCTGCAAGCCGTGGGGCTTGGCTGTGAGCGCGATGACCGCACGCTGTTCCGGCGGCTCGACTTTGCCGTGCAGGGCGGCGAGCTGCTGGAGGTGCGAGGCCGCAATGGCAGCGGCAAGACGACGCTGCTGCGGATGGTGGCCGGCCTCGGCGAGCCGGACGAGGGCGAGCTGCGCTGGCGCGGCCGGCCGCTGCGGCGGATGCGCGCCGAGCTCGGCAGCGAGCTCTGCTACCTCGGCCATCTGCCGGCGATCAAGGAGACGCTGACCGCCCGCGAGAACCTGCGCTTCGCCATGCAGTTGAAGGGCTGCGCCGCCAGTGAACGGATCGACGCGGCACTGGCCGAGTCGGGGCTGCGCGGCTTCGAGGATCTGCCATGCCGTCAGCTCTCGGCCGGGCAGCGGCGGCGGGTGGCGCTGGCGCTGCTGCGGCTGCTGCCGGCGCGGCTGTGGATTCTCGACGAGCCCTTCACCGCGCTCGACCGTCAGGCGGTCGCGCAACTGGAGCAGTGGATCGAGGCACACCGGGCCCAGGGTGGCGCGGTGCTGCTGACCACCCATCAGCCGTTGGGCCTTGGCAGTGCGTGGCGGACGCTGACGCTCGGGGAGTCCGTTGCTTGAGCAGTGCAACCGGCGTGGCACTGCACCGGATCGCGGCCGGACTGCTGCGGCGCGAGCTGCTGCTGGCGTGGCGCCGGCCCGGCGAGAGTCTCAATCCGCTGCTGTTCTATCTGCTGGTCGGCAGCCTGTTCCCGCTCGGCATCGGTCCGGACGCGGCCTTTCTGGCCCGCATCGCCGCCGGCGTGATCTGGATCGCCGCGCTGCTGGCGTTGCTGCTGTCGTTCGACAACCTGTTTCGCGCCGACCATGACGATGGCACGCTGGAGCAGTTTCTGCTGAGCCCCTGCCCGCTCTATTTTCTGGTGCTGGTCAAGCTGGCGGCCCATGCCTGCATCGTCGGGCTGCCGCTGCTGCTGGCGACCCCGCTGCTGGGGCTGATGCTGGCATTGCCGGCCCCAGCGATCGGCACACTGCTCTGCACGCTGCTGCTGGGCGTGCCGACGCTGGTCATGCTGGGCGGCGTCGGCGCGGCGCTGACGCTGGGGCTGCGCCGCGGCGGACTGCTGCTGTCGCTGCTGGTGCTGCCGCTCTATGTGCCGGTGCTGATCTTTGGCGCCAGCGCGGTGCAGGCGACCCAGAGCGGTCTGCCGGTCACCGGCCATCTGGCCTTCATCGGAGCGCTGCTGGCGGTCACGCTGGTCACCACGCCCTTCGCCATTGCCGCCGCACTGCGCATCTCCGGAGGCTGATCGATGGATTTCACCGCCACCTTCACCCGCTGGTTTCACCGCATGGCCTCGCCGAGGTGGTTCTACCGGTTCGCCCGGCGCTGGCAGCCCTGGTTCGGCTGGAGCAGCCTGCTGCTGCTGCTGGTCGGGGCCGTCTGGGGACTCGCCTTCGCGCCGCCCGACTACCTGCAGGGCAACAGCTTTCGCATCATCTACATCCATGTGCCGGCGGCGATTCTGGCGCAGTCGGGCTATCTGCTGATGGCGCTGGCCGGCGGCATCGGGCTGATCTGGCGCATCAAGCTGGCCGAGATGGTGGCCAAGTCGTGCGCGCCGATCGGCGCCTCCTTCACCTTTCTGGCACTGGTGACCGGGGCGATCTGGGGCAAGCCGACCTGGGGCACCTGGTGGGTGTGGGACGCCCGCATCACCTCGATGCTGATCCTGCTGTTTCTCTACTGCGGGGTGATCGCGCTGCAATCGGCGATCGACAACGCGACCACCGCCGCCCGCGCCGCCGCGATTCTGGCGCTGGTGGGGGTGGTCAACATCCCGATCATCAAGTACTCGGTGGAGTGGTGGCACTCGCTGCACCAGCCGGCCACCTTCAGGCTGACCGAAAAGCCGGCGATGCCGATGGAGATGTGGCTGCCGCTGCTGGTGATGGTGGTGGGGTACTATCTGTTCTTTGCTGCCGCGCTGCTGCAACGCACCCGCTGCGAGCTGGTCGAACGGGAACGCAAGTCACGCTGGGTCAAGGAGCTGGTGGAGAACGATGAGTTTTGACAGTCTCGACGCGCTGCTGCGGATGGGCGGCCACGGCGGTTATGTCTGGAGCGCCTACGCCATCGCGCTGGCCACCTTTGCCTACAACTGGGTCGCGCCGCTGCATCGCCGCCGGCAGTTGCGACGCCGTCTGCAACAACTGGCACGCAGGGCCGAACCATGAATCCAATCCGCCGGCAACGGCTGTTTCTGGTGATCTTCATTCTGCTGGGGGTCGGCGTGGCGGTGGCACTGACGCTGACGGCGCTGCAGGAGAACATCAACCTGTTCTACAGCCCCAAACAGATTCTGGCCGGCGAGGCGCCGACCGACCGGCCGATCCGCGCCGGTGGCATGGTGGTGGCCGGCAGCGTCAAGCGTGACCCCGACAGCCTGAAGGTGGCCTTCGAGGTGACCGACTACAGCGGCACCATCGCGGTCGACTACGAGGGCATCCTGCCCGATCTGTTCAAGGAGGAGCAGGGCATCGTCGCCCTCGGTCGCTGGGCGCCTTCCGGCCGCTTCGTCGCCACCGAGGTGCTGGCCAAGCATGATGAGAACTACATGCCGCCCGAGGTGGCCGCAGCGCTGAAGGCCAATCCACCGAAACCGAAGTGAACAACGGACCGAGCAGATGATCGTCGAACTGGGCCACTTTGCGCTGATTCTCGCCTTCATGCTGGCGCTGGCGCTGGTGGTGATTCCGCTGGGCGGCGTGCTGAGCGGCCGCCGCGCCTGGATGGCACTGGCACGCCCACTGGCCAGCGGGCAGTTCGTGCTGCTGCTGTTGAGCGCGGCCGCGCTGGAACACGCACTGCTGACCGATGACTTTTCGGTCGCCTATGTGGCCAGCAACTCCAACAGCCAGTTGCCTGCCATTTACAAATTCAGCGCCTTCTGGGGCGCGCACGAAGGGTCGCTGCTGCTGTGGCTGCTGCTGCTGGCCGGCTGGAGTTTTGCCGTGGCCCGCTTCAGCCGCCGGCTGCCGCTCGACATGGTGGCGCGGGTGCTGGCGGTGATGGGGGCAGTCGCGACCGGCTTTCATCTGTTCCTGCTGACCACCTCCAACCCCTTTGCCCGGCTGCTGCCGATTCCACCAGCCGAAGGGCGCGACCTCAATCCGCTGCTGCAGGATCCGGGTCTGGTGATCCATCCGCCGATGCTCTACATGGGCTATGTCGGCTTCTCGGTCGCCTTCGCCTTTGCCATCGCCGCGCTGACCAGCGGCCGGCTCGATGCCGCCTGGGCGCGCTGGTCACGCCCCTGGACTGCGGTCGCCTGGCTGTTTCTGACCCTTGGCATCACCCTCGGCAGCTGGTGGGCCTACTACGAACTGGGCTGGGGCGGCTGGTGGTTCTGGGATCCGGTCGAGAACGCCTCGTTCATGCCCTGGCTGATCGGCACCGCACTGATCCACTCGCTGGCCGCCACCGAGAAGCGCGGCGTGTTCAAGAGCTGGACGGTGCTGCTGGCGATCTTCGCCTTCTCGCTGAGTCTGCTCGGCACCTTTCTGGTCCGCTCCGGCGTCCTCACTTCGGTCCATGCCTTCGCGGTCGACCCGCAGCGCGGGATGTTCATCCTGCTGTTCCTGCTGCTGGTGATCGGCGGATCACTGACGCTCTATGCCATGCGCGCGCCGACCGTCGCGTCACAGACGCGTTTCGAGCTCTGGTCGCGCGAGAGCTTTCTGCTGTTCAACAACCTGCTGCTGACCGTCGCCTGCGCCTCGGTGCTGATCGGCACCCTCTATCCGCTGGCTTATGAAGCGCTCAATGCCGGCCGCAAGATCTCGGTCGGGCCACCCTACTTCAACGCGGTGTTCATTCCGCTGATGGGGCTGCTGATCCTGTTCATGGGCGCCGGTCCGCTGCTGCGCTGGCGCGCCACCGACCGCAGCGAATTGCTGCGCCGGCTGCTGTGGATGGCGCTGATCGCGCTGCCGCTGGCACTGCTGCTGCCCTGGCTGCTGGTGCGGGCGCTGATCCCTTCCACCGCCATCGCGGCGCTGCTGGCCGGCTGGATCGGTGCCGGGCTGCTGCTCGATCTGATCATCAAGGGGCGGCAACTGCACGCGCAGGGCGGACTGCGGCGGCTGCCGATCAGCCACTGGGGCATGGTGGCCGCCCATCTGGGGGTGGCAGTGACCGCGCTCGGCATCGCGCTGGTCAGTCACCACAGCAGCGAGCGTGACCTGCGGCTGAAGCCAGGCGAGTCGGCCGAACTGGCCGGCCACCGCTTCCAGTTCAAGGGGGTCAGCGAGCTTGCCGGACCCAACTATCTGGCCAGCCATGGCGAAGTCGAGGTGAGCCGCGCCGGCCACCCCATCGCCACGCTGGCACCGCAGAAGCGGCTCTATCAGGCCCGCGGCAACAGCATGACCGAGGCGGCGATCGACCCCGGCTTCACCCGCGACCTCTACATCGCCCTCGGTGAACCACTCGAAAACGGCGCCTGGGCACTGCGCATCCAGTACAAGGCCTATGTGCGCTGGATCTGGCTCGGCGGTCTGCTGATGGTGGCCGGTGCGCTGCTGACGCTCTGCGACCGCCGCTACCGCACGACAGGAGCCACGCCATGACGCGCTGGAAGCTGTTCATCCCGCTGCTGCTGTTTCTGGCGCTCGGCGCCTTTTTGCTGCGCGGGCTGTTCATGGACCCGACGCTGCTGCCCTCGCCGCTGATCGGCAAGCCGCTGCCGGCCTTCACGCTCGGCACCCTCGCTGATCCGGCCGGCGTCAAACGGCAGAGCGACCTGACCGGTGAGGTGGCGCTGGTCAATGTCTGGGCCACCTGGTGCATCTCCTGCCGCGCCGAACACCCCTGGCTGATGAAGATCGCCGCGATGGGCGTGCCGATCTACGGCGTCAACTACAAGGATCAGCGCGAGGCCGCGCTGACCTGGCTCAAGCAGCTCGGCGACCCCTACCGCTTCAGCCTGTTCGACGAGAACGGACGGCTCGGGCTCGACCTCGGCGTCTATGGCGCACCCGAGAGCTACCTGATCGACCGCCATGGCGTCATCCGCTACAAGCGGGTCGGCGTGATCGACGAGCGCATCTGGCGCGACGAGCTGGAGCCAGCCATCAACAGACTGCGGGCCGAGCCATGAGCGCGGCACTGACCCGCTGGCTGCTGCTCGGCACGCTGCTGCTGACCCCCACTCTCGGCGCCGTGGAGCCTGACTACCAGTTCGACCAGCCGGAGCAGAGCCAGCGCTTTCACCGCCTGCTCGACCAGTTCCGCTGCCCCAAGTGCCAGAATACCAACCTGGTCGGCTCCGATGCCCCGATCGCCGCCGACCTGCGCCAGCACATCTACCAGTTGATGAACGAGGGGCGCAGTGACCGGGAGATCGAGGAGTACCTGGTCGAGCGCTATGGCGAGTTCGTGCTCTACAAACCACGCGCCCAGGGCAGCAACTGGCTGCTGTGGCTGGCGCCGGCCATGCTGCTGCTGGGCGGCCTCGGCTACGTCGCCCTGCTGATCGCGCGGCGTCGGCCGCAGGCAACACCCGCCACCGGACTGAGCAGCGAAGAACGCGCCCGGCTCGACCAACTGCTGAAGCGACAGGAGCCGCCCGGATGATGCCGCTGTTTGCCCTGGCCATCGCGCTGCTGATCTGCCTGGCGCTCGCCTTCATCCTGCTGCCACTGCGCCGCGCCACGGCGGCGCAGGTCAGCGAAGCGAGCCGCCAGCAGACCAATCTGGCCCTGCATCGCCGCCGGCTCGATGACCTGCAACAGGAGCATCGCCGCGGCGAGATCGACGACGCTGCGCTGGCGGCGCTGACGCTGGAGCTGGAGCGCGACCTGCTGGTCGACGTCGACAGCGCCGAACCCAGCTCGGCCGGGACGACCACGCCGGCCAGCCTCTGGTCGCGGCACTGGCTGGTGCTGCTGGTCGCCGGCCTGCTGCCGTTGGTTGCGCTGCTGCTCTATGGCCGTCTGGGCGGCATCGACCAGATCGAACTGACCCGGCTGAGCGAGCGGTTGACGCAGACAGCAGTCGAAAGCCCGGAGTTCCCGGCACTGCAGGAGCAGCTCGCCAGCCGGCTGCAACCGACCGCCAATCAGCTCTCCGGCTGGTACCTGCTCGCCAGCTCGGCACTGCAGAACGGCCGGCTCGACCTGGCCACCGACACACTGCAACAGATTGCCCGCCTCAATGGCGAATCGACCGACAACGCACCGGTCTATGCGCAACTGGCGCAGGTCGCCTTCCAGCAGGCCGGGCAGAAGATCACGCCGCAGATCGAGGGCTGGATCCAGCAGGCGCTGGCACTCGATCCCGACGAACCGACCGCACTGGGGCTGCTCGGCATCGCCGCCTTCGCCCGCAGCGACTATCAAGCTGCGATCGACGCCTGGCAGCACGCGCTGACCCGGACGCCAGCCGGCGCCAGCAGCGATGCGCTGCGCAGCGGCATCGGCGTCGCCCGCGAACGGCTGGGGCTGCCGCCCGAACCGGCCGTGGCCGGCCGCATCGAAGTGACCATCGAGATCGATCCGGCACTGCTGCCCGAGGTGTCGCCCGACAGCCACCTGCTGCTCTTCGCCCGTGCCGCCAATGGCCCGCCGATGCCGCTGGCGGCCGTCCGTCTGCCAGTCGGCGACTGGCCGCGCGAGGTGCAACTCGATGACTCGATGGCGATGCAGCCCGGTCTCAAGCTCTCGCTCCATCCGCAGGTCGAGGTGGTGGCACGCATCAGCCGCAGCGGTGGTGCCCAGGCCATGGCCGGCGATCTCGAAGGCCGCTCCGGCGTGATCGAACCGTCCCGGCAGCAGGGCAAGCTCAAGCTGCTGATCAACCAGCGTCGCTGAACAGGGCCCTCGCACCATGCAGCCACTCTCCTGCCTCAGCCTGCGGCTCGAAGCCGAGGGACTGTTCCTGCTCGACCAGACGCTGCTGCCGCAGCAGGAGTGCTGGCACCCCTGCCGCGACGTGGCCACGCTGGAGCAGATGATCAAGACATTGCAGGTGCGCGGAGCGCCGATGATCGCACTCTGCTGCGCGCTGCTGCTGGCCTGGCTGACCGAACAGGGCGTGCCGCGCGCGCAGATTGCCGACGCGCTGGAGCGGCTGCGCGCCACCCGACCAACCGCGGTCAATCTGATGCATGCGATGGAGCGGCTGCGCGCCACCCTCGCCACCGATGACTGGCCGCAGCGGCTGATCGGCGAGGCCGAACGGCTCTTCATCGAGGATCGGGCACTCTGCACAGCGATGGCGGGCCACGGCGCGACGCTGATCGCCAACGGTGACCGCATCCTCACCCACTGCAACACCGGCGGGCTGGCCACCGCCGGCATCGGCACCGCGATCGGTGTCATCCGTCACGCTCACGAGCTCGGCCGGAACATCTCGGTCTGGGTCGACGAGACCCGCCCGCTGCTGCAAGGGGGCCGGCTGACCGCCTGGGAACTGGGCCGATTCGGCATCCCCTATCGGCTGATCTGCGACAGCATGGCCGCGGTGCTGATGGGCAGCGGGCAGGTCGACAAGGTGCTGGTCGGCGCCGACCGCATCGCCGCCAATGGCGATTTCGCCAACAAGATCGGCACCTACGGGCTCGCCGTTCTGGCGCACCACCACCAGATTCCGTTCTATGTGGTCGCGCCCCACACCACCGTGGATGGACACTGCCCGAATGGCAAGGTGATTCCGATCGAACAGCGCGATGGCGCCGAGGTGCGCGGCGTGCGCACCGCTCACGGCCATCTGGAATGGAGCCCCGCCGACGCACCGGTGTTCAACCCGGCGTTCGATGTCACGCCGGCGGCACTGGTGACCGGCTGGGTGCTCGACAGCGGCCTTTACGGCCAGGCCGATGTCGAGCAGGGTCTGTTCGGATCAATGCAGGGCTGAGCGGCTACTTGCGCGGCTCGCGGATCAGCAGCGTACCCTGTGCCGCGCAGCAGAGCCGTCCTTCGTTGGTCACCAGCGCCCGCACCACGGCGGTGGTGCGGGTCAGCGAGACCACCTCGGAATCGGCCACCAGCGTCCCCTTGCTGACCGAGGCAAGGTAGTTCAGCTTGAACTCGGTGGTCGCAGCCCACTGCCCCGGCTGCATCAGCGGATAGAGCACCACGCCCAGCACATGGTCGATGAAACCGGCCATGACGCCGCCATGCATGGTGCCGAAAGCGGTCAGCAGTTCCTCGCGCACCTCGACCTTGGCCCGCAACGTGCCCGGTCCGAACTCGACCAGCTCCATGCCGATGAAGCCCGGCAGGCCACCCATGTTCCTGTTGTTGCTCTCGATCAGCGAGCGGGCAGTGGCTTCGTTGTAGTTCGAAAACTGGGGTAATTCCGCCATGTTATTGTTCTTCCTTAAAAAGTGATTGAATGGCACCTTGCGCCCTGACAGGACCCCGCTGAATCTACCAGCTTGGAGTCAAACATCAAGGCGGCAACCGGGACAGGCAGTGGCGCAGCCAGCGCCGGTGCAAACCGCCGCTGGACTTGAAAATTTGGAGAATCAACATGATGCGTGTCAGCGAACTCTATCTGCACCCGGTCAAGTCCTGCGGCGGCCACGCCGTGGAGCGCGTTGAGCTCGATCCGCAGGGGCCACGCGGCGACCGCCGCTGGATGGTGACCGACCCGACCGGGCAGTTTCTCACCCAGCGCGAGCTGGCGCGGATGGCGTTGATCCAGGTCGGAGTGACCGACAGCGGCATCACGCTCCGGGCCCCCGGCTTCGACACCCTCACCGTCATGACGCCACCCCAGGAACAGGCCAGCGAACGACTGGTCACCGTCTGGCGCGACCAGTGCCGGGCACTGCTGGCCGATGCGGCCGCCAATCAATGGCTCAGCGATTTTCTGCAACGGCCGGCACAGCTGGTCCACCTGCCCGACAGCAGCCGGCGGCCGGTCGATCCACGCTACGCCACCGCCAGCGATCAGGTCAGCTTCGCCGATGGTTTTCCGCTGCTGCTGATCGGCGCCGCCTCACTCGACGAACTCAACAGCCGTCTCGATCAGCCGGTGTCGATGCGCCGTTTTCGCCCCAACCTGGTGGTCAGCGGCGGTGCCGCCTTTGCCGAGGATGGCTGGCGGCGCCTCCGCATCGGCACCATCACCTTCAGGGTGGCCAAGCCCTGCGCGCGCTGCGCGATTCCGGGCATCGACCCCGACAGCGGCCAGACCACGGCCGAACCACTGCGCACACTGGCACGGTTTCGCCGCCGCGATGGGGTGATCTACTTCGGTCAGAACCTGCTGCATGACGGACCGGGCACCCTGACAGTGGGCGACCCGGTCGAACTGCTGGAGTAGCCTGCCGCGGCAGACACGCCGTTTCGGCTATTTGGTCGCCGAGCGCACCCGCACCGCCAGCACGTCGCACTTGGCGCCATGCAGCACGGCGGTGGCCGTGGAACCCAGCACCAGGCCGATGCCATGGCGACCATGGCTGCCGATGACGATCAGATCGGCCTGCTGTTCAGTGACCAGCCGATGGACTTCCGCCGCCGGCCGTCCATAGATCAGATACTGGCGCTCGGCCGGAATGTTCCACTGGCTGCCCAGCCCGCGCAGCCGCGCCTTGGCCTGGGTCTCGATCTCCTCCTGGATGGTGCTGACATCCATCGGAATGTCGCCACCATAGGCGAAGGTGAGAGGTTCGATGACATGGATCAGGCTGAGCTCAGCCTGATAGCGCGCTGCGATCGAACTGGCCTGTTCGACGACCTGATCGGCCTCGGCGGTGAGATCGATCGACACCAGAATTTTCTTATAGTCGGCCATGCGGCTGCTCCCAGAGTGATTGCCTTGCAAAACCAGGCGGATTCTCAGTGATTTTGTATCAATTTGCTAGGCTCACGGCCATGCCGCAACCCCGGGTGACGCTGTGCGCCTCGTGCTTGAATCCGGCACCGACACCGCCATATCGAGCCCATGCCCCAACGGTATGAATAAGGTAATATCGGGGCTCTACCCTGCAATGGGTCAATCGGAGAATCAGATGCCAGATCGATCGCATGGGGCAAGCCATCCAGGCAGCGTCGCCGGTGGGAAGCACGCCACATTTCCTCGCTCCACCCTCCTCCAGCAGCGGAATTTTCATCTAACCTTTAGTGGAAATGCAGGGGGAAGCAGCCCGGCCGGTGGCCAGCAGGGCGACACGGCCATCGAATCCGCCAAGCCCAAGCTCAAGCCGCCCTCCCGGTATCAGGTGGTGATGCTGAACGATGATTTCACGCCGATGGAGTTCGTGGTCGATGTGTTGCAGATGTTCTTTGGCATGCCGCTCGAGAAGGCTTCCCAGATCATGCTGATCGTGCACACCCGCGGTCGGGCGGTGTGCGGTGTCTACAGCCGCGACATCGCCGAAACCAAGGCGTTTCAGGTCACCCAGTATGCCCGTGAGCATCAACATCCCTTGCTGTGCGAAATTGAACGTGTCGATGAGTAATTCCGAATCCGAGGTAGCACATGTTAAGTAAAGATCTCGAAGTCTCGCTGAATCTGGCCTTTCAGGGTGCCAGAAACAAGCGACACGAGTTCATGACCGTCGAGCATCTGCTGCTGGCACTGCTCGACAACGACATTGCGATCGATGTGCTGAAGGCCTGCGGCATCGATCTGGAGCGGCTGCGCAGCGATCTCGAAGAGTTCGTCGAGAGCACCACGCCACTGCTGCCCGAAGGCGACAAGGAGCGCGACACCCAGCCCACGCTCAGCTTTCAGCGGGTGCTGCAGCGGGCGATCTTCCATGTGCAATCCTCCGGCAAGCGCGAAGTGACCGGCGCCAATGTGCTGGTGGCGATCTTCAGCGAACAGGAGAGCCACGCGATCTTTCTGCTGAAACAGCAGCAGGTGGCGCGGATCGACGTGGTCAACTACGTGGCCCATGGCATCGCCAAGGTGTCGCGCCATCAGGAGCAGCTCGACCCCGGTCCGGCTGCCGGTGACGAGGAGCGCAGCGGCAGTGAGGGCAGCGGCCAGCATCCGCTGGAGGCCTTTGCCACCAACCTCAACCAGCAGGCGATGCAGGGTCGCATCGATCCACTGGTCGGCCGTGAACATGAGCTGCAACGGGTGGTGCAGATTCTGGCCCGGCGGCGCAAGAACAACCCGCTGCTGGTCGGTGAGGCCGGTGTCGGCAAGACCGCGATTGCCGAGGGACTGGCCAAGCGCATCGTCGAGGGCGACGTGCCCGAGGTGATCGCCAACAGCGTGGTCTACTCGCTTGATCTGGGCTCGCTGCTGGCCGGCACCAAGTACCGCGGCGATTTCGAAAAGCGGTTCAAGGCGCTGCTGGCCGAACTGAAGAAGCAGGAGAACGCCATCCTGTTCGTCGATGAGATCCACACCATCATCGGCGCCGGCGCGGCCTCGGGCGGCGTGATGGACGCATCGAACCTGCTCAAGCCGATCCTGACCTCCGGCGAGCTGCGCTGCATCGGCTCCACCACCTTCCAGGAGTACCGTGGCATCTTCGACAAGGACCGCGCACTGTCACGGCGCTTCCAGAAGATCGACGTGCTCGAACCAAGCGTCGACGAGACGGTGCAGATCCTCAAGGGGCTGAAGTCCCGCTTCGAGGCCCACCACGGGCTGCGCTACACCGCTGGCGCCCTGCAGGCGGCTGCCGAGCTGTCGGCGCGCTACATCACCGACCGCCTGCTGCCCGACAAGGCGATCGACGTGATCGACGAGGCCGGCGCCGCGCAGCGGCTCAAGCCGCCCAGCCGTCGCAAGAAGGTGATCGGCACCACCGAGGTCGAGGAGGTGGTCGCCTCGATCGCCCGCATCCCGCCCAAGAGCGTCTCGGCCTCCGACAAGGAGGTGCTGCGCAACCTCGAGGGTAACCTCAAGAAGCTGGTGTTCGGCCAGGATCAGGCGATCGAGGCGCTGGCCACCGCGATCAAGCTCTCCCGTGCCGGCCTGAAGTCGGTCGACAAGCCGATCGGCGCCTTCCTGCTCTCGGGTCCGACCGGCGTCGGCAAGACCGAGGTGAGTCGGCAACTGGCCAACATCCTCGGCGTGCAGTTGCTGCGCTTCGACATGTCCGAATACATGGAGCGCCACACCGTCTCGCGGCTGATCGGTGCACCGCCGGGCTATGTCGGCTTCGATCAGGGTGGCCTGCTCACCGAAGCGATCACCAAGAACCCGCACTGCGTGCTGCTGCTCGACGAGATCGAAAAGGCCCATCCGGAGGTGTTCAACATCCTGTTGCAGGTGATGGACCATGGCACCCTGACCGACAACAACGGCCGGCGTGCCGACTTCCGCAACGTCATCCTGCTGATGACCACCAACGCCGGTGCCAGCGAGATGAGCCGCACCTCGATCGGTTTCACCAAACAGGACCACAGCAGCGATGGCATGGAGGCGATCCGCCGCATGTTCTCACCGGAGTTCCGCAACCGCCTCGACGCGATCATCCCGTTCGCCCCGTTGAGCCCGCAGGTGATCGTCTCGGTGGTCGACAAGTTCCTGGTCGAGTTGCAGGCGCAGCTCGACGACAAGAAGGTCTTCATCGAAGTCGACGAGGCGGCACGCGCCTGGCTCGCCGAACATGGCTATGACGAGAAGATGGGCGCACGGCCGATGCACCGGCTGATCCAGGAGCAGATCAAGAAGCCGCTGGCCGAAGAGGTGCTGTTCGGTACGCTGGCCGCCAATGGCGGCGAGGTGAAGGTCAGCGTCGACGCGGATGGTCAGCTCGCACTGACCTTCAACCCCAACTGAACGAACGGTGGTTGGCCAGGGCTGGCCAACCCGACCTCAACGGTCGCGGAAGATGATGCGACCCTTGGTCAGATCGTAGGGGGTGAGCTCGACGCGGACCTTGTCGCCGGTGAGAATGCGGATGTAATTCTTGCGGATCTTGCCGGAAATATGCGCCGTCACCACATGGCCATTTTCGAGCCTGACCCGGAACATGGTGTTCGGCAGGGTGTCGATGACCTCCCCTTCCATCTCGATCGATTCTTGTCTCGCCACTCGGATTGACCCTTCACTGTCTTAAAACAGCGCGAATTGTGCCCGAAACCGCGCGATTCTCCTAGCGCGATCATTGAAAAACCCTGCTTCGATCATGGCATGATGCTGTCATCGTTCTGCGGTTGCGCGCCTGTGCAATGCGTGTTATTCGCAACCTCCAGGATGATCGGTTCAGCCGTGCAAGCCTGAAGCGCCGGAGGTGCCTGCTGATGGAGCGGTCGAGCTGAATACGATGCCAGTGCGCTTCGAAGGGGCCATCAAGAGGGAATCCATGGCAATTCAATCCCGCCATCTGGCACACATCCGCGGCGCCGTCGGCCCGATTGTTCAAGCGCAGCTGCAACCCTATGATGACCACTGCAATTGGTCACTCTTCGAGGGCGCCTCCCATGGAAATCAACGCCGCCGAATTCAAGGCCAAGTGCCTGAAATTGCTGGATGAAGTCGCCGCCACGCACGAACCGCTGGTTATTACCAAGCGTGGTAAGCCGGTGGCCCGGCTGGTGCCGATCGAGGATGACACCGAGGAATCGATGTTCGGCTACCTGCGCGGCACCGTCACCATTCTGGGCGACATCGTCGAGGTGCCCCACGAGCCGCTCGCAGCCGAGACCGGCGAGGAAGACGAGTTGTATCGACCGCTGATAACTCCGGGGAAATCAGCACGGTGAGCGACCTGCTACTCGATACCCACGTCTGGCTCTGGTATGCCGAAGGCCTGGCGGACACGCTGTCGACCGACGCCGTGACGCAGATAAATCAGGCGCGCAAGGAGCGGAGACTCCATGTCAGCGTGATCAGCGCCTGGGAAATCGGTCTGCTGCTGGCCAGGAACCGCACCGTGCTTTCTGCGCCGCTGCAAGACTGGATCGAACAAGGTGCTGCTTTGCCGGGGCTGCGGGTGCGGGCATTGACGACTGAAGTCGCCATCGAAAGCACCCTGCTTCCCGGCGATCTGCACGCCGACCCCGCCGACCGTTTTCTGATTGCCGAGGCGCGTGTGGAGGGGCTCACGTTGGTGACCGCCGATCGCAAGATCATCGACTATGGGCGGGCGGGGCATGTTCGCGTGCTTGGGGCTTGGTGAAATTTCAAGGGAACGCTCATGAACGAGTATCAGCCTGAAAACCAAGGCTGCGAAATCGAGCGGGAGCGGCTCTTCTGCGCCCACAGTGGCAACACGTCGGGGCATTGGCACCTACTCCGGGATCATCTGAGCGCGGTAGCGAAATTAGCTTCCGCCTACGCCGGGAATTCCCCTTGGGCAGAAGAAGCCGCCCTCGCTGGCCGGCTGCACGATCTGGGCAAGTACGCAGATCGCTTTCAGGCACGACTGGAAGGCAAGGATTCCGGGCTCGATCACTGGTCTCAAGGCGCCTGGGTCACCCTCGCGCAATGCCGGGCCATTGCCGCCGCGCTGGCGATACAGGGCCACCATGTCGGCTTGCAAAGGGGCAATCTCGATGCCTTCCGGGCCATGGCACTGGACAAACTGTCAGATCAGCATCCCTTCAATCTGCAACTGAGTGACGCGGACGCCGATCGGCTGCTACAGCGAGCACATGCCGACGGGCTGCAACTCCCCACCCCGACGTCCACAGCCATTTCCCTGCAAGGTGGGTTTGCGAAAGCCGTCGCGGCGATGCTGGATGTGCGCATGCTGTTCTCGTGTCTGGTCGATGCCGATTTTCTGGACACCGAAGCCCATTTCGACGGTGACGCCCAGGGCAAGCGCCTTCGTCCAGCCGGGCCAGCGCTGGATCCCGAGGTGGGAATCGACGCCCTGAATCGCTACATGAGTGAACGCATCCGCGCCGGCACCCGGGCGGACGCTCAGGTGCTTGCGGCGCGCGAAGCACTTTGGCGAGCCACGGGAGAGGCAGTGGCGGAGCCTCCAGGGGTGTTCACGCTCACGGCGCCCACCGGTTCCGGCAAGACGCTCGCCATGCTGCGCTTCGCCTTGGAGCATGCGGCCACCCACAAGCTCAAGCGCATTGTGCTGGCGGTACCTTTCCTGACCGTGATCGAGCAGACCGCGCGCGAATATCGGCGGGTGTTTGCCGGATTCCCCGAGAACTTCATCCTGGAACACCACAGCCTTGCGGGTTTGGGCGAGGAATCCAATACGCGCGATGCCGAAGGGGCGCAGGAGCGTCAACGCCGCCTGCTGGCGGAAAACTGGGATGCACCCATCGTGCTCACCACCAATGTGCAGTTGCTGGAATCGCTGTTCTCCAACCGGCCATCAAGCTGCCGCAAGCTGCACAATCTGATGGAGGCGGTGATTCTGTTCGACGAGGCGCAGAGCCTGCCCCAGCACCTGGCCGTACCCACGCTGGCCGCCTTGTCGCATCTGTCGGCGGCTTACCGTTCCAGCATCGTTTTCGCCACCGCAACCCAGCCAGCCTTCGATATCCTGCACGAGCCGGTCACCAAACACGCGGCGAGCGGTTGGCAACCCGGCGAAATCGTGCCCGAGCATCCCGAACTGTTCGGGAAGCTCAAGCGCGTCACGGCGACTTGGCCAACATCGGGTGACAAGCGAAGCTGGCCCGATCTTGCTGCCGAAATTAGAGGCGTTGACCAGGCGCTCGTGGTGGTCAATCTCAAGCGCCATGCCCTGGCCCTGCTGGATGCCCTCGGCGATACGCCGGATGTGTTTCACCTGTCCACCAATCTGTGCGCCGAGCATCGGCGCGCCGTGTTGGAACATGTCAGGGCAAGATTGAAGAATGATCTTTCCTGCCGCCTCATCTCCACTCAGTGTGTGGAAGCCGGCGTCGATGTGGATTTCCCACGTGTCTACCGAGCACTGGCGCCACTGGAATCGATCGCCCAAGCCGCCGGACGCTGCAACCGGGAGGGGCGGATGAACGCCCAAGGGCGCCTTGGCGAAGTGATCGTGTTCGAGCCGGAAGAAGAAGGCGACTGGCGCCGCCGCTACCCCACCCATGCCTATTACCAGGCCACTGAGGTCACGCGCACATTGCTGGCATCGCTGGGTGACCTCGACATCAGCGACCCTGCGGTTTTTCAAACCTATTACCGCCGCCTCTACGACCTCAACAACCCGGCCAGCCAGAATGCCGACCTGGATCAGGCCATTACGGCGGCCGATTTTGTCGAAGTGACCCGTCAATACCGCCTGATAGACACCGATGCCATCCAGGTTCTGGTTCCCTGGGCCGATCGTTGGGAGGAGTTTCGAGCATTGCGCGCCGAAGCCGAGGACGTCGGTATCACGGCGGACTGGATGCGCCGCGCCCAAGGCTTGGCGGTCGGCGTCTACCGTCGCAACGACGGCCCGCCTGCCTGGGCCATCCCCGCCAAACTGCGGCGTCGCGGAAAGGTGGACGCCGGTGTTTCCGACGAATGGTTCATTCTCGAAGGCGACTACTACCACGACACCCTCGGGCTGAAACCGCCCGAAGGCCCGCAGCTATTCATCGCATAGGGAGGCGACATGACGACACACACGCTGGAAGTCTGGGGCGACCTGGCCTGTTTCACCCGGCCGGAACTGAAGGTCGAGCGTTTCTCCTACCCGGTCATTACCCCGTCGGCGGCGCGCGGCATCTTCGACGCCATCTACTGGGACGGCAAGCGCGAGCAACAGGGGCGGGCCAGCGTCATGCGTCCCTATTTCTACTGGCAGATCACCCGCATCGAAGTGTTGGAAATGCCGCGATACATCGCTCTGCGGCGGAATGAAGTAAAGGACAAAGCCCCCGCCGACCGCACGATCAAGGCATGGATGGAGGGACGCGAGCCGGCGGAGCCCATTTGGGCCGACGGCGGCAAAGACGAACTCGGCACCGATCAGAAGGGCAGAACCCAGCGCCAGACCATGGCGCTGAAAAATGTGCGCTACCGACTGACTGCAAAGATCGTCCCGAAGAGCGCGTTCGCTGCCGACTGGGGCAGAATGAACAGCCAGTTCCAGCGCCGCGCCCGTGCCGGCAAGTGTTTTCAGCAACCCTATTTCGGCTGCCGGGAATTTCCGGCCTTCTTCGAATATCTCGAAGACCCAGACAGCAACGCCGCGACGCGAGCGCAATTCGACCAGCACCTGGGTTTCATACTCTACGACGTGTTCGACTTGAGCAAGGAAGTCGTGAACGAGAAAGACAAGCCGTTTATCAGCCTGTTCGATGCCCGTGTCCGGGACGGCGTATTGGATGTGCCTGCATTCTCCAGCGACGTGGTGCGAAAACCGGGAGGCGCGGGTTATGTTGCATGAATTGATTGCTTATACCGATGAACACCTCGCTGATTCGGAACCGGGCTTCAAAACCCGCGAGGTGCGCTGGAGCATTGAGCTGGCCGCCGACGGCCGCTTTCTCGGTATCCTGCCGCTGGGCGACGGCAAGCGCGGCGCGGACCTGCCTCGCTGTCCCGACATGCGTGGCATGAATGCCGGCGGTAAATCTCACTTTCTGGTGGAGTCCGCACAGACCGTTGCATTGCTGTTCAAGGCCAACGAAGAAGACAAAAAAATGGCCGGCGCACAAATCAGGCATCGCTTCTATACCCAACTTGTGCGAGATGCTGCGCAATCATGCCCGCAGCTGGGTGTGCTGATCGACATCCTGGACGTCGGCCATCGACGAGACGAAATACGCGCGGCCTTGGCGACGCACAAAGCCAAGCCATCCGACTGGGTGACTTGGCGGATTGATGGCCGCGATCCGCGCTTGGAAACCGAGGTGCAAGCTTGGTGGCGGAACAAGTTGGATGTCGCTCAAACGAAGAAGCCGGCGGCAACGAAATCTGCCAAGAAAGACGTGCCCGAGAATGCGATGACGTGCTTTGTAACGGGCCTACCTGTCAAGGCTGTCCCGACACATCCGAAAATTGTTGGATTACCTGATGCTAAAGGCAAAGTTAATTCGTTTGGAGATGTCTTGGTAGGTTTCGACAAAGCCGCCTTCTGTTCCTATGGGCTCGACCAATCAGCCAATGCCGCCATGAGTGCGGAGGCCACTCAAAAATACGTCGACGCACTCAACTATCTGATCCGACATCACAGTCGCAAGCTGGCAAATACGTTAGTGGCTCACTGGTACCGTCACAGCCTGCCACCGGAGGACGACCCACTCGCCTTTTTGGTGGACTTCGAAGCCGACGAACAAAGCGAAGCCGCTTCCCTTGCCGCTGCCCGCAGGCTACTCGATGCCATTCGCGCGGGAGAGCGGCCCGACTTGGCCAACAACCACTATTACGCGCTGACCCTTTCCGGAGCGGCCGGCCGGGTGATGGTGCGTGACTGGATGGAAGGCTCATTCGAGAATCTGGTCAGCCATATCACGGCTTGGTTCGCCGACCTTCAGATTGTTGCCCGTGACGGCAACGGCAACGCACGCGATCCCAAATTCATGGCGGTGTGCGGCGCTCTGGTGCGCGACCTGAAAGACCTGCCAGCGCCCACCGCCGCGACTTTATGGAAAGCGGCGATTCAGGGATTGCCCATCCCACAACCATTTTTGGCGCAGGCGCTGGGCCGTTTCCGCACCGATCTGGTGGACAAGGACCAACCCGCGTTCAACCACGCCCGAATGGGCCTCATCAAAGCCTATTTCATTCGATCAAAACCCGGAGGTGACACCACCATGACCGTGACCTACAACCCTAATCACCCGGCACCGGCCTACCACTGCGGGGGGCTGCTGGCAATGTTCGCCAATCTTCAGCGCGCCGCGCTGGGCGATGTCGGCGCCGGTGTCGTGCAGCGTTTCTATGCCGCTGCAAGCCAGACCCCCGGCCTCGTGCTGGGCCGGCTGGCGGCCAATGCCCGCAATCACCTCGCCAAACTCGAACCCGGCCTGGCGTGGTGGTACGAGGAGCGCATCGCCGAAATCATGAGCGGGCTGGGCGATGCCGCCCCGCGCATCCTCGACCTTGAAGGACAGGGGCTGTTCGCCCTTGGCTACTATCAGAAACTGGCCCAACTTCGCGCCGGCAACAAATCAACCACCGAAACCACCAGCCAACAGGAAGTCTGAACATGAGTGCCATCCAGAACCGCTACGAATTCCTCTATCTCTTCGACTGCGAGAACGGCAACCCCAACGGCGACCCCGATGCCGGCAACAGCCCGCGTATAGACCCGGAGGATATGCACGGCTTGGTATCCGACGTGGCTATCAAGCGGCGGGTGCGCAACTACATTCAGACGGCCTTTGGCAATACGGCACCCAATGCCATTTTTGTGGAACACGCCACTAACCTGAACAAGCCCATCACCGCTGCGCACATCGCGACTAACGGTGCGCCGGGCGGCGGCGCCAATCGCACTCAGGTCAACAATGCCCGTAGCTGGATGTGTCAACAGTTCTTCGACGTGCGCGCCTTTGGGGCAGTCATGTCTACCGGCGCCAATGCCGGCCAAGTACGCGGCCCGATTCAGGTGTCTTTTTCCCGCTCTGTCGATCCTATCCTACCGATGGATGCATCGATTACCCGTATGGCCGTCGCAGAAAAAGTCGCCGGCGCAACGACCGTGAAGGATTACGAAGACTGGGAAAACAAGCAGGAGGAAGACAAGCTTCGCACCATGGGCCGCAAGGCCCTGATCCCCTACGGTCTCTACGTCGCCAAGGGCTTCGTGTCGGCCAACCTCGCGGCTGGCACCGGCTTTTCCGACGAAGATCTGGCGCACCTCTGGCAGGCACTTTGCAGCATGTGGGACCACGACCGTTCCGCATCCAAGGGCGTGATGTCCTGCCGCGGGCTCTATGTCTTCAAACACGTCGGCACCGACACCGATGCCGCTCAGCGCGTGCGCCAGGCAATGCTGGGCTGCGCGCCAGCGCATCGGCTGCTCGATTTCTCCACGCCAGCGCGCCCATTGGATAACGCCATCATCGACATCAGCCACCGCGATGACCTATCGGGCTCACCGCGCAGCTTTGCAGATTACCGCGTTGTCGTGCATCGCGACCGTCTGCCCAATGGCGTCGAGCTGATCGAGCCATGCCATTGATGGAGTGCGCACTACCTCCGGTCGGCCCAATACCCTGGCCGGCGGCTCTGATGCGCCAAGGCCAAAATATGCAGCCGGCCGGCATGGACGCGGTAGACGATAAAATAGGGATACCGATGAACCACCATCCGTCGGGTGTTGCCGCCGGCTGGCGTCCCCATCGCCGGATGATCGCTCAGCAGGGACAAGGCGTGGTGGACTTCGTTTCTGAAGTCCGCGGCGTGAAGCGGTCCGGCCTCCGCTGCATACCAGCGCGCGGCGTCCGCAAACTCCTTGCGAGCCGCCGGCTCGAATATCTGCCTCACTTATCGTGTGCGGCAATCAGCGCGTCGATTTCCGCAAAAACCTCCTCGGCGGGAATCCATTTGGTTCGTCCGGCTTCCATGTCCGCCACCCGCCGGGCGATTTCCTCGTCCCACGCCTTGGCGATTTCCTCGGGTGTTCCTTCGGGCTCGCCATCCAGGCTGACGATCAGCCGATGGGCCAATTCACCGCGCTCCTTGATGGGCAAAGCCAAGGCCAGGGCCTCGATCTGTTCAAAATGGGTCGCCATCGGGCACCTCCGACATTGCGTGGGTTTCGGCCGCATCTTAGCAGCGTGAACATGGTTGACACAGACCCCATCCCCCTCTCAGCCCTCAACCACTACGCCTATTGTCCCCGGCGCTGTGGGTTGATTCACATGGAAGGCGAGTTCGCGGACAACATCCATACGGCGCGTGGCAACGCCGAGCATGGCCGGGTGGATCGGATCGCCTACCAAACCAAGCAATCGGGCGCCCGAGTGGAATATGCGCTACCGGTCTGGTCCGACCAGAGGGGGTTGATCGGAAAGTGCGATGTGGTCGAGTTCTGGCCGGATGGCACCGTCTATCCGGTGGAATACAAGCACGGCGCCCGCAAGAAGTGGCTGAACGACGATCTGCAACTCGCCGCCCAGGCGATGTGCCTCGAAGAGATGCTCGGCCGGCCGGTGACACACGGCGCCATCTACCACGCATCCAGCCGCCGCCGGCGCGAGGTGGAGATCACCCCGGCGCTGCGCGCGCTGGTGGTCGAGACGGCCGAGGCGATCCGCGCCATGCTGGCGAGCGGCCGCCTGCCGCCGCCGGTGAACGACGCGCGCTGCCGCGAGTGCTCGCTGATCGAGATCTGCCAGCCGGCGCTCGCCGCACGGGACGTGCAAAGTGAACTGCGCGCCGAAATGTTCAGCGCCACAGATGGGGCTTAGCCGCCGTGTACACGCTGCAAAACACGCTCTACGTGATGACGCCCAACGCCTACGCGCACCTGGAAAACAGCACCCTGCGCATCGACGTGGAGCGCGAAAAGCGCCTGCAGGTGCCGCTGCATCACCTCGGCAGCCTGGTCTGTTTCGGCAATGTGCTGGTCTCGCCCGCGCTGCTGCACCGCATGGCCGACGAGGGCAAATCCGTGGTACTGCTGGATGGCAGCGGCCGCTTCAAGGCGCGGCTCGAAGGGCCGGTGTCCGGCAACATCCTGCTGCGCCAGTCACACCACCGCAGCGCGGCGGATGGCGCCTTTGCGCTGGAATTCGCCCGCGCCCTCATCGCCGGCAAGCTCAAAAACAGCCGCGGCCTGCTGCTGCGCGCGGCGCGCGAGGCCGCCGATGCCGATGAACAGGCGCAGCTCACCCGCGCCGCGGACAACCTGGCCGCCTCACTGCGCGCCCTGGCGCAAACACGCGATCTCGATACCCTGCGCGGCGTGGAGGGCGAGGCCGCGCGCGGCTACTTCGCGGCGCTCAATCTCGTCGTCAAACCGCAGGCGCGCGAGCACTTCGCCCTCAACGGCCGCACCCGCCGCCCGCCGCTCGACCGCTTCAACGCGCTGCTGTCGTTTCTCTATTCCATGCTGATGAACGACTGCCGCTCGGCGCTCGAAACCGTCGGCCTCGATCCGCAACTCGGCTACCTGCACGCCGTGCGCCCAGGACGCGCCGCGCTGGCGCTGGATTTGCAGGAGGAATTCCGCTCAACGCTGGCCGACCGTTTGGCGCTCACCCTCATCAACCGCGGTCAGCTCGGCCCGCGCGACTTCGACGAACGTGAAGGCGGCGCCGTGATGCTGAATGACAGCGGCCGGCGCGCCGTCGTCACCGCCTGGCAGGAACGCAAGCAGGAGGAGATCACCCACCCGCTGCTCGGCATCAAGGTGCCGATCGGCATCGTGCCCTTCGTCCAGGCGCGGCTGATGGCGCGCACCGTGCGCGGCGAGATGGACGGCTACCTGCCGTACCTGCCGCGATAGGAGCCGCCATGCTGGTCGTCGTCACCTACGATGTCTCCACCGAAACCGCCGCTGGCCGTCGGCGCCTGCGGCGCGTGGCCAAGGTCTGCGAAAGCACGGGCCAGCGGGTGCAGAAATCGGTGTTCGAGTGTCAAGTCAACGAGATGCAGCTGGAACAGCTCGAACGCGCGCTGCTCGCCGAGATCGACGAGGCGCAAGACAACCTGCGCTTCTACCGCATCACCGAATCGGCCCACCTTCGGGTGAAGCAGTACGGCGTGTTCCGGGCGGTGGACTTCGAGGGGCCGTTGGTGATTTGATGGACTTGCGCGGACCCTGAGTGAGGTGAAATTCCCCGGACGGTTCGCGCGACACGTTTCCAATTGAAAACATAGAGAATTGTTGTGCCGCACGTGCTTCAACCAAGACGCAAGCAGACCTGCCGCGGAAGGTTCGCGCAGCACACGACAAATTCGCTTTGGCGGCCAACGGTTGCCGAGGCGGAGTTTCTCCCGGCCGAAAAGCCGGGAGCGGATTGAAACATGCACGGGCCGCGGGAACCGGCCCTCTTGCATGGTTTCTCCCGGCCGAAAAGCCGGGAGCGGATTGAAACATGATGGGGTGAGCGTAGATGTTGCTCATTGTGCGTTTCTCCCGGCCGAAAAGCCGGGAGCGGATTGAAACCGTCCGCCCGAGGAGTTCCCGGGTGCGTCCGTTGCGTTTCTCCCGGCCGAAAAGCCGGGAGCGGATTGAAACCTACGCTGCTGCTCAAGACTCTGCGCATATCGCCGTTTCTCCCGGCCGAAAAGCCGGGAGCGGATTGAAACTAGATGAGCTTGTGAATGGTACTCACGTTGGTCGCGTTTCTCCCGGCCGAAAAGCCGGGAGCGGATTGAAACAAGGTAGTCGTTGCCGCCCACATCGAGCTGCGACGGTTTCTCCCGGCCGAAAAGCCGGGAGCGGATTGAAACTTCGCTTGAGCTGATGGAGCCAGACCTGATACCGGTTTCTCCCGGCCGAAAAGCCGGGAGCGGATTGAAACTTGAACGACCCAGCGGGGCAGGCTCGGCTGGCGCGGGTTTCTCCCGGCCGAAAAGCCGGGAGCGGATTGAAACACGGCAGAGATGCTGGCCGCCATCTGGGATGTCGGTTTCTCCCGGCCGAAAAGCCGGGAGCGGATTGAAACACCCGCAACAGCGACCAGCAGCAGGTGGCCCCCTGTTTCTCCCGGCCGAAAAGCCGGGAGCGGATTGAAACTATCACTGCCCGGTCTTCGGCGGCAATGCCGTCGGTTTCTCCCGGCCGAAAAGCCGGGAGCGGATTGAAACAGATCGGCCGAGATGTTCTGCAGGTCAAGCAGCGGTTTCTCCCGGCCGAAAAGCCGGGAGCGGATTGAAACATCGACATGGCGGATGACGTGGCCGCCGCTCTGGTGTTTCTCCCGGCCGAAAAGCCGGGAGCGGATTGAAACAAAAAGGGGTTGTGGTATCAGCTCGGCGTATCGAGGTTTCTCCCGGCCGAAAAGCCGGGAGCGGATTGAAACATCGATACTGCGCCGCGCATCGTGCAGGCGCTGGGTTTCTCCCGGCCGAAAAGCCGGGAGCGGATTGAAACCTGACCCGCGACCAGCAAGCAGCAGTGAGTAGGCGTTTCTCCCGGCCGAAAAGCCGGGAGCGGATTGAAACGATGGTCGGCAATTTGTCTGAGGGTGATGCCACGTTTCTCCCGGCCGAAAAGCCGGGAGCGGATTGAAACACCATGGTGCGCGATGAAGTTGATGTCAAGCGGCAGGTTTCTCCCGGCCGAAAAGCCGGGAGCGGATTGAAACGGCCAACGCCGGCGCCGGCTCGCGGGTAATCCGCGTTTCTCCCGGCCGAAAAGCCGGGAGCGGATTGAAACAGTGCCACGCCCAGCATGGTGCCCAGCAACACGCGTTTCTCCCGGCCGAAAAGCCGGGAGCGGATTGAAAACAAGGTAGTCGTTGCCGCCCACATCGAGCTGCGACGGTTTCTCCCGGCCGAAAAGCCGGGAGCGGATTGAAACAGCCCGCCGCCGGCTTTGTAGCCGCCGAACAGGTGTTTCTCCCGGCCGAAAAGCCGGGAGCGGATTGAAACTTGCGCTGCGACCTTGACGGATCCACGGTGCCGCCGTGTTTCTCCCGGCCGAAAAGCCGGGAGCGGATTGAAACCGGCAATCAGCCGGCAACATCAATGGGTCGCTGCCGTTTCTCCCGGCCGAAAAGCCGGGAGCGGATTGAAACTCGCTCGATTGGATATAGCAGGGGGGCACAAACAAGTTTCTCCCGGCCGAAAAGCCGGGAGCGGATTGAAACGCAAACAGAATAGCCGCCATATCCGTGCGCAATAAGTTTCTCCCGGCCGAAAAGCCGGGAGCGGATTGAAACGAATTTTGTTCCGGCACCTCCCAGGTGCAGGATAGTTTCTCCCGGCCGAAAAGCCGGGAGCGGATTGAAACACTCCTCAATAACAACTTAAATTAAGATGCGGTAGGTTTCTCCCGGCCGAAAAGCCGGGAGCGGATTGAAACAGGCGAGAACCCTGAGACGTCAGCCTCTATGCGCGTTTCTCCCGGCCGAAAAGCCGGGAGCGGATTGAAACACAACGCACCACAGCAAAAACAGTTGTGAAACCAGCGGTTTCTCCCGGCCGAAAAGCCGGGAGCGGATTGAAACACCTGAATAGGAATCGGCGCGTTCTGTGATGCACCTGTTTCTCCCGGCCGAAAAGCCGGGAGCGGATTGAAACGGTCGACATTGCAACATCAATGCAGGCAATGGCAACGTTTCTCCCGGCCGAAAAGCCGGGAGCGGATTGAAACAGGCGCTGGCGTGTTGCTGGGCACCATGCTTGGAGTTTCTCCCGGCCGAAAAGCCGGGAGCGGATTGAAACCAGCTCATAATCGGTGCCTGCCACATAGGTTGGCGTGGTTTCTCCCGGCCGAAAAGCCGGGAGCGGATTGAAACACGGCGGCGCTGCGGAACAAAATCCAGACGACGGGTTTCTCCCGGCCGAAAAGCCGGGAGCGGATTGAAACAACGATGACCTCGGCGCATTCAGCCGGCCAGTGAGTTTCTCCCGGCCGAAAAGCCGGGAGCGGATTGAAACAATTTGCTGTCGTCGAACGGCACTGGGATGGGTGGTTTCTCCCGGCCGAAAAGCCGGGAGCGGATTGAAACCATTATCGGTGGTGCATTAATATCTGGCGGCGCATCTCTGTTTCTCCCGGCCGAAAAGCCGGGAGCGGATTGAAACATACGCTGGTGCAGCGGTTGCCGCAGAGCCTGAGCGTTTCTCCCGGCCGAAAAGCCGGGAGCGGATTGAAACGGTCTCGGACGTTATCGACGGTACTGGGTACCGGCGTTTCTCCCGGCCGAAAAGCCGGGAGCGGATTGAAACTTAGGCTCGTCGTTCATTTCTGCATTCCTCCACAAGGTTTCTCCCGGCCGAAAAGCCGGGAGCGGATTGAAACTCAGTGCTGAGCGGGACAGGGGCGGTGATGGTGTGGTTTCTCCCGGCCGAAAAGCCGGGAGCGGATTGAAACCACCCATTTGGAGGGTAGTGCGCTTTCCACCATGGTTTCTCCCGGCCGAAAAGCCGGGAGCGGATTGAAACCGGGCCGCCGCTCAGTTGAGCTGGATCCAGCGCTGGTCGATCAGCAGTTCGGCCGGCCGATAGCGCAGCTTGTAGCGCATTTTCCGGCAGTTCTGAATCCAGTAACCCAGGTAGAGATAGGGCAGCCCGCGCTGACGGCAGTACTCGATCTGCCACAGCACCGCCAGCACGCCGAGGCTGCGTGGCTCCAGGTCAGGATCAAAGAAGGTGTAGACCGCCGACAGTCCATCATCGAGCAGGTCGGCCACCGCCACCGCGATCAACTGCTCGCCGATGCGCAGTTCGATGAAGCGGGTGAAGTCGCAGGCGGTGGCCAGAAAGGAGTGAAACTGCTCGGGCGTGGGCGGGAACATGTCGCCATCGGCATGGCGCTGGCAGATGTAGCGCTCGTAGAGGTCATAGTGGAGGGCGCTGTCGATCGATTCGACCAGTTGCAGGGTGACATCGTCGTTCTTCTTCCAGACCCGGCGCTGCTGGCGGTCGGGCGCAAAGCGTTGCACCGGAATGCGGATCGACAGGCAGGCGCTGCAACTGCGGCAGTTGGGGCGGTAGACATGGGCGCCGCTGCGACGAAACCCCATGCGTGACAGCACGGTGTAGAGCCGGCCGGTCATCGGCAGTTCCGGATCGACGAAGAGCGAGGTGGCCACCTCATCGGGCAGGTAGCTGCATGGATGGGGCAGCGTGCTGAAGAGCTTGATCTGGGTCTGACTGGTCATGGCCTCCACTCACTGGTTCGCGGGCGGTTGATCGGCAACCGCTCCAGCATCGCGCACCCATGGCCGGCAACTTTGCCCGCGCTGACAATATTCGTGCAACAACCGTGCAAAACGTGCCCGGTCGATCTGCTCGGCACCCAGGCTGATCATGTGGTCATTGGCCACCTGACAGTCAATCAGCCGATAGCCCCACTCTCGCAGCCAGTCGACCAGCTGGGCAAAGGCCACCTTGGAGGCATCGCTGCGGCGACTGAACATCGATTCGCCGAAGAAGACCCGGTCGATCGCCACGCCATAGAGGCCACCGACCAGTTCACCCTGCTGCCAGCTCTCCACCGAATGGGCAAAGCCGAGGCGATGCAGACGGCAGTAGGCGGCATGCATCTCGCGGGTGATCCAGGTACCGGTCGCCCCGGCGCGCGGGGCCGCACAGTGGGCCACCACGGCGCTGAATGCCTGGTCGGTGGTGACCTGGTAATCGCCACGGCGAATCCGCTTGCGCAGGCTGGTCGAGGGGCGGTAGTGCTCCGGAAAGATCACCGCACGCGGGTCGGGCGACCACCAGAGGATCGGCTGCCCGGCCTCATACCAGGGAAAGATGCCACGCCGATAGGCGTGCAGCAGCCGCTCGGGGGAGAGGTCACCGCCAATCGCCAGCAGGCCGTTGGGCTCCTCCAGCGCCTGCTCGATCGGCGGAAAGTGTATCTGGCCGGGGTCGAGCAGCGCCGGCGCCTGAACGCTCATCCGCTGACTCCGCCGCCATCAGCCATGGCCGTCGAGATAGCGCTCGGCATCGAGTGCCGCCATGCAGCCAAAGCCGGCCGAGGTGATGGCCTGCCGGTAGACCGAGTCGGCCACGTCACCGGCGGCAAAGACGCCGGGCACCGAGGTGGCCGTGGCGTTGCCCCAACCGCCGCCCTGAATCCTGATGTAACCACCCTCCATCTCCAGTTGCCCACTGAAGATTCCGGTGTTGGGTTGGTGACCGATGGCGATGAAAATGCCATGCAGGTCGATCTGCTGGCATTGGCCATCCAGCGTCGAGCGCAGCCGCATGCCGGTGACGCCGCTGTCATCGCCCAGCACTTCGTCGAGCGTCTGGTTCCATTCGATGCGGATGTTGCCGGTGGCGGCACGGTCGAGCAGCTTCTGCTGCATGATCTTCTCGCCGCGCAGCTGATCGCGCCGGTGCACCAGCACCACTTCGGCGGCGATGTTGGAGAGGTAGAGCGCCTCTTCGATCGCGGTGTTGCCGCCACCGATCACCGCCACCCGCTTCTTGCGGTAGAAAAAGCCATCGCAGGTGGCACAGGCGCTGACGCCACGGCCGCGGTAGAGCTGTTCGGAGGGCAGGCCGAGGTAGCGGGCCGAGGCGCCGGTGGCGATGATCAGCGCATCGCAGCTGTAGGCCTGACTGTCGCCCTGCAACCGGAACGGGCGGCGGCTGAGGTCGGCCTCGATGATGCGGTCCATCACGATCCGTGTCTCGAACCGCTCGGCATGTTGCTGCATCCGCGCCATCAGCGCCGGTCCCTGCAACCCCTCGACATCACCAGGCCAGTTGTCGACATCGGTGGTGGTGGTCAACTGTCCGCCCAGCTCCAGGCCACTGATGACCACCGGAGCGAGGTTGGCGCGCGCGGCATAGATGGCGGCGGTCAGGCCGGCCGGGCCTGAACCGAGGATGATGAGCGGATGGTGCTGGACGGTGGTCATGAGGCAGTGCGGCTCCACAGTTGGATTTGGGAGGCCGATTATAGCCATGCGCCATGAAGAGCGCCCAGCCGCGCTTGGGCAGGCCTGCTGCCGGGCCGATCGCCAGCCGTCACGCGGACGGCTAGAATCCGTGCGCAATTCAGTCCTATCTTTCTGCAAGGAGTCCCGATGTCGGCATCCCGGCCCATTCCCACCAATCTGATCAGTGGCTTTCTCGGCGCGGGCAAGACCACCGCGATTCTGCACCTGCTCAGACAGAAGCCGGCCGATGAGCGCTGGGCAGTGCTGGTCAACGAGTTTGGCGAGATCGGCATCGATGGCGCGATTCTGGCCGGCGAGGGCGCCTATGTGCGTGAGGTGACCGGCGGCTGCATCTGCTGTGTGGCCGGGTTGCCGCTGCGGGTCGGACTCAATTTGCTGATCGCCCAAGCCCGGCCCGACCGGCTGCTGATCGAGCCGACCGGCCTCGCCCATCCGCAGCAGATCGGCAAGATGCTGACCGACGAGCACTACCGGTCACAGCTCGAGCTGCGCGCCAACCTCTGTCTGGTCGATCCACGCAAGCTGGGCGATGCGCGTTACCTCGACAATGACACCTTCAACGCGCAGTTGCGGCTGGCCGATCTCATCGTCGGCACCAAGAGCGACCTGTGCGATGCGCAGGACCGGCAGCGCTTCGAACAGCTGCTGGCCGCGCTGCCGACCCCGCGGCCGGCGCAGGAGTGGGTGGCCCATGGCCAGATCGATCCCGCCTGGCTCGACCTGCCGCGGCTGGCGCGCCCTTCCACCACCGCGGTGGTGCTCGATGCGCACCACCATCACCACCACGGCGAAGACGACGCCGAACCGGCCAGCATCGAATCGGTGCGGCTGGCTGTCGGTCAGCGCTTCGTCCGGCGCGAGAACCAGGGACAGGGACACTACAGTTGCGGCTGGCTGTTTGCCCCTGACACCCGCTTTTCGCTGTCGCTGCTGATGCAATTGGTGTCACAACTGACGGTGCTGCGCTGCAAGGCGGTGGTCGACACCAGCCAGGGGCGTCTGGTGCTGAACATGGAGAGCGGCGCGCTGTCGGTGTCACCGACCCGCAGCGAGGAGGCCGGTCGCATCGAGATCATCGACAGCGAACCGCTCGACTGGGATGCGATCGAACAGGATCTGCTGCTGACGCTGCAATAGCCGGGACTGCCGGCTATGCTCAAGCGATGAGCCATCTGATCGACAACGCGGTCGTCACGACCGCATGAACGCCAGACACACCGCACGCCCACGCCTTCTGAAAGGACGGTCTGCCCTCTGTCTGCTGCTGGGCGGCTGGCTGCTGCTGGCCCTGCAGCCGGGCTGGACGCAGGTGCTGGAGCTGCACGAGGCCCGCTTTCTGCTCAGTGATGCGCAGCAGCCTCCAGCGGACGATGCCGCCTGGCAGCCGCAGCCACTGCCCGACATCTGGACCCAGAGCCGCAATGGCATCGGCGGTGTCGGCTGGTACCGCTTCGATTTCGACTGGTCGGGCGATGAGCCTCTGACCCAGGCCATCTACCTGCCACGGCTCTGCATGAACGTGGCGGTCTACCTCAACGGCGTGCTGATCGGCGATGGCGGCCGCTTCGATGAGCCGCTGGCGCGCAACTGGAACCGCCCGCTGCTGTTTCTGCTGCCACGGGATGCACTGCGCTCCGGCCACAACCGCCTCCATCTGCGGCTGCACACCCTCGGCTACTCGCAGAACAGCCTCTATCCACCCTTCATCGGACCGGAGCGCGAGCTGCGCCCCGACTACGAGCGGCTGCACTTTCTGCGCATCACCTTCAACCAGAGCATGACGCTGCTGATCACGGCGACCGGGTTGCTGATGCTGGGCCTGTGGTGGCGGCGCCGGCAGGACACCATGTATGGCTACTTCGGCCTGTCGGCACTGCTCTGGGCGCTCAACTCGACCAACCTCTACCTGGTGAAGGTGCCGCTCGCCAGCCGCGACTGGGAGATTCTGATCCATTCGGTCTTCCCGCTCTTTGCCGCCCTGCTGCTGATCTCGCTGCTGCGCCTGCTCGACCTGCGCCCGCGCCGGCTGGAGCAGGGGCTGTGGCTGACCCTGCTGCTGCCGATCCTGACGCTGCCGCTGGCCTTCACCGACGGATTGCCACAACTGCTGGTCATCTGGCAGAGCGCACCGCTGCCCGCCACCGGCGCGATGACGCTGCTGCTGACCCGGGTCGCCTGGCAGCGGCGCACGCCGGAGAGCCTGCTGCTGGCACTGGCGCTGTGGCTGACCATCAGCCTCGGATTGCATGACTGGCTGCTGCACAACCGCTGGCTGGTCTGGAGCCGATCGATCCTCTGGGTCCGTCCGGGCGACCTGCATCTGCTGCACTATGGCGCGCCACTGCTGTTTCTGGTGGTGGGCTGGATCATGACCAGCCGCTTCGTCGATGTGCTCAACCGCTTCGAACAGCTCAACCGCGATCTGGAGCTGCGGGTCGCCAGCAAACATGCCGCGCTGGAGGCCAACTTCGCCCGCATCGAGGAGCTGAACCGTGAGCAGGCGATGCTGGCCGAACGACAACGCATCGTCGCCGACCTGCACGATGGTCTGGGTGGACAACTGGTCACCGCGCTGCGACTGGTGGAGTCGAAACGCATCGATGCCACCGGCATGGCGGAACTGCTGCGCGAATGTCTCGATGAGATGCGCATGGTGATGAACTCCATCACCCCGCAGGAGCATGACCTCGACGGCGTGCTGGCGACACTGCGCCACCGCTTTGCCAGCCGGCTGGAGCAGGCCGGCATCGAGCTGTTCTGGCAACTCGACAGCACGCTGCCCGACCGTCTGCTGAGCGCCCGGCAGGCGTTGCAGATGCAGCGCATCGTGCAGGAGTGCTTCACCAACATCCTCAAACATGCCGGCGCCAGCCAGGTTCATGTTCACAGCAGCGAGGTCGATGGAGTGCGCCAGCTCTGCATCGCCGACAACGGCCGCGGCATGGCACCGCAGGCGGATGGCACTGGCCACGGCATCGCCAACATGCGCAGACGCATGGCCACGCTGGGGGGCAGCATCGACATCGACAGCTCGGCAGCGGGCACCCGGATTCTGCTGCGGCTACCCCCCGTGGGCAAGGGGTGGCGCACCCTGCCGGAACAACCATAATGGCCCGATGATGAAAAACGGATTGATCGTCGAGGATCTGGCCGAAAACAGACTCTGGCTGAGCCAGACGCTGCAACAGAGCTTTGCCGACATGGCCATCCATTGCGCCACCAGCCTCGCCGAGGCACGCCACTGGCTGGCCACCTCCCCACCGCCCGACATGGCACTGATCGATCTGGGCCTGCCCGATGGCAGCGGCATCGAGCTGATCGAACTGCTCAATCAGCGCGCGCCGGCGACCCTCTGCGTCGTCGCCACCATCTATGACGACGACAACCACCTTTTTGCCGCCCTGCGCGCCGGCGCCCAAGGCTACATCCTCAAGGATCAGGGCCGCGACGAGGCAGCCCGGCTGCTGCAGGGCATCGCCGCCGGGCAGCCACCGCTGTCGTCGAGCATCGCCCGGCGGATTCTTGGTTCGTTCAAGGCAGAGCCGCCCCAGCCACTGCCGGAGGCGCAGCCGACGCTGACCCCGCGCGAGCATGAGGTGCTGCGGCTGATCAGCAAGGGCATGACCCTGACCGAAACCGCCCGGCTGCTGCAACTGAGCCGCCACACCGTCGATGGCTACGTCAAGGAGATCTACCGCAAGCTCAATGTCTCCTCCCGCGCCGAGGCGGCACTGACCGCCCACAACTTCGGGCTGGTGTAGGCCCGCTTTCGCACCTGCTCTGGCGCGTCTCCCCCGTGTTCACGGGGATGCGTTGACCGATCCACTGGATATTCTGACGCACCGCACCGCCGGACACCCCGTCGGTGCGGTGCGGATCAGTCAGCATTCCCCGTCCACTGCACAGGAATCAGCCATGAACACCTCCGTCAAGTCGATCGCAATCTCGACCTTCACTGCCATTGCACTGGCAACTCCGCTCACCAGCCTTGCTGCCCTCGCCCTCAACAGCGGCGTATCGAGCAGCGGCACCACACTGGCTGCGGGCAGCATCGATCCCTTCTGGACCATCTCCACCGATGGCATGAACTTTTCGGCTGCCCGCGTGGCCTATCCCGGCTCCAACATGGTTTCAGGGCAGATCTGCTGTGGCATGGAATCGGTCAACAGCAACGCGGCCTGGATCAGCACCCCCAGCGTGACCGCCACCAATCCGACGACCGGTTGGGGTGTCAACAACACGGTCTATGCGCGCCGAACCTTCGATCTGACTGGCCATGACCTCGCCACAGTGGCGCTGAGTGGCGCCTTCCGTGTCGCCGACGTCGCCAGAGGGGTCTACATCAATGGCACGCTGATCGCCGGCACCAGCGGGAACAGCTACTCCTTTGCCGCGGACAACCCTTTCTCCATTGCCGCTGGCAGCGGTCTGTTCCTGCAGGGACTCAACACCCTCGAACTGCGCGGTCTGTCGGTCAACAACGGCTGGGATGCCTTCTGGTTGAACAGCACACTGACCTCTCAACCAGCACCGGTGCCGCTGCCGGGTGGCCTGGGACTGCTGCTCTCCGGACTGGGCCTGCTTGGGCTGGCGCCGCGCCTGGCCCGGTCGTGCTGAACCGCACCCGCAACCAAAGACCATTGCCCAAGGCCGTGCCAGCGCGCACGGCCTTGGCGCATTCGACACAACCCGAAAGCCGTCTCCCCCCGTAACCACGGGGTGCCGCACATCGATCCACTCCAATAGCATCTGCTCCAGTACTTTTTGATCAACCCCCTGGAGTCGAAGATGAACAGCATCCATCCGCAACCGCCGGCAACCCTGCGCAAACTCACCCTGGCCATCCTGGCCTGTGCCACCACACTGTCGGTCGCCGAGGCCGCAGTGCTGACCGATCTGCCCGGCATCACCACCTCTGCCGGCAGTTGCTACACCGGCTGCGACAAAGCTCAATATGACCACAGCAACATCCTCGACAAGGACTATGGCGCCAGCGGCAACACCGGACTCAATACTTGGAACTCAGGCTATTGGGGCGGCTGGGTAGAGGTCGACTTCAAATCGGCCTACCTGCTGGACCGTGTCGAGCTGTATGGCATCTATGCTTATGGCAACCCCTACACCCTCTCGGCCAGCAGCGATGGCACCAGCTGGGTGACGGTCGGCTCCGGCGCCTACCATCAGGAGCCGGCCCTGTCGCAACCGGCCTCGGTCAATCTGGGTGGCATCGAGTTCGGCGGCGTGCATGATGTGCAGAACAGCACCCTCACCAGCAATGTGCTGGCCCGCTACCTGCGCTACACGGTCAGCTCAGGCAGCCTGCACTGGGGTTACATGGCCGAGCTGCGCGTCGAGGGGCATGCGCCGCCGGCACCGGTGCCCACCCCGGCCGCCTGGAGCCTGCTGGCTTCCGGCCTCGGTCTGCTGACCGTGATGCGCCGTCGCCAGTGATCCGATCTTGTTGAGGGCTGCGACTGCCAGAGGGCACTGGCAGTGCGGGAGCTATGACCGCGTCGCCACCGCCAGCAGCGCCGGATCGATTCTGAACAGGGTGCAAAAGTTGGCGCTGGTCTGTTCGGCCAGCGCCTGCGGCGCGATGCCGCGCAGTTGCGCCACAAAGTGGCCCACCGCCGGCAGGTAGCGCGGCTCGTTGCGTTTGCCGCGATAGGGGATCGGTGCCAGATAGGGGGCGTCGGTCTCGATCAGCAGCCGATCGAGCGGCACCCGACGTGCCACCTCGCGCAGTGCATCGGCATTCCTGAAGGTGACGATGCCCGAGAACGAGACATGGAAGTTGAGCTCGAGCGCACGCTCGGCCATCGCCCAATCTTCGGTGAAGCAGTGCAGCACGCCGCCCACCGCCGGGTCGGCATGGGCTTCGAGCAGGGCCAGGGTCTGCGCCCGGGCATCGCGGCTGTGCACCACCACCGGCTTGCGCAGTGCCCGGCTGGCCAGCAGATGACGACGAAAACTCTCCTGCTGCAGTGCGCTCTGCTCGCTGCCGTAGTGGCCGTCGAGCCCGGTCTCGCCAAGGGCCACCACCCGCGCATCCGCCGCCAACGCCAGCAGTTGCTCGACCGTCGGCAGTGGCTCCGCCACCTCCAGCGGATGCAGACCACAGGTTGCCCACACCGCCGGCTGGCTGGCAGCGGTCGCCAACACCTGGGGAAACTCGTTCAGATCGACAGCGACGTTGAGAATGCCGCTGACGCCAGCCGCGCGGGCCGCCGCAATGGCAGCCTCCAGCGAGCCGCCATGGGGGGTGAGATCGATACGGTCGAGATGGCAGTGGGAATCTACGAACATCGGACAAATCCGCGGCGCCGGCTTGCTGCCGGCCAGTCGGGTCACAGGGTGTGGTTGGGCCGGTCGGTTTCGAGCATGCCGGCCAGATAGGTCTCGATCTTGTTGCGCGCGGTGTCATCCTGACCACTGAACTGCACGCCAATGCCGGCGACGCGGTTGCTCTGCGCCCCCTTGGGCGTCACCCAGACCACCTTGCCGGCCACTGGCAGCTTGTCGGGCTCTTCCATCAATTGCAGCAGCATGAACACTTCATCATGCAGCTGGTAGTTTCTGGAGGTGGGAATGAACAGGCCACCATGCCTGACAAAGGGCATGTAGGCGGCAAAGAGCACGGCCTTGTCCTTGATGGTCAGGGAAAGAATTCCATGCCCGCTGCCCTGACGAGGCTTCATGCGGTCGATCTCCCGGTTGATACTGCGTTCCACATCATCAGAACCATGAACTGTTGCGATTGTATCAGTCTAGCCCATTTGCAACGGCTGCCGCCGTGCAAAGGCATCGCGCCAGCGCAGGGCCAGATCGCCCAGCAGCAGCGAACGGTTCAGCGTGATCTGCTGCCCCTGAATCGTGCGCGCCTGCTCCAGCCGGTTCAGAAAGTCGAACAGCGCCAGCGGACTGGCCTGCCCGGCCCGGGTCGTCAGCTCCGTCGGCAGCGGCAGGTCGGCCGCCAGACCGCTGGCCAGCCGGATCGCCGCGACCAGCCAGCCCCACCACCAGTCGATCAGCAGTTCGGGATCGAACTGCTCGCCCCCTTCGGCCAGCAGCAGCGGATCGCTCCGCCCAGTCGAGATGGCGCTCAACAGGGTCAAGGCCCGGTTGTACTGCTTCCAGAGCGGCTCCCGCGCCAGATCGAGCGCGCGCAGCGGCCGGTTGCGGCTGGCAGCCAGAATTTCATCCCACGGCAGTTCGGCATCGGTGTGGTCACGCAGCCACGCCTGCGCCTGCGGCGCCGTGGGTTCGACCATCGTCAACCGCTGACAGCGGCTGACGATGGTCGGCAGCAACATGCCATAGCGGCTGCTGACCAACAGCAGCCAGCGCTCGGCGGCCGGCTCCTCGAGCGATTTCAGCAGCGCATTGGCGGCATTGCGGTTGAGCTGATCGGCCGGGTCGATGATCACCACCTTGCCGTGACCGGCCTGGGCGCTCAACTGCATGAATTCGTTGGCTTCGCGCACCTGATCGATCTTGATCACCCGCGCCGGCGATTCCGGCAGCAGCCAGAACAGGTCGGGATGGGTGCCGGCACGAATCCAGCCGCAGCTGCGGCAGGCGCCACAGGCCTGCTCGCGCCCTGGCTGGTGGCAGAGCAGCCAGGCGGCCAGACGCTCGGCAAAGCAGCGCTTGCCGATTCCCTGCGGACCGCTCAGCAGCAGCGCGTGGGCCAGCTTCTGCTGCTGTTGCAGCTCGACCAGCCGTTGCCACTGCGGCCGCTGCCAGGGCAGCGGCGGCGCCAGCGGATCCTGACCCGCTTCGCGTGGAACGCTCATGGCGCGCTCCAGCGCTGAATCGCCTGCCGCAGGGTCTGTTCGATGGCTGCCGTCACCTGATCGAGCGGTGCGGAGGCATCGATGCGGCGGACACGCTCCGGTTCGGCCGCGCTGCGCGCCAGATAGCAGGCCCGTATCCGTTCGAAGAAGTCGATCTGTTCACGCTCGAAACGGTCCAGCTCACCATCCCGCCCATCGATCCGCCGCAGGCCATCCGCCACCGGCAGGTCGAGAAACAGCGTCAGGTCGGGACGCAACTCGCCCTGCACCAGCTGCTCCAGCTGTGCAATCATCGACTGCGGCACTCCGCGCCCGCCGCCCTGGTAGGCATAGGTGGCATCGGTGAAGCGGTCGCTGACCACCCAGATTCCGGCCGCCAGCGCCGGTTCGATCAGCTGCTGGATATGTTGTGCCCGGCCGGCAAACAGCAGCAGCAGTTCGGTCAACGGCTGAACCGGCTCAGCCCAGGGCCGAAGCAGCAGGTCGCGGATCGCCTCCGCCAGCTCGGTGCCACCCGGTTCGCGGGTGATGCGATGCTCGATCGACAACTGCTGCAACAGCGCGGAGATCTTGCGCAGGCAACTGCTCTTGCCCGCCCCCTCGCTGCCTTCGATGGTGATGAAACGGCCCCGCTGCATCTCACTGCCCGCCATTTCGCGGCGCCGACCGGTAATCGGCACGGCGCTGACGCTGTTGATACTGTTCAACGGCCTGCTGATGCGCTTCCAGCGTGGCCGAAAAGTGGTGGCTGCCATCACCCTTGGCGACGAAGTAGAGCGCATCCCCCGCCGCTGGATGCAGCACCGCCTGAATCGCCGCCTCGCCCGGCAGGCCGATGGGCGTCGGCGGTAACCCCTTGTTCAGGTAGCTGTTGTAGGGGCCGGGGCGGCGCAGATCGGCCAGGGTCAGGTTGCCGTCGAAGCAGGCACCCAGACCGTAGATCAGGGTCGGGTCGGTCTGCAACGGCATGTCACTGTGCAACCGTCGCACGAAGACGCCGGCAATCTGCGGTCGTTCGCTGCCCTGTCCGGTCTCCTTCTCGACGATCGAGGCCAGAATCAGCGCCTCATAGGGCGATTTGAGCGGCAGGTCGGTCGCCCGCCCGCTCCACTGCTCGGCCAGCCGCTTTTTCATGCTCTGATGGGCACGTCGCAGCAGTTGCACATCACTCTCTCCCTTGCGGTAGTGGTAGGTGTCGGGATAGATCCACCCTTCTGGTTGCGCCGAATCGAGCTCGAGCACCCTGGCCAGTTCGGCATCATCCGCTGCGGCCAGACGGTGCTCCAGTTTGGGCTGTCTCTGCAGCAGGTCAAGCACCTGCCGGAGCGTCCAGCCCTCGACGAAGGTGACGCGATAAACCACCACCTCGCCCCGCAGCAGCTTCTGCAGCAGTGATTGTGGCGTGCTGCCGACATCGAGCTGATATTCGCCCGCCTGAATCCGCCCCGCCACCCCGTGCCACTGACCGACGGCAGTCAGCAGCCAGGCGGGTGACAGCAGACCCTGCCGTTGCAGCCGCTGCCCCACCGCCCAGAGCGAATCGCCGGGAAGGACCTCGAACAACTGCCCCTGCGCCGGAAGTGGCCGGTTCAGCCATGCCTGAACGCTCGAATGGACAAAGAGCGCGGCGGCACCCACCACCACGCCAAACAGCGCCATCCACAGCGTGACAGTGCGAAGCGATCGCTTCATGACGCAGCGAGAAAGAGTGAATTCACTTCCACCTGCAGGCGCCGCAGCACTGGATTCCCGCCAAGGCGCCAGCCCAGGTCACCGCCCGCCTCATCGAGCCACTGCGCCACCGGCCAGAGACCAAACAGGCTGTTGCTGAGAAAGATCTCCTCGGCCGACAACACCTGTTCGAGCGACAGTGCCACCTCGCGACAGGGAATCGACAGCGCAGCACAGCGCGCGATGATGAAGGCGCGCATCGCCCCGGCCACTCCGCACTGGTCGAGCCGCGGCGTCTCCACCACACCACCGCGCACGACGAAGAGGTTGCTGATCACGCCATCGATCAACTGGCCTGCCTCGTCGCGCAGGATCCCCTCGGCGATCCGCGCATCATGCCACTCGCTGCGCGCCAGCACCTGTTCGAGGCGGTTCAGATGCTTGATGCCCGCCAATGCCGGCTGACGGGAGAGCCGCAGCCGGCAGAGCCGAACCGTCACCCCCGACTCGCTCTGCGGTGCCGGAAAGGGCGTTCCGGGAAACAGCGCCAGCATCCGCGTCGGCACCACTCCGGCCGCCGGCAGATAGCCGCGTCCGGCAACCCCGCGGGTCAGGGTCAGCTTCAGGACCCAGTCGGCCTTGGCCTCCTCCGATCCCAGCGCGGCCAGAAACTGGCCGATCTCCCGCTCGATCGATGCAAGGTCACACTCGATCGCCAGCCGCTGCAGCCCCTCGCTCAGCCGTTGCAGGTGGTGACCCAGCAGCGGGATGGCGCCCCCCACCACCCGCATGGTCTGGAACAGCCCGTCGCCATAGGCCAGACCACGGTCGAGCGGATGCAGAAACGGCTCGGCCCGGCCATTGACCCACAGCAGCCGAAGATCACTGCCTGGTATTGCGGCGTCACGGAGTGTCGACATCGGTCATCGTGTCAGTGGACGTGTTCTGGAAGGAATCAACAGCGACACCACCTGTCGCACCCGGCGTGGTGACGCAACGCCGATGCAGCGGCGGCAAGGCCTCACGGCTGCCGGGCCGCCTGGGCAATCAGCGCATTCTGGAAAAAACCAGGCTGCCGTTGGTGCCGCCAAAGCCAAAGGAGTTGGAGAGCGCGGCATCGATGCGCATCGGTCGAGCCTGGTGCGGCACATAGTCGAGGCGGCACTCGGGATCGGGGTTGTCGAGGTTGATGGTGGGCGGCGCCACCTGATCGCGCAGTGCCAGGATGCAGAAGATCGCCTCGACCGCACCGGCCGCGCCGAGCAGATGGCCGATCATCGACTTGGTGGAACTGACCGCGACAGTGCGGCTGGCCTCGCCGAACAGCGACTCGATGGCCTTCGATTCGGCCACATCACCCAGCGGGGTCGAGGTGCCATGGGCATTGATGTACTGAATCTGCTCCGCAGTCAGTCTGGCATCCAGCAGCGCACTGCGCATTGCCTGCGCGGCGCCGGCGCCATCTTCCGGCGGTGAGGTGATGTGGTGCGCATCGGCGCTCATGCCGAAGCCCGCCAGTTCGGCCAGAATCCGTGCACCGCGGGCCTTGGCGTGCTCATACTCCTCCAGCACCAGTGCACCGGCACCATCGCTCAGCACGAAACCATCCCGGTCACGGTCCCAAGGCCGACTGGCGGCCTGCGGCGCCTCATTGCGGGTCGACAACGCCTTGGCGGAGGAGAAACCGGCCAGACCACCTTCGGTGGTGGCCATCTCGGCACCGCCGCAGACCATCACGTCGGCATCGCCCGACTGGATCAGCCGCGCCGAAATGCCGATGTTGTGCGCCCCGGTGGTGCAGGCGGTGGCAATGGCGATGTTGGGCCCCTTCAGACCATACCTGATCGACAGGTTGCCCGAGATCATGTTGATGATGGCCGACGGCACAAAGAAAGGTGAGGCGCGCTTCGGGCCTTTGTCCCGCACCACGTCGCGGCTCTGCTCGATGGTCAGCAGGCCACCGATGCCCGAGCCGATGGCCACGCCGATGCGCTCGGCGTTGGCTTCGGTGACCGTGATCGCCGCATCCTCGAAGGCCTGAATGCCTGCCGCCATGCCATATTGAATGAAGGGATCCATGCGGCGGGCATCCCGCTGCGGGATGTACTGCTCGACGTCGAACCCTTTCAATCCTCCACCAAACTGCGTGGCGTAGGCGGTCACATCGAAGGTCTCGATCGGGCCGATGCCGCTGCGTCCAGCCAGGATCGCAGCCCAGGTTTCGGCAACCGTGTTGCCGAGGGGGGTCAGCATCCCCATGCCCGTCACCACCACCCTGCGTCTTGACACGGCATTCACCCTCTTTCACTCGCCCAAAACAAAAGCCGCTCTGTGCGGGACAGAGACGGCTTTACCACTGCTCACTTGACTGAACAGGCGCGGTCTCAGGCTTCGAGATTGCGCTTGACGTAGTCGATGGCTTGCTGAACGGTCGTGATGTTTTCGGCATCTTCATCGGGAATTTCGGTCTCGAATTCATCTTCGAGCGCCATCACCAGTTCGACGGTGTCCAGGGAGTCTGCGCCCAGATCCTCGACAAAGGAAGAGGCGTTGGTGATGTCTTCTTCCTTCACGCCAAGCTGTTCGCAAATGATCTTCTTGACGCGGTCTTCGATGCTACTCATGGTGCGTATTATCTCCCGATAATGTTGAATTCCAAGAAGTGGGCCAACGGCCACCCTTCAGGCATCTTCATGAAAAGGCAACAACCCGAATTGGGCCCGCCGATTTTGCGGCGGCATTGTAGCCCAAAAAGTTGACCTTAAGCCATATACATTCCGCCATTGACATGCAGGGTCTCTCCGGTGACGTAACCGGCTGATTCACTGCAAAGAAATGCCACCACCGCCGCCACTTCGGCCGCCGATCCAAGGCGTCCGAGCGGAATCTGCTGCTGGAGTGTCTGACGATGAGCCTCATCCAGCGCGCGGGTCATGTCGGTGTCGATGAAGCCCGGCGCGACCGCATTGACGGTGATGCCGCGCGAGCCCACTTCACGGGCCAGCGCCCGGGTGAAGCCACCCATGCCCGCTTTGGCCGCAGCATAGTTGGTCTGGCCGGCATTGCCCATGGCCCCTACCACCGAACCGATGTTGACGATGCGTCCCCAGCGCGCCTTGGTCATGCCGCGCAGCATGGCCTTGGAGGTGCGGTAGAGAGCACTCAGATTGGTGTCGATCACCTCATCCCACTCGTTCGACTTCATTCTCATCAGCAGGTTGTCGCGGGTGATGCCGGCGTTGTTGACCAGAATCAGCGGTGTGCCGAATTGTGCTTCGATCTGCTGCAACACCGCAGCGACTGATTCATCGCTGCAGACATCGAGACAGAAGCCGCTGCCGCTGATGCCCTGTTCGGCCAGGGTGGCCGAAATCTTCTGCGCGCCGGCCTCGGTCGTTGCGGTGCCGACCACGGTGGCACCCTGGGCACCCAGCGCCAGCGCGATGGCCTGGCCGATGCCCCGGCTGGCGCCGGTGACCAGTGCAATTCTGGCTTCCTGACTCACGCTCTGCTCTCCTGATGGGGATGAAAAAACTGATGCGATCAGCCGATGCTGCCATTGGCGAGCTGCGTCGCCACCTCGTGCAGTGAGGCCGACTCCTGGATGGCGAAGGTGTTCAGGCGCTTGTCGATGCGCTTGTTGAGCCCGGACAGCACCTTGCCCGGTCCACATTCGATGGTGGTTGCCACGCCGGCGGCAGCCAGCGTCTCGACCGAGCGGGTCCAGCGCACCGGGTGGTCGAGCTGGGCGACCAGGTTGGCGCGAATCGCTTCGATCTGGTGCTCCTCACGGGCATGAACGTTCTGCACCACCTTGATCTGCGGCGCGCGAATCTGAATCGACGCCAGCTCGCCGCGCAGCCGCTCCGCCGCCGGGCGCATCAGCGCGCAGTGCGAAGGGACACTGACCGGCAACGGCATGGCACGCTTGGCGCCGCGCGCCTTCATCAACTCGATGGCCCGCTCGACCGCCGTCCGGTGGCCAGCAATCACCACCTGCCCGGGAGCGTTGTAGTTGGCTGCGGCCACCACTTCATCACCAGCCGCTTCAGCGCAGGCCGCCTCGACCTCGGCATCTTCCAGACCCAGAATGGCGGCCATCGCACCGACGCCGACCGGCACCGCCTCCTGCATCAGCAGCCCACGGGTGCGCACCAGCCGAACCGCATCGGCAAAGTCGATCGACTCGGCCGCCACCAGCGCGGAGTATTCACCGAGGCTGTGTCCTGCCACCCACTCCGGCAGCGGTGCGGCCAAGGAGCGCCACACCCGCCAGATCGCCACACTGGCCGCCAGCAGCGCCGGCTGGGTGTTGGCGGTCTGGTTGAGCTGCTCTTCCGGCCCCTGTTGCGTCAATTGCCACAGATCGAAGCCAAGCTGTTCGCTGGCCTCGGCAAAGGTCTCCTGCACCAGCGCGAAGTGCTGCGCCAGATCGGCCAGCATGCCGACCTGCTGTGAACCTTGGCCCGGAAAGACGAAAGCGGTGAAGCCAGACATTGCATCCCTCATCGTGGATCGACGGCAGAGTGTGATTATTCTTGATTACGCCAGTGTGGCTTCGAGCATGCGGTGAATCTGTTGCGGCACATCGGAGTCGACCTCCCGTACCGCCACCTCGATGGCCTGACGGAAGCCATCGACATCGGCATCGCCATGGCTCTTGACCAGAATGCCCTGCAGCCCCAGCAGGGTGGCGCCATTATAGCGGCCAGGATCGATTTGTCTGCGCAGCCGCCGCAGGATCGGCCATGCCAGCAAGCCAACGAACCGGCTCAGAATGTTGGCTCTGAACGCCGCATTGAGCCGCTGGTCGATCAGTTCGGCCAGCCCTTCGCTGGTTTTGATGGCGACATTGCCGACAAAACCGTCACACACCACCACGTCGGCGGCGCCGCGAAAGATGTCATCGCCTTCGATGTAGCCGATGTAGTTGAGCCGGGCATTCTCCCGGATCAGTTGCGATGCCAGCTTGATCTGCTCATTGCCCTTGATCTCCTCCTCACCGATGTTGAGCAGGCCCACCCGCGGCGCCTCAAGACCATCCATCGCGGCAGCGGCCACCGAGCCCATGATGGCAAACTGATGCAGATGCTCGGAGGTGAGCGCGACATTGGCGCCGAGATCAAGCAGATGGCAATGGCCAGTGGCGGTCGGAATCTGGGTGATGATGGCGGGACGGTCGATGCCGGCCACCATCTTCAGCAGATGACGACCGATCACCATCAGTGCGCCGGTGTTGCCGGCACTGACACAGGCCTGCGCCCGACCGGACTGCACACATTCGATGGCCAACCACATGGACGAAGGTTTTCTGCTGCGCAGCGCCACCGACGGGCGCTCATCCATGGCCACCACGTCACGGGCATCGATGGTCTGCAGCCGCTCGTGCAGCGCAGCCGGAACATCGCGCAAAAACGGAGTGATCTGCTCCTGCCGCCCGACCAGCAGCAGATGGAGCAGCGGATCGCGGGAGAGCGACTGAAGCGCGGCCGGAACCGTGACGGCGGGACCGTGGTCCCCGCCCATCACATCAATGGCGACGGTCCGCATGGTCAGACATCAATCGTCGTCCTTGCCCGAGACGATCTTGCGTCCACGGTAGTAGCCATTGGCGCTGACATGGTGGCGGCGATGGGTCTCGCCGGTGACACTGTCGACCGACAGCGTCGGCGGCGTCAGGGCATCATGCGAGCGTCTCTTGTCACGCTTGGAGCGGGTCACACGGTTCTGTTGTACGGCCATCTTCTGTTCTCTCGTTCAATGACGGAATCAATGTCTCACTCAAAATTCATTGCGCCGGATCGGTCCGATCGGCCGCAGCAAAGTACTCCCCGGGCGCCGAACACTCCGCCCACGGATGGCGGGGAATGATCGGCAAGCTCAACAGCAGCTCATCCTCGAGCAGCACCGGCCACTCGACGGCGCCGGCCTCTGCCGGCAGCACCAGCGGATCGTAACTGTCGGGCAACCGCTCGATCGACGCCTCGCTCTGCAGCAGTGCCAACCGAAACGGCACATCGATCGGGTGGCGCATCGGCTCCAGACAGCGCTGACAGATCAGCCCCACCTCGCCGGTCAGACGGCCCGCCAGGCAGGCAACCCCCTGCTCATCACGTCCGGCCTGCAACTGGACGAAGAGCTGACCTTCATCGCCGGTCAGCTCGGCACAGAACCGGCGAAAGCGCCCCATCTGGAGCCGTCCCTCGAGCACAGCACCGCTTTTGACCAACTTGAACGGATCGACCCGAAGAGGCAGCAAATCAGATGACATAAGGGGGCGAGATTCTAAATGCCGCAAGCAGACGTGTCAAAGAGTCGCACTGCTCCAGCACCTTCGGCACCGGGTGGTTCTGGAGGCGCCAGTTTACCGGGGAGATCAGGCCGAGCAACGATTTAAGATGAAAGCGTGGCAGATGACAAGCCAGCCGGCGAGCTTTGAGTTGAAGCAGGCCGGGTTGATGCAGAGCAGTGTTGCATGGCAATCGATGAACCGCTCCTGGAGGGTGGGTTCGCGGCGGTTGCTGCGCTGGATCGCATACAGCGGTTGGCCAAGCACAAAGGTCGCGACAGGCGGACCATGGAACACCCTGTTCAGATCGGACAGCTCACCAGACTATCCTGATGAGGGAAATGATCCGGGCCTGAGCTATCTTGGGATAGATCAGACTGTCCCCATTTTCTTGTCTGGAGCAGCCATCTTGACCATGACCACCCTCTTCCCTCCCTTGAATGAACACGAAGCGCCGCCCCACCCGTGGGGATTGTTCCGTGAATGGTATGATGCTGCCCGGCCCCTGCATCCACCCGAACCGGACGCCATGACCTTGGCGACCGTCGGTGTCGATGGTCGCCCCAGCGCGCGAATCGTGCTGCTCAAGCAGTTCGATGAAGATGGGCTGGTCTTCCATACGCATTATGAAAGCCGCAAGGGTGCGGAACTCTCCCACAACCCCTCTGCGGCCCTGCTGTTCTACTGGCCGGTTCAGCTTCGGCAGGTGCGCATCGAAGGCGGCGTCGAACGGATCGATCCCGCCGAATCGGACGCCTACTTCCGCACCCGCCCACAGGGCAGTCAGATCGGCGCCTGGGCGTCGCCGCAAAGCCGGGTGCTGCAAGGACGCGAGGAGCTGGACGCGAGAATCGATCGCTTCACCCGCGATTTCGCCGACAGGGAGATTCCGCGGCCGCCGGGCTGGGGCGGATACCGGCTGCTTCCGTTGCGTTTTGAATTCTGGCAGGCGCGAATCGACCGACTGCACGACCGCTTGCTGTATCAGCGCCGCCCGGATCAAACCTGGTCCCTGAAACGTTTGGCTCCGTGATGGTCCCTGTACCAATGGCGCGACCGGGCGCCCCTTGATCTGTTCGCCCTCCCGGGAATCGACCGCCCTCTTTTTCCTCCCTTCCCGACGAAACGAAACTCGATCCCAAACCAGAAGGCGCCTGCCGGCCAACTGGCTGATTTTTCCAATTAACGGGTCTTCAACGGACATCCATCGCGCAGAGAGACCAAACGACACGGTCGGCCCTCCCATCGCGGTCCGACCGATGACGGAGCATCTCATGCAGATCGATGCCGTCTCGAACTGGCAGACCCAACCCCAGCGGCGATCCGATCAGCGCTCCAGGAACTTCCGGGCGAACAGCCATTGAAACATCGCCGGGTTGATGCAGCTCAGCCGCCAGCCGTGCGAGCGCGAATCTTGTCGATGATCGCCGCCTCTTGCGCCAGGCAGTCCGCGGCACTGGGGCGTGCCTTCACCCGCTCGACCAGTGCTGCCAGCGTCGGCCAGCGCTGGGCATCGACACATTCGCCGCCATGCCCCATGTTGATGCACTGCGAAGCCACCGCGATGTCGGCCACGGTGAGACGGTTGTCGATCAGATGGTCGGCGCCGTCGAGCTGCTGCTCCAGGTAGTCGAAGTGGGCCGGCAACTTCTGCAGCGCGCTCTGTACCAGCTGCTCATCGCAACCCTGTCCCATCATCGGCATCAGCAGGCGCTGGCGAAAAACCGAAAAGGTGCACAGTGGCACCAGTTCGTAGTCGGCGTACTTCTCGAACCAGACCACCCGTGCATGCAGGTAGGGGTCATCGGCATAGAGCGGCGGCGTCGGCCACTTCTTTTCGAGGTATTGGGCAATGACGCCGGAGTCGGCCAGGGTTTTTCCATCGTCGACCAGCGCCGGGACCCGTCCGAGCGGACTGAGTCGCAGCAGCTCCTCACTCTTGCGAAACGGATCGAGCGGCACCAGATCGTAGTCGATGCCCTTTTCGGCCAGCACGATGCGTGCCTTGCGCACAAAGGGTGACAGTGGAGCGCCATAGAGGGTCGGCTTCATGCGAGTCTCCTTGGTGATCTTATTGAGTGGGACAGCATCGATTTACAGCCTGACCCTGACCGCGGCTGCCACCCGCTTGGCCTTTTCCAGCGCCGCTTCGACGCTGTCGGCCCGTGCCAGGCCGACGCCCATGCGCCGCTGTCCGGCCACATCGGGCTTGCCGAACAGGCGCAACTGGGTATCGGGCTCGGCCAGAGCGAGCTCCAGGGCACCATAGCTCGGCTGTTGCGACGCCCCCTGCACCAGAATCACCGCCGAGGCGGCAGGCCCCAGCTGGCGCACATTCGGAATCGGCAACCCCAGCAGGGCGCGTGCATGCAGGGCGAATTCGGAGAGATCCTGCGAGATCATCGTCACCATGCCAGTGTCATGGGGGCGGGGCGACACCTCGCTGAAGTAGACCTCATCGCCGCAGATGAACAGCTCGACACCGAACAGGCCAAAACCGCCCAGCGCTTCGGTCACCTTGGCGGCCACCGCTTCGGAGCGTTCGAGCGCAGCCCGGCTCATCCGCTGTGGTTGCCAGGATTCACGGTAGTCGCCCGCCTCCTGTCGGTGGCCGATCGGCGCACAGAAGGTGGTGCCGTCGCGGTGACGGATGGTCAGCAGGGTGATCTCATAGTCGAACCGGACGAAGCCTTCGATGATGACCCGTCCGGCACCGGCCCGACCGCCCTCCTGGGCATAGCGCCACGCCTTGATGAGCCCGGCCTGGTCATGCGCCACCGACTGCCCCTTGCCGGAGGAGCTCATCACCGGCTTGACCACGCAGGGAAAGCCGATTCGCGCGACCTGCTCGATCAGCTCCGCCTCGCTGTCGGCAAAGCCGTAAGGTGAGGTGGGCAGGCCCAGCTCTTCGGCAGCCAGCCGGCGAATGCCCTCCCGGTCCATCGTCAACCGTGCCGCCCGCGCGGTGGGCACCACCCGATGGCCTTCGGCCTCGAGTTTCAGCAGCTCATCGGTGGCGATCGCCTCGATTTCCGGAACGATGTAGTGGGGCTGCTCCAGCTCGACCACCCGCCGCAGCGCAGCGCCATCGAGCATCGAGATGACATGGGCGCGATGCGCCACCTGCATCGCCGGCGCATCGGCATAGCGGTCGACAGCGATCACCTCGACACCGAGCCGTTGCAGCTCGATCGCCACCTCCTTGCCGAGTTCACCGCTGCCCAGCAGCAGCACCCGCAGCGCGGTCGGGGAGTTCGGGGTACCTATCTCTGTCACGGTTCTGCTCCATCCGGGGGAATCAGCCAGCCACCCGCAGCCCGGACGCGTGCCTGACTCAATTGAATGACCTGCCACTTCTGCGCAGCGCTGAGCTGCGACCACGCCGCAATCTCATCCACGGAGCGGTGACAGCCGATGCAGATGTCCATTTCATCCAGCGCACAGACCGACACACAGGGCGACGGCGGCGGCCGCTCACCCATGATCTGCGGATCAGCCATGAAAGCGCGGATCGAGCCGCAACTGCTGCGTGTAGCGCCTGGAATTTTCGACATAGTGTTGGGCGCTGCCCTCGAGAATCTTTCTCTGCAAATCAGAGATCTCGCGTACCACCTTGCCCGGCGAACCCATCACCAGCGAGCCGTCGGGAATCTCCTTGCCCTCCGGAATCAGCGTGTTGGCGCCGATCAGACAATATTTTCCGATGCGGGCGCCGTTCAGCACCACTGCGTTCATGCCGATCAGACTGTAATCACCGATGGTGCAGCCATGCAGCATCACCTTGTGACCGACGGTGACCCCCCGACCCACGGTCAGCGGCACCCCATGGTCGGTGTGCAGCACCGAGCCATCCTGGATGTTGGAATCTTCGCCGATGGTGATCAGGTCGTTGTCACCCCGCAGCACTGCGTTGAACCAGATGCTGGCATTTCTCTCGAGCCGCACGCTGCCGATGACCACGGCGCTGTCGGCGACAAAGAACTCATCGCCACACACTTCGAGCTGACGTTCACCCAGACGGTAGATCACTGTTCTCTCTCCATGGCGGGTTGATCAAGGATGAAGCGGGACAGGGCTGCTTCGAGTCTGCCGCCATTCTAAACCAATCCACCCATAGACGGCGGCAAGCCAGCGCCGCCAACAGCGTCGGAATTTCTGCCAAAACCGGGCGTGACAGGACAAAAAACCGACGATTTCGGCTTTCAAATAAGAAAATGTTCTTGCCTATGCCTCTATTATGCAAATGGATTGATTGAGATCCATGCAGACAACTTCGCTCAACAGCCAGCATCCATACGCTTTTTGCAGCGATATTTCGACAAAAACACCAAAAAATTCCGGTGCCGCACCACCGCCAGCCACAGTCTGTGCAAATATTGATCAGCTCGACCGCGCCGGGTAGACTGCTTTTGAGTTTTAGCAAGTCGCGCGGGCAAATTTTTCTTTCATGCACTGTTTGCCTGCCTTCACCGGGAGCCACTGCCATGCCTACATTCACCCCGCTGCCCGCCCCCGAGCAACTGCGCCAGCTCGCCGAGCAGGATCCACAGGCACTCGAAGCCCTGCGCCTGCAACTGGTCGATGAGCTGATCGCACAGGCGCCTGAAAGCCGGCAGCAGCGGCTGCGCGGGTTGCAGTTCCAGATCGACATGGAACGCCGGCGCGCCAAGACCCCGATGGCCGCCTGCATCAAGCTCTCGCAGATGATGCATGACTCGCTCTACACGCTGAATCTGGCACTGAAGGGCGAACCCCTCCCGACCAGCCAGCAGGCGCGCGCCGAACCCACCGCCACGGTGACGCCGTTTCGCACCCGCGAAGCACGGGCCTGATCACTGCTCGCCCACCACTTTCATTCAGGGCAGTGGTTGCGTAGATTGGTGCTGGTTCCACCGTCATTGCCTGCCGGAGTCAGCCCATGAAGTTCTGCACCCACTGCGGCGAGGCCATCGTGCTGAAAGTGCCGGAGTCGGACAACCGTGAACGCCATGTTTGCGGCGACTGCGGCACCATCCATTATCAGAACCCCAAGATCATCGCCGGCTGCCTGATCACCCAGAATGATCAGGTGCTGCTCTGCCGACGCGCGATCGAGCCGCGCCTGGGTTTCTGGACCCTGCCGGCCGGCTTCATGGAAAACGATGAGACCACCCAGGAGGCGGCCGCGCGGGAAACCTGGGAAGAGGCCAATGCGCGGGTACGGGTCGGCGATCTCTACACCCTCTTCAACCTCGTGCACATCAATCAGATCTACCTGTTTTTTCGCGGCGAACTGATCGAGCCCGGCTTTGCCGCCGGCAAGGAGAGCCTGGAGGTGAAGCTGTTCGCGCGCGAGGAGATTCCGTGGGAAATGCTCGCCTTTGCGGTTATCAGAAAGACCCTCGAATTCCACTTTGCCGACCGTGAACGAGGTGACTATCCACTGCGGATGCAGGACATTCGCGCCGCGGATCCTCGTTTCTTCCAGCCAAAACCACTCTGATTGGCCGACTGAAACAGAGAACCGACAGGCCGATCAGAGCTGATCGGCCTCCAGAATGAAGATTCCCTCGCCACCCTGCTCGAAATCGGGCCAGAAGAAGCCGAGGTCAGGATGGCGCGCCACCAGCGCCTCGGCCGCCGAGCCCACCTCGACCACCAGCAGACCGCCCGGACGCAGATGGCGCCGGGCCTGCGCCAGAATGCGCTCGACGATGTCGAGCCCCTCCACCCCCGCCGCCAGCGCCAGTCGCGGTTCATGGCGATACTCAGCGGGCAGCGCGGCCAGCTCCTGCTCGGCCACATAGGGCGGGTTGCTGACGATCAGATCAAAGGTGCCGGTCACTCCGGAAAAGAGGTCACCTTCGATCAGCGTCAGCCGCTGTTCGAGGCCATGGCGGGCCCGGTTGATGGCCGCCACCTCGAGTGCGGCGGCCGAGAGATCGGTCGCCACCACCTCGGCAGCCTCGAACGCATGGGCCAGAGCGATGGCGATGCAGCCACTGCCGGTGCAGAGGTCGAGCACCCGATCGACCCGGCTGGAATCGATCCAAGGCTCGAAGCGGCGCGCGATCAGCTCGGCCAGCGGCGAGCGCGGAATCAGCACCCGCTGATCAACGAAGAATGGCAGGCCGGCAAACCAGGCCTCGCCGGTCAGGTAGGCATTCGGCAATCGATCGACGATGCGGCGCCGGAACAGCTCGACCACCTGCTGACGCTCGCGCGGCAGCAGCCGGGCATCCAGCACCCGGTCATCGACCTCCAGCGGCAGATGCAGCGCGTGCAGAATAAGCCGCAACGCCTCATCCCACAGATCATCGCAGCCATGGCCCAGGGCCACCTGCGCTGCCCCCAGACTGCTGACCCCCCAACGCAGAAAGTCGCGCAGGGTCAGCAGCTCGGACTGGGCGGCCTCGAAGTCGGGCTGGAACGCTGCCGTCGGTGCCATTGCGACCATTCAGCCTCCCATCTCCAGTTTGCGCGCCTCTTCGTCGGCGCGGCTGCGGGCCCACTTGTAGTCGGCCTTGCCGTTGCTGGCGCGCTGCACCTCATCGACGATGAAGATGTTGCGGGGCTTCTTGTAGCCAGCCAGCCTGTGTGCCACATGGTCGATCAGCGTCTGCTGGTCGGCCTGCTGCCCGGGACGCAGTGAGACCACGGCCGCCACCCGCTCGCCATATTTTGGATCCTTGACCCCCACCACCAGGCAGTCATAGACCGCCGGATGGGTCTTGATCGCCTCCTCGACCTCTTCGGGATAGACCTTCTCGCCCATGGTGTTGATGCACATCGAGCCGCGCCCCAGCAGACGAATGGTGCCATCGGCCTCGACAGTGGCGAAATCGCCGGGAAACGAGTAGCGGAGCCCGCGAATGGTACGGAAGGTCTTGGCCGATTTCTCCGGATCCTTGTAGTAACCGGTCGGCACCCGACCGGCTTGGGCGATCATGCCGATCGCGCCGGAACCGGGCTTGACCTCCTCGTCGTTGTCGTCGAACACCTTGGTCGACTCCATCATCTGGAACTTGGCGGTCTCGCCGATGTTGGCGCGGGTGGTCAGCGAACGGCCCATGCCGCCCTCGGTGGAGCCCAGCCCATCGTTGAGGATCATGTCGCCGAACTCCAGCAGCCCGGCCTTGACCTCCTGGGTCCACATGACGCCGGAAGAGCTGATGAACCTGACCGACGAGATGTCATAAGAACGGCCTGCTGCCTGTGCAGCGCGCAGGGCATCCAGCATCGGTTTGGCAAAGGCGTCGCCAACGATGACGATGTCGGTCACCCGTTCGCGCTGCACCGCCGCCCACAGCTCATCGGCATCGAACTTGGTGCCGGCCAGGGTGACCACGGTCCCGCCCATGTTGTGCGGCATCATCGCGCCAAGCCACATGCCGGTGCCGTGCATCAGCGGACAGGCCACCAGCGTGACCGGCAGCAGTCCGGCCGGCTCCAGCCGCTTGATCGCCGCCAGCGTCTCTTCGATGGTGGCGGGAGGCGGCGAGACGCCGCGCGCCTCGAACGGCGCCAGAAATCCGGCACACATCTCGCCCAGCTTGTACATCACCCCCTTCGGCATGCCGGTGGTGCCACCGGTATAGAGCATGTAGGTGTCATCCCAGCCGCGTTCGATCGGCGCCATCGGCGCATGGGTACGAATGATCTGCTCATAGTCGTGCGCACCGGCCAGCAGTGGCGCACCACTGCCATCATCCACCTGGATCAGGCAGCGCACCTTGGGCAGCTTGTGCCGAATGTTGGCGATGCGCTCGGCGAAGCGGCCATGAAAGAACAGCGCCTCGCTGTCGGAGTTGTCGAGCAGATAGACCAGCTCATCCTCGAGGTAGCGGTAGTTGACGTTGACCGGAACGCCGCGAATCTTGAAGCCGGCGAACTGCGCTTCCATGTACTCCGGCGAATTGTAGAGATAGAGCCCCATCTTGCTGTCATGCCCCAGCCCCTGCTGATGCAGAAACTGGGCGATGCACGCGGCGCGCTCCTGGTAGGGGCCCCAGGCGACCTTGCGCTCGCCATGGATCAGCGCGGTACGCTGGGGAATCTGGGCAGCGATCTGCTCCCACAGGGTGGCAAAGTGCATCTCCATCGACAGTTCTCCTTTGAGTTGTAGTTATCGTTTTGGCTGACGCCACGCGGCGCCTTTTCGAGCATCAGGTTGCATTGTACCCACTGCGCTGACCCATCGGCTTCAGGTCGGCTTCAGATGTGAAAAATCCTCCAGGTGGCACACATCATAAGCCGGCTCTTCATAGGGGTGAACGGCATGGAGCGCCCGGATCACCGGCTCGATCAGTGCATCGGCCACCACCATTTCGACCCGGTACTCCTGCACCTGCTCCAACTGCTCCTGGCTGCCCAGAAAAGGATTGCTGCCGGCACGTGGACGAAATTGACCCAGCCCCAGCACCTGCCAGGCACAGCAGTCATAGTGGCCGATCCGCCCGCCACCTGCGGCAAAGAGCGCTGCTTTCACCGCTTCGAGCTGCTCGATCGGAACGAAAAAGACCAGTTTGTACATGGGGCCTCAACAGTGCTCCAGCGCTCCGTGTCGGTGCGCGGGACGCATCAATTCACCCGAATCCGGGCAAAACGGTGCTTGCCGGCTTGATAGAGATGCTCGCTGCCGGGTGCCACCCGATGGTTTTTTTCCTGCAAACGGATCCCATCGATCCTGACCCCACCCTGGCCGATCAGCCGCAGCGCCTCGGAGGTGCTGGCGACCAGACCGGCCTCCTTCAGCAGGTTGGCGATCGGCACCCCCTCTGCCGGATAACCGCCATGGGCGATGCACAGTTCGGGAATCTCCTGCGGCAGGGCACCCTGCTGAAAGCGGGCCACGAACGCCTGATGCGCCGCCTCGGCCTCGGTGGCGCTGTGGAACCGCGTCACCAGCTCCCGGGCCAGCTCCACCTTGGCATCACGCGGATTGAGCTCTCCTGCCTCGCACTGCGCCTGCATGGCGGCGACCTCTGTCGGCAACCGCCTGCTCAGCAGTGCATAGTAGCGCCACATCAAGGTGTCGCTGATCGACATCAGTTTGCCGAACATCGTGTTGGGCGGTTCACGCAGGCCAATGTAGTTGTCGAGCGACTTGGACATCTTCTGCACGCCATCCAATCCCTCGAGAATCGGCATGGTCATCACCACCTGCGGCGTCTGACCGGCATCGCGCTGCAACTCACGCCCGACCAGCAGATTGAACTTCTGGTCGGTGCCGCCCAGCTCGATGTCGGCGCGCAGTTCGACCGAGTCATGGCCCTGAATCAGCGGATAGAGAAACTCATGCAGTGCGATCGGCTGGCCACCACGGTAGCGTTTGTGAAAATCATCGCGCTCGAGCATGCGGGCAACGGTGTAGCGACTCGCCAGCTTGATCATGTCACTGGCATCGAACCTGCCCATCCACTGCGAATTGAACACCACCTGGGTTTTTGCCCGGTCGAGCACGGTGAACACCTGCTCGCTGTAGGTCTGCGCATTCTGTTCGACCTGCTGACGGGTGAGGGGCTTGCGCGTGACATTCTTGCCAGTGGGGTCGCCGATCATGCCGGTGAAGTCACCGATCAGAAACAGCACCTCATGGCCCAACTGCTGGAACTGATGGAGCTTGTTCAGCAGCACCGCGTGACCCAGATGCAGATCGGGCGCGGTGGGATCGAAGCCCGCCTTGACCCGCAGTTTGCGGCCACTGCCCAGTTTTTCGATCAGCTCCGGCTCGGAGATGATCTCATGCGCCCCGGCCTTGATGAGCTCGAGCGCGGCCTTTACCGATGTCATTCGTCACAACCCATTAAATTGGTGTCTATATTGCTTATTTGAGGTTGACACCTTGTTTCAGTGCCAATTTTCAGACGGCACCGAACAGATGCATTGAACCATTGGCCCGGATGTCGCACTAACGCACCGGGCCGCCCACTCGACGGGGTAGCCCTGCCGGATTCAGTTGATATAATCCGGCCCGCAACGGAAGAACGATAAAGTGAGATTGTATCCGATGGCAGCACTGCCACCAGCTTCTGCTGTGAAAACAGCCTTCCCTCGACTGCACCTGATCGCCGCCACCCTGCTGCTGAGCGCCACCGTGCTGATCGCCTGGCTGCTGCCAAGCGAAGAGGCCGCCGCCATCAAGAGTGTCGTGCCGCTGACCCTGCCCGCCCCCACCACACCGCAGAGCACCGAACAGCCGGCGGTGGCCGTCACCACCGCTCTGGTCGAGCCGGAACTGTGGGATGAATATGTCGTCCAGACCGGCGACACGCTGGGCACGCTGTTCAAACGCGCCGGCATCGCACCCAACGAACTGGCGATGCTGCTCGATTCGGGCAAGGAGACCAAGCGGCTGCATCAGATCCATCCAGGGCACAAACTGGCACTGCAAGTCGGCACGGAGGGTCAACTGGAGAGGTTCAAATTCAGCCCCAACGCGCTTGAGTCGGTACAGTGGCAAAGGACCAACGACAGCTTCGATGTCACCGTTGAGAAGCGCGAGCCCGAGCTCCAGCTCCGCCGGCACAGCGGCGTGATCGATCAGTCGCTGTTTCTCTCTTGCCAGAAAGCGGGGCTCTCCCAAGCCGTGGCCAGCCAGTTGGCCGACCTCTTCGGCTGGGACATCGATTACACCGAGGATCTGCGCCAGGGCGACCGCTTCTCTGTCATCTATCAGGAGCGCTTCATCGACGGCAAGAAGATCGATGACGGTCCGATTCTGGCCGCCGAATTCATCAATCAGGGACGCCGCTACCAGACCGTGCGCCATGTCGATGCGCAGGGCAACGAGGGTTACTACACTCCAGACGGCCGCGGCATGCGCAAGGCGTTCATCCGCAACCCGCTCGACGTCGTGCGCATCACCTCACTGTTCAGCCTGAGCCGCTTCCACCCGATTCTGCACACCATGCGCGCCCACAAGGGCATCGACTACTCGGCCAGTGCCGGCACGCCAGTCAAGAGCGTCGGCGATGGCCGGGTAACTTTCGCCGGCCGCAAGGGTGGCTACGGCAACACCATCACGATCCAGCATGGTGACCGCTACACCACCCTCTATGCCCACCTCCAAGGGTTCGCCCCCTCGATCCGCAACGGGCAGAAGGTGCGGCAGGGTGAAGTGATCGGCTATGTCGGCGCCAGCGGTCTCGCCACCGGCAACCACCTGCACTATGAGTTCCAGGTCGATGGCGTGCACCGCAACCCGCTGACCGTCCCGCTGCCGCAAGCGCCCGCCGTGGCCGGGCGCGAGCTCGACCGCTTCAAGTCACAGACCGGCCCCTTGGTGGCGATGCTGAAGCAGGGTGAGTCCACCCCCGCGGCGGTGGCACGCGCCGGGTTGAATGATTGAGCACGGAAGAGAGATCCGACGGCGACTGCTATCTGGGGGTCATGTCCGGCACCAGCCTTGATGCCGTCGATGTCGGCCTGTTCCGGTTCACCGACACCTCCTGTCTGCTGCTGGCGAAGCACAGCCTGCCGATTCCCGCCGACATCCGGCAGGAGGTCATCGCGCTCGCCACACCGGGCCCCGATGAACTCAATCGCCTCCATCGGCTCGACATCGACCATGCCGAGCTGATCGCGACGGCGGTCAATCAACTGTTGGCGCAGTGCGGCATCGATCGCGCGCGCATCCGCGCAATCGGCAGCCATGGCCAGACCCTGCGCCATTCACCCGGCGGCGACCATGCCTTCACCTGCCAGGTGGGCGATCCCAACCGCATCGCCTACCTGACCGGCCTGGTCACGGTGGCCGATTTCCGCCGCAAGGACATGGTGGCCGGAGGAGAGGGGGCACCGCTGGCGCCGGCATTCCACCACTGGCTGTTCTCCCACCCCACTGAATATCGGATGGTGCTCAACCTGGGCGGCATCGCCAATCTGACGGTTCTGCCGCCGACGCAGCACCCTGCCGCGGTCGTTGGCTTCGACACCGGGCCGGGCAATGCGCTGCTCGATGGCTGGTGTCAGCGCCACCTCGGCCAGCCCTATGATCACCGTGGCAACTGGAGCCGCAGTGGCAGTTGCCATGAACCGCTGCTGCGCGCCTTGCTGGACGACGCTTTTTTCCAGGCAACTCCGCCGAAGAGCACCGGTCGTGAACGGTTCAACCTCAACTGGCTGACGCAACGACTGCGCGACTTCGCGCACTGCGCTCCGGTCGATGTGCAGGCGACGCTGCTCGAACTGACCGCCCGGAGCGTGGCGCAGGCCATCGACCGCTGGGGGTGCGGGACCGAACTCTACCTGTGTGGAGGGGGCGTCGAGAACCGCGCGCTGGTCGATCGGTTGCAGGCTGCCCTGCCCGGGCGGCGGATTCACTCCACCGAACTGCTGGGACTACCGCCGCAGTGGGTCGAGGCCGCCACCTTCGCCTGGCTGGCACGGCAGCGGTTGCTGGGTCGACCGGGCAACCTGCCCAGCGTCACCGGCGCCCGCCGGCCCGTCATGCTCGGCGGGGTCTATCTGCCTGACGACTGATCCGCTGGATCAGACCGCGAAACTCGATCCACAGCCGCAGGTGGTGGTCGCGTTGGGATTGCGGACCACGAAACGTGACCCTTCGAGCCCTTCGGAGTAGTCGATCTCCGAGCCGACCAGATATTGAAAGCTCATCGGATCGACCAGCACGGTGACGCCATCGCGCTCGATCCGGGTGTCATCCTCGGCCGCTTCGTCATCGAAGCTGAAGCCATACTGAAAACCGGAACAGCCACCGCCGGTCACGAACACCCGCAACTTGAGCTGGCTGTTGCCCTCTTCATCGACCAGACGACGCACCTTGCGTGCCGCGGCCGCGGTCACCTCGAGTGCAACCGGCTGCTGCACCTGTACGCTGCTCATTGCTCACTCACCTGCATTGTGAAAGCACCGGCAATCACCCTATTAAAACCAAGCATTAAAGTCAACTATTTCGTCGGCAGAGCGCTCGCTTCAGGGCAGCAGCGCCGGCGCGTCGAGACCACTCGTCTCCGGCAGCCCGCAACAGAGGTTCATGTTCTGGATCGCCTGCCCGGCAGCCCCCTTGACCAAGTTGTCGATCACCGAGAGCACGACCAGGGTGTCGCCCCCTTGCGGGCGGTGCAGCGCCAGCCGGCAGAGGTTGGCGCCGCGCACGCTGCGGGTCTCCGGATGCTCTCCGGCGGGCAGCAGATCGACGAAGGGTTCATCGCGGTAACGCTCGGCGTAGAGCTGCTGCAGATCGGGCTGGACTGCCGGATCCTTCAGCCGCGCATAGAGGGTGGCATGAATGCCGCGAATCATCGGCGCCAGATGGGGCACGAAGGTGAGGCCAGGTGCGGCGCGGCCGAGGTATTGACCAAGATGAGCGGTGATCTCGGGCAGATGACGGTGGCCAGGAACGCCATAGGCCTTGAAGCTGTCCGCAACCTCACACAGCAGGTTGGCGATCTTGCCCTGACGGCCAGCGCCGCTCACCCCCGATTTGGCGTCGGCGATCAGCGACCGTTCGTCGACCAGTTTCGCCTCCAGCAGTGGCAGCAGGCCCAGCTGTATCGCCGTCGGATAGCAGCCCGGCACCGCCACCAGCCGCGCCTGCCGAATCTGCGCGCGGTTGCATTCCGGCAGACCATAGACCGCCTCCTGCAACAGGTCGGTGGCGCTGTGCGGCATCCCGTACCACTTCTGGAACAGCAGCGGATCCTTCAGGCGAAAGTCGGCGGAGAGGTCGATCACCCGCACGCCGGCCGCCACCAGTGCTGGCGCCATCTCCATCGCCACGCCGTGAGGGGTGGCGAAGAAGACCACATCCAGCTCGCTCAGGGCGGCAGGATCGGGGGCGACAAAGGCCAAGTCATAGAAGCCGCGCAGGTTGGGATAGATCTGGTCGACGCGAATGCCGGCCTCGCCGCGCGAGGTGATCAGCTCGACCGAAACCTCCGGATGGCGCGCCAGCAGCCGCAGCAGCTCCACACCGGTGTAGCCGGTGCCCCCGACAATGCCCACTTTGACCACGACGATCTCCTTTGATCTCTTCAGAACAGCCAAGACGAATGGCGGAGATTATAGCGGCTCGGCTACCCGGGAATGAGTGCGTCAACGCCGACAGATCAGCGGCACCGCATTACAATGGTGCCGGTTTCGCCCAACTCAATGCGCGGGAGTGCTCGATGCTCTGGCTCAAGGCCTTTCACCTGATTGCCGTGGTCTGCTGGTTTGCGGGCCTCTTCTACCTGCCTCGGCTGTTCGTCTATCACAGCATGAGCGAAGATCAGCCGAGCCGCGACCGCTTCAAGGTGATGGAGCGCAAGCTCTATCGCGGCATCATGACCCCTTCGATGGTGGCGACGGTCGCTCTGGGGCTGGCGATGCTGCTGCCCAACTGGGAGAGCTACCGCACTGCCTACTGGATGCACGCCAAGCTGACACTGGTGCTGATCCTGCTTGCCTACCACCTATACTGCGGCCGGCTGCTGCAACGCTTCGCGGCCGATCAGAATCGCCATGGCGAGATTTTTTACCGCTGGTTCAATGAGTTCCCGGTACTGATCCTGCTGCCGGTGGTGATTCTGGTGATCGTGCGTCCCTTCTGAGCCAGCCCCGACCATGCGCCCGCTGATCCTCTGCCTTGGCGGTCACGATCCGACCGGCGGCGCAGGCATCCAAGCCGACGCCGAGGCCGCCGCCGCGGCAGGCTGCCATGCGCTGACCGTGGTGACGGCACTGACCGTGCAGAACAGCCACGACATCGCGCGGATCGAGCCGGTGCCAGCCGGCTGGATCACTGCCCAGACCCGTTGCCTGCTCGACGACTTTGCCATCAGCGCCATCAAGATCGGTCTGCTTGGCAGCACGGCCGCCATCGACGAAGTCGCCGCCCTGCTGGAAACCGCACTGTCACGGCTGCCGCTGGTGGTCGATCCGATCCTGCGCAGCGGTGGCGGACACCTGGTCACCGACCGCGCCTACCTCGATGCGCTGCGCCAGCGGCTGCTGCCACGGGCGACCTGCCTCACCCCCAACCGCGAAGAACTGTTCCAGCTCGCCGGGGTCGACGACGAAGCCAGTGCGGTCGGCCGGCTGCTCGACAGGGGCTGCGAGCACCTGCTGGTGAGTGGTGGCCATGATGGCGACACGCCCTGGCTGGAGAACCGCCTCTACGGCCGGCAGGGGCTGATCCAGCGTGACCGCTGGCCCCGGCTGCCGCACCGCTTCCATGGCAGCGGCTGCACCTTGGCGGCCCTGCTCTGCGCCCAGATCGCGCTGGGCCAGCCACTGCCGACGGCGGTGAGATTGAGCAGCGAGCAGAGTCACCGCGCCATGGTGCTGGCAGAGCCGCTGGGCGGTGGACAGTGGATTCCCCGGCGGATCGCGCCCCGATGATCCGCGGACTCTACGCCATCACCCCGACCACCACTGACGACGCACGGCTGTTGCAGTGGGTCGAAGCCGCATTGAAAGGCGGCGCCCAACTGGTGCAGTACCGCGACAAGTCGACCGATGCCCAGCGCCGCCGGCAGCAAGCCGAGGCCCTGCTCGCGCTCTGCCGCAAGCAGGGTCGGCCGCTGATCGTCAACGACGACCTGCAACTGGTGCTCGACATCGGCGCCGATGGACTCCATCTGGGCCGTGAAGATGGCGATCTCGCCACCGCACGGCGCCAACTGGGCCCGACGGCACTGATCGGCGCCACCTGCCATCAGCGGCTCGACTGGGCCGAAACGGCCGTGGCCGCCGGCGCCAGCTATGTTGCCTTCGGCCGCTTCTTTGCCTCACGCAGCAAGCCACAGGCGCCGCCGGCGCCGCTCGGGCTGCTGCATGAGGCGCGTCGACGGCTCGACGTGCCGATCGTGGCCATCGGCGGCATCAGCGTCGATAATGCCCGCAGCGTGATCGAAGCCGGTGCCGATGCCATCGCCGTGATCGAAGGGCTGTTCGGCAGCCACGACATCGCGCAGCGCGCTCTCCAGTTTCAACGACTCTTCATCGAACCGCAGGCAGCCAGACCATGACCCACTCAGAGACCCTCTTCAGCGCCGCCCAGCAGGTGATTCCCGGCGGCGTCAACTCGCCGGTGCGCGCCTTTCGCTCGGTCGGTGGCACGCCACGCTTCATCGAACGCGGCGAAGGCGCCTGGCTGATCGATGTCGATGGCCGCCGCTATGTCGACTATGTCTGCTCCTGGGGCCCACTGATTCTCGGCCACGCCCATCCGGCCGTGGTGGCAGCCGTCGAGTCGCGGCTGCGGCTGGGTTTCAGCTTCGGCGCCCCCACTGCGCTCGAAACCGAACTGGCCGAGAAGATCCGTGCGCTGATTCCATCGATCGAACAGGTGCGGATGGTCAGCTCCGGCACCGAGGCCACCATGAGCGCAATCCGGCTGGCACGCGGCTTCACCGGCCGTGACAAGATCGTCAAGTTCGAGGGCTGTTACCATGGCCATGGCGACTCACTGCTGGTCAAGGCCGGTTCGGGTGCCCTCACCTTCGGCGTGCCCAGCTCGCTGGGCGTGCCCAAGGCACTGGCCGAACTGACGCTGACCCTCGAATACAACAACCTGGCACAGCTCGAAGCGCTCTTCGCCGCGCAGGGCAGTGAGATCGCCTGCGTCATCATCGAGCCGGTGGCCGGCAACATGAACTGCATCCCGCCGCTGCCCGGCTTTCTCGAAGGGTTGCAGCACCTCTGCAACCGCCATGGCGCCCTGCTGATCTTTGACGAGGTGATGACAGGCTTTCGCGTCGCGCTGGGCGGTGCCCAGGCGCGCTATGGCATCACGCCGGACCTGACCGTGCTCGGCAAGGTGATCGGTGGCGGCCTGCCGGTCGGCGCATTCGGCGGCCGGCGTGACGTGATGGCCAGGCTGGCGCCGCTCGGACCGGTCTACCAGGCCGGCACCCTGTCGGGCAATCCGCTGGCGATGGCCGCCGGGCTGGCCACGCTGCAACAGCTCGAACAGCCCGGCGTCATCGCCCGGCTCGAAGCCCAGACCAGCGCCCTCAGCCAGGGGCTGGCCGAACTGGCCCGCAGCGCCGGCATCCCCTTCATCACCCAGCATGTCGGCAGCATGTTCGGCCTCTTCTTCACCACACAACCCGAGGTCAGCAGCTACGACCAGGCCACCCGCTGCGACAGCGCACGCTTCAACCGCTTCTTTCATGCCATGCTGGACGAAGGAGTCTATCTGGCACCCTCGGCCTTCGAGGCCGGCTTTCTCTCCACCGCGCATGGTGCAGCCGAACTGGAACACACCTTCGCTGCCGCCCGGCGGGTCTTCGCCCGCCTCATGGAGTGAACACGAAGGGCGCCATGGCCGCACATTGGATCGAGCAACTGCTCAACCCCGCCTGCTACCCCCACCCGACCGGGCGGATCGAGCTGATCGAGACCCACATCTCCTGGGTGATCCTGACCGGCGAACTGGCCTACAAGGTCAAGAAGCCGGTCAACTTCGGCTTCGTCGATTTTTCGACCCTGGCGCTGCGCAAGCGGTTCTGTGAGGAGGAGCTGCGCCTCAATCGCCGCTTCACGCTGTCGCTCTACCTGCGGGTGGTGCCGATCACCGGCACGCCGCAGGCACCGCGCATCGGCGGCACCGGTGAGGTGCTCGACCATGCGGTGGTGATGCGCCAGTTCGACCAGAGTGCCCTGCTCGACCGTCAGCTCGCGGCTGGCCAGCTCAGCCTCGAAGAGGCCTTTCGCCTCGGCGCCCTGATCGCCGAAAAGCACCAACTGCTCGCCGAGGCCGCCGCCGACTCGGCCCATGGCAGCGCGGCCAGGGTGATGGCGCCGGTGCGGGAGAACTTCACCCAGCTGCGGCCGCGCATCGATGACCCGGTCGACGCCGCCCGGCTGCTGCGGCTGGAGCGCTGGAGCGAAGCCGAGGGCAAGCGGCTCGGCCGCCACTTCACTGCCCGCAAGGCGGCCGGCTGCGTGCGCGAATGCCATGGCGACCTGCATCTGGGCAACATCGCCCGCATCCAGGGTGAGTTCGTGCTGTTCGACTGCCTCGAATTCAACGCCGATCTGCGCTTCATCGACGTGCAGAGCGAGCTGGCCTTCGTCACCATGGATCTGACCGACCGCGGTCACCCCGAACTGGCCGCTGGCCTGCTGAACGGCTACCTCGAGGCCAGCGGCGACCATGAAGGGCTGCTGCTGTTCAATTTCTACCAAGTCTACCGCGCGCTGGTGCGCGCCAAGGTGGCGCTGCTGCGCGCCGAACAGCTGCAAGGCGCAGCACGCCAGCAGGCCGTGCAGCAGGGCAGCCACTACCTGCGGCTGGCCGAGCAGTTCATCCAGCCCAGACACCCCTGGCTGGGACTGGCCCATGGCCTCTCCGGCAGCGGCAAGTCACACCTGGCGCTCTACATCGCCAGCCAGACCGGCGCCGTGCGGCTGCGCTCCGATGTCGAGCGCAAACGGCTGCATGGCCTCGACCGCACCCAGCGTGGCGGTGCAGCGGCGGGGCTTTACAGCGCCGAAGCCACCCAGCGCACCTTCGCGCGGCTGGCCGAACTGGCCCGCACCCTGATCGCGGCCGGCTTTGCCGTCATCGTCGATGCCACCTTTCTGCATCGACCGCAACGCGCCACTTTTGCCGCCATCGCCACCGAGCTCGGCGTGCGCCGGATCATCCTCTCGATCAGCGCGGAACTCGCCACCCTGGTGAGCCGACTCAAGGCCCGCGCCAGCGACCCGAACGAGGTCTCCGATGCCAACCTGGCGGTGCTGGAGAGCCAGTTGAAAACGCAGGAGCCACTGACGGCCGATGAGCTCGCTGACACCATCACCCTCAGCGCCGAACGGCTGCCCGCCATCAGCGAGCTGGTCGAGGAGATCGAGCGGCGGGCACAGACGCCGGCACAATGAAAACGCCTTCCATGACGGCGCCATCCCGACCACCGGCACCGCCATCACCAAGGTGCTGCCGCCGGGATCACGCTTCTCCAGGGAAAACGGCCACGGGCTGAAGAAGCAGGCCGTGCTGGACAAACTCGCGGCGTTTTTTGAATGCTACTTCGGGTTGGCATGATGAACAGGGATCCCGGATGAATGGAAGAAAATCATCACCCGCCGCCCAAGAGGAACGGAGCCGGCCAGCGACGAGGAACAAGACGATGACCACGAAGAAAAACAGGCCCAGCTGGAGCGACGTCAAAGCCAGGCTGGCCGGCTTCGACCGTGCCGGCCTGATCGGTCTGGTGCATGACCTCTACGCCGCCAGCAAGGAGAACCAGACATTCCTGCACGCGCGCTTTGCGCTCGGCGACGATGTTCTGCAACCCTACAAGAGCACCCTCGACCGCTGGCTCTGGCCAGATGCATTCAAGAACCAGGACACCTCGGTCGCCAAGGCCAAGAAGGCGATTGCGGACTACAGAAAAGCGGTTGGTCAACCCGACGGACTGGCGGAACTGATGGTGTTCTACTGTGAGCGTGCGGCGGGTTTCAGCCACGACATTGGCCTGCAGGACGAGGGCTACTTCGATGCATTGGTGCGGATGTTCGGCCAGGCATTGACAGCCATTGCCGCGCTGCCTGATGCGGCGCGACCCGCCTTGCTGGAACGCCTGGCGGTGGTACGAAACATCAGCCGCGACCTTGGTTACGGCGTCAGCGACGACATGGATGAGTTGCTTGAAGCGCATGGGGGCGATGACTGATCTGCCGCTCCTTGCAGCGCTCCAGGCCAGGAACCACCGGCGGCGCGTTGCTTTTACCCGGCCGATTTGCTTAATTCAGCTGCGCTGACCCCGATTGAACGACCTGTCTGATCCACCCTGGGTCGGCAGCAGGAGACACCCATGCGCGAACCGAACTCGCTTTCCGATGCCATCACCCAGTTGCAGGCGCAGGGTGGTTCGACCATTACCGATGAGGCGAAGGCACTGCTGCGGCGGGACATCGAACGGCTGCGGCAGACGGTGGCCGAGCTGAAACCGCAACTGGCCGAGCTGAAGGCCGAACTCGGCATCGATGCGCAGACATTGCAGCAGCAGGTCGAGCAGAGCACCGCCGAGCGCCCCTGGACGGCACTCGGCCTGGCCGGACTGGCCGGCCTGATGCTGGGGCTTCTGCTCAGAAGTGGCCGCAAATGAAGCTGGGCTTTTTCGGCCGCGCGGCGCGTCTGCTGCTGCAACAGCGCCTGTTGAGTGCCACCTGGCTGCACTGTGAACGGCAGGGGTTGATCGCCTATCTGAAACTGCTGCAGGCAGTGCGTCTCGGCATGGCCGGCGCACTGCTGTTGCTATGCGCCGCGCAAATGCTGGTCGCCGGACTGATTGGCGGCACTGTGACCGCGCTCTTTCTGTTCGTCGATGAGCCACGCACCCGGCTCTGGCTGCTGCTGGGGTTCTTTGGCCTGCTGCTCCTGCTCTCGCTGATTGCCATCGGCACGCTGCTGTCGCAGCGGCTGTGGCTGAAGCATTCCGGCGCGGCCCGGCAGATTGCCCAGCTCAAGGGGCAGGAGCCGCCCTGACCACCACCCTTCGCGACAGCCGACCGTGGCCTATCAGCCCCCCTTGAGTGGCCGGTTCAGAATGGCGAGCCCCTTGAGCAGGTTGAGCGCCTCCTGCAACTGGTAGTCGCCGTCGAGCTCATCCTGCTCCGCCGGCTTTTTCCTGCTGCTGGATGGCTCATTCTTGTGGCTGCCATTGAGCAGGTGGCCGGCGAGATCCTGCTCCTTGATCGACCGATCATCCTCCTTGAGCCGGGTGATGCGGGCACGCTCGACGACGATGTCGGGCTGGATGCCCTCGGCCTGGATCGACCGGCCGGACGGGGTGTAGTAGAGGGCGGTGGTCAGCTTGACACCGGTCTCCTCGGTCAGCGGCAAAATGGTCTGCACCGACCCCTTGCCGAAGCTGCTGGTGCCCATGATCACGGCACGGTGCTGGTCTTGCAGCGCGCCAGCAACGATCTCGGCCGCCGAGGCGGTGCCGCCATTGGTCAGCACCACCACCGGCATCTCGCCGGCCGGATTGGGCGGTGTCGCCCCATAGGTCATTCTGGAGTCGGACAGCCGCCCCTGGGTGTAGACGATCAGGCCATCGCTCAGGAAGGCATCGGCCACCGCGACGGCCGCGTCGAGCAGACCGCCGGGATTGTTGCGCAGATCGAGCACCAGCCCCCGCAGCGGCTTGGCCTCCTTGCGCAGCTTCTCCAGCGCCTTCAGCAGGTCGGTGCCGGTGTTGGCCTGAAACTGGGCGATGCGCAGGTAGCCATAGCCCGACTCGAGCAGCCGGCTCTTGATGCTGGGCAGCTTGATGGTGTCGCGCGCCAGCGTGAACTGGCGCGGCTGCTGCTCGCCTTCGCGCATGATGGTCAGCGTCACCTTGGAACCGACCTCGCCGCGCATCAGCTTGACCCCTTCACTCAGGTCGACCCCCTTCATCGACCGCTCGTCGATCTTGAGGATGATGTCACCCGCCTCGATGCCGCCACGCTGTGCCGGGGTGTCATCGATCGGCGTGATCACCTTGATGAAACCATCCTCGACACCCAGTTCGATGCCCAGACCACCGAACTCGCCGGTGGTGCCCACCTCCAGCTCCTTGAAACTCTCGGCGTCGAGATAGCTGGAGTGCGGATCGAGCTCGTTCAGCATCCCCTTGATGGCGTTGCGCAGCAGGGTCCGGTCGTCCACCTCATGCACATAGGCGGTGCGGATGCGGTCGAACACCTCGACGAAGATGCGCAGATCATCGAGCGGCAGCGGATCGCGCGGTTCCGAAGGGGCCGCCATCGGTCTGACGACGACGGCGCAGAGCAGCAGAAGCAACAGCGGACGGTGCGGTTTGAAGGCCATTGAGGGTCATTCCAGTGAGGAGGTGAGGAGACAGGAGAATGGATCGGACCGGCTCAGCCAGGTGGCGTCAGCCAGGTGAGCGGATCCTGGGGCTGGCCCTGATAGCGAATCTCGAAGTGCAGACCGCTGCTTCTTTGGCCACCGCTCGATCCGACCGTGCCGATCGGCTCGCCGGTCCTGACCGCGTCGCCCACCCTCTTGCCGAGGCTCTGATTGTGGGCATAGAGGCTCATGAAGCCATTCTGGTGGTCGATGATGAGCAATAGCCCGGTTCCACGCAACCAGTTGGCGAAGACCACCCGACCACCCTGCACGGCGGTCACCGGGCTGCCCTCTTGCGCGGCGATCAGAATGCCCTGGCGGGCGATGCCGCCGGCACCGGCACTGCCATAGCGGTAGAGCAGTTTACCGCGGACCGGCCAGGGCAACTGGCCACGGGCGAAACCGCCCCTGGGCGACGCAACGACCTCCCTGGCGGGTGCCTCTTCGTCATGCCTGGGGGCCTCGGCCTTGGCCGAAGCCGATTTTTCTGCCTGTTGTGCACGCTCGGCACGCGCTTTTGCCTGCTGGGCCTGTTTTTGTTCCGCCTCGGCCTGACGTCGCGCGGCCTCGGCCCGCTTGCGTTCGGCTTCACGGTTGGCGGCCAGAATGGCTTCGAGCACCTGCTGCAACTCGGCACGGTCTTTTTCGAGCCGCTTCAGCTCGCTCTGCTTGTCGACGATGCTGCTCTGCAGCCGGTTCAGTGCGGCACTGTGGCGGGTTCGCTCCTGCTCGAGGCTGGCGAGCTGTGCCTGCTGCTGTCGCTGCGCCGCCTGCAGCGCCTCCTGCTGCTGGCGGATGCGCGGTTCGAGCGCATCCAGCTCGGCCAGGTTGCGCCGATAGGCTTCGATGCGGCTGTTCTGCGCCCGGCTGAGGTAACCGTAATAACTCATCAACCGCGCCACCTGGCTGGGATCCTGCTGGTTGAGCAGCAGCTTGAGTGGCTCATCCTGGCCGCTGCGCTGGGCCAGCCGCAACTGCTCGGCGATCTGCTGCTTCTGCTCATCGAGCTGCTGCTGCAACTGCTGGCGCCGTCCGTCGAGTTCGGCGATGGCGGCTTCGTGCTGGCGGATCTGCGTCGCGCTGGCAGCGAGCGCCGCTTTGTGTTCGGCCAGCGCCAGCTCACTGTTGCGCAGTTGCCGGGTGATGGCATCGCCCTGGCCGACGGCATCCTTCAGCCAACGGGTGGCCTCGCCGATGCCCTGCCTGACCTGCTCAATGCGCTGGCGGGTGGTGCCCTCCTCGGCGCTGGCGCTGGCCGAGGCCAGCAGCAGCCAGAGGATGACCAGCCACGGTCGGCAGCGCTGGAGAAGCGCCAGAGTCGTCATCAACCGCGGGCGAGATGCCGTTGCGGCTGCACCGGCTCGATCAGCGAGTGGCCGGTCATCTCCTCCGGAATCGGCAGTTGCATCAGCTCCAGCAGGGTGGGTGCGACATCGGCCAGCACGCCGCCCGCCTTGATTTGCAGCGTCCGGGGGCCGACATAGACCAGTGGCACCAGGTCACTGGTGTGGGCGGTGTGCGGCTGACCGGTCTCGTCATCGAGCATCTTCTCGACATTGCCATGGTCGGCGGTGATCAGCATCTCGCCGCCGCTGGCATCGATCGCCTCGATCAGCCGGCCCAGGCAGTGGTCGAGCGTCTGCACCGCAAGGATGGCCGCCTCCAGCTTGCCGGTGTGGCCGACCATGTCGCCATTGGCATAGTTGCAGACGATCAGGTCGAACCGGCCGCTGCCGATGGCCGCCACCATCTGGTCGGTCACCGCCTCGGCACTCATCTGCGGTTGCAGGTCATAGGTGGCCACCTTCGGTGACGGAATCAGGATGCGCTCCTCGCCGGCGAAGGGGACTTCGCGTCCGCCGCTGAAGAAGAAGGTGACATGGGCATACTTCTCGGTCTCGGCGATACGCAACTGCGTCTTGCCAAGGCTGGACAGATATTCGCCCAGCACGTTGACCGGACGGTCCGGCAGATAGGCCACCTGGGCCGCCAGATCCTCGGCATAGCGGGTCAGGGTGACGAAGGCGCCCAGCTTCGGCCGGCGCGCGCGAACGAAACCGGAGAAGTCATCGCGGGTCAGGGCGTAGCTGATCTGTCGGGCGCGGTCGGCACGAAAATTCATGAAGATGACCAGATCGCCATCCTGCATGGTCACCGGCGGATGGTCGGCATCGCTGATCCGGGTGGCGGTGACGAATTCATCATCCTCACCGCGGGCGTAGGCCGCCTCCAGCGCAGCAGTCGCGCTCGCCGCCTGATGCCGCCCCTGACCATCGACGATCAGCGCATAAGCCTGTTCGACCCGCTCCCAGCGCTGATCGCGGTCCATCGCATAGTAACGACCGATCACCGAGGCGATGCGACAGTCGGCACCCTGAAAACCGGCCAGCAGGTTCTCCATGCGCCGCAACGACGGCGCCGCACTGCGCGGCGGCGTGTCGCGTCCATCGAGAAAGGCATGCAGGTAGAGCCGCTGCACCCCGCGCTGCGCCGCCGCCTCAAGCAGCGCGGCAATCTGATCCTCATGGCTGTGCACGCCACCCGGCGACAGCAGGCCCAGCACATGCAGCGCGCGGTCGCCCTGCACGGCCTGTGCGATGGCCGCAGCAAGCACCGGATTGTCGGCAAAGGTTCCCTGCTCGATCGCCAGATCGATGCGGGTCAGATCCTGATGGAGCACCCGACCGGCACCGAGATTCATGTGGCCCACCTCGGAGTTGCCCATCTGCCCTTCCGGCAGCCCGACATCGTGGCCGGAACCGGAGATCAGCCCATGTGGCGCCTCGCGCCAGAGCCGATCCCACACCGGTGTATCGGCCAGCGCGATGGCATTGGCCTCACATGCCTCACGGTGGCCCCAGCCATCGAGGATGGTCAGCACGGTGGGCTTGCGGGTGGTCTCCATGCGAAATTCCTTCGGTAAAATCGGTGAAAGGGCGCTGTTCAACAGATCAATTGCCAATGCTAGGCGCTGTCACCCGCAGGCGCAACGCGCCATCGGTGCCACACCGAGACTCAACTGGCCGGGGCCGGCAGTACGCCAGCCACGGTGAAGGCATCGCGATGGTGGATGATCGGCTGCGGCTGGCTGCGGCTGCGGAACAGCACCTGCTGATCGCTGGTCTCGCACAGCCACTCCTCCTGCTCCAGCGGCCGTTCGACGGCCAGCGCGCCCGGCTCGAACAGCGCAATGTTGATCCCGCCCGCGCGGTCACGCGCCGAGGGGTATTCAAAGGCCATGACCTGGGCGGCGCGCAGCCGGCTGCCCAGTGGCTGGGTCGCGCTGTAATCATCGGGGCTGATCAGCCAGTCGCGGTAGCGGTCGAAGGGCGGCCGTTGCAGCGACAGCCCCTGTTCGGTGCGGTAGCTGGCGGAGAACTGGGTGTGCTGCGTCCGATAGATCGCCGTGGCCGGCTGCACCATGCCGGCCCGGAACAGCAGCCGGTAGTAGGCCACCTCGGCCAGCAGCGTGGTCAGCGACAGTGAGCCATAGAACAGGCTCGGCTCACTGCGCCGGCCATACCGCGAGCCATGTCTCAGTGGCGGATAGCGCCAGGGGGTGGCCAGCAGGTAGTGCAGCCGCCCGGTGCCGGGGCGCGGCGCCGGCTTGGTACGCTCGAGCATCCGTTCGAGCAGGGCCTGCTCGGTCAGGTCATCGACCAGGGCGGTGGTCGCCACCTGCTCCTGACTCTCGACCATCCGCAGCAGGATGCCGTCCAGCGGCCGCAACGTCACCTCGGCCTGACAGGCCGTCCAGATCTCCACGGCTACACTTTGGCCCGCATCGCATCGAGGTATTCGAGCACGGTCAGCAACCCCTGCACCTGCCTGATCTGCTGCGCCGGGATGCCGCCGGTGTGGCGGTTTTCGCTCTGCATCCAGTGCCGCATCTGCGCTACATCGCCACCCACCAGCACATAGAGCGATCGATAGCAGCGGATCAGCAGCAGCGCCAGTTCACCCGCCTTGCTGTCGGGATCGACACCGCCGCGGCTGATCGCCGTGCGGTCCTTGCCAATCACCTGTCCCAGTTGCGCCTGGGTCAACCCCAGCGCCTTGCCGGCATTCAGCAGCGCCTTGGTCAGCACCACCTGCTCCGACCCCACTGCTGCCGTTGCCACCGAAGTTGCCATGCGCCGCCCCCAGAATGCAATATATGCACATTTGTATTGATGAATGCAGCATATAGCACATCAAGATGGCTGCCAACACCCTTCCACGCAGATGCACGGCAGAAACATAAATCAAAGGAGCGCGCTATGAATCATCCGTTGAAGCCCATCGGCCCGCTCAACCTGCTGACCGATCTACCCAGCCAACTGGCGGAAGAACGGGTCGAGATCCTGGTCGAGCATCCGGGGCTGCGCATCGAGCGGATCGTCTCGACCGGGCAGGCCAGCCCGCCGGGTTTCTGGTATCAACAACCGGAGCATGAATTCGTGCTGCTGCTGCAAGGCACGGCCAGCCTGACGCTGGAACGGGAGGATGGCGCGTTACAGCAACATCGGCTGCAACCCGGTGACTGGCTGCTGCTGCCGGCGCACTGTCGGCATCGGGTCGATTCGACCGCCGCCGATACCCCGACGGTGTGGCTCGCCGTTTTCCAGATGGCAACGTGAAGCGGATCAGCCGCGCGGTGGATCGACGCAGAGGCCATCCAGCAGCAGATCGAAGGCGCTCTCGACGTGGCGCATCTGCGCTGCGGTATCCCAATCGACCTGTTTGTTGCGAAAGATGGTCGCAAAGCCATGCGCCAGTCCCCAGGCGGTCTCGGCCATCGCATGGCTCTCGCGGTTTTGCAGCAGGCCCTGGCGAATGCCCTGCTCCATCAGTTCACTGATCACCCCGAGCGCGGCGGCGCCGGCTTCATCGAGTTGCGGATTGGCCCGACAGCGGACCAGACCACCGAACATCAGGTCGAACAGTTCGCTGTTCTCCTTGGCAAACCGGATATAGGAGCATGCGGCAGCCCGCAGCGCAGCCCGCAGGTCATCGCCCGCCAGCCGTATCGCCGCCAGATTGCAGGCCCGCAGATTCCGGTAACCCTCGACCGCCAACGCCTGCAACAGCTCGGTCTTGTCCTTGAAGTGGCGATAGGGTGCGGTCTGGGAGACGCCGATCTCCCGCGCCAGCGCGCGCAGGCTGAGCCGCTCGGCCCCCTGCTGGCGCAGTTGGCGCAGCGCGCCTTCGAACAGCGCCTGCTTGAGGTTGCCGTGGTGGTAATCGTTCGGTTCGACTGCGGAATGCATCATGACGGTCTTGATTGTTATCGCTGGTCAGCAGCGTGCGATGGCAATGTACTCATCGCACACATTGGCGAGGATTGTAGCCGTTCTGGCGTGCTTTCCCAAGCGCCGTCAGGCCATCAACCGTTACCGGCTCGCCGCGTCAGCCAGGCATCGAGCTGATTGGCGAACTGCTGTCGCTCCCGCGGGCTCAGCGTGGCCGGACCGCCAGTCCGCACCCCGCTGTCACGCAGCTCGCTCATGAAGTTGCGCAGCGAAAGCTGCTGCCGCATGTTTTCAGCGGTGTAGAGCTGGCCACGCGGATTGAGTGCAACACCACCGCGGTCGATCACCTGTGCCGCCAGCGGAATGTCGGCGGTCACCACCAGATCACCCGGCTGCATCGCCTCGGCAATCCGCTGGTCGGCCATGTCGAAGCCGGCCGGCACGCAGACCATCTTGAGGTGGGGCGAAGGGGGCAGACGAATGGCCTGGTTGGCCACCAGCGTCACGGTGACCGCGCGCTTCTGCGCGGCGCGAAACAGAATCTCCCTGATCGCGCCCGGACAGGCATCGGCATCGACCCAGATCTGCATCGACAGACTCAACCGGCGCTGAAGCCCTTCATCGCCACCCCCACCAGCACGCTCAGCAGCAGCCCGACGGTCGGCAGAAAACTGAGGGCAAACCCCAGACTGCGCGACGCCGGCTCACGCACATAGGCGCGCAGATAGATCACCCGTCCCACCAGAAAGACCGCGCCAACCAGCGCAACCCACTCCGGCGACCAATAACGCGCAGCCAGCCAGAGCGCGGGAATGAAGGCCACCAGCTGCTCCAGGGTGTTCATCTGTACCCGGTAGTAGCGCTCGAACATCTCGTGGCCGCTGGTGGCCGGCGCCGCCACGCCATACAGACCGCGCGCCCGTCCCACCAACATGCCGAAGGTGAGGAACTCCAGAATGGCCAGCACCGTCACCAGATCAATCCACAGCATCATTCAATCTCCAGTCGATGAAAGGGAAAGCAAAAACAGCACTGCACAAGCGACCCTACCCTGCTCACGCCTGATCGTCGCCACCCGGCCACATCCGTGACAGCAGCGAGTCGCGCAGAAAGAACTGATGCCACAGTGCCGCGGCACTGTGCAGCGCCACCAGCAGAAAAACCAACGTGGCCAGAATTTCGTGCAGCTCTTTCAACTGCTCGGCCAGCGGCTTGTTCTCGCCCAGCAGCACCGGCAAGGCGATCTGGTTGAACAGCACCACCGGCCTTCCTGCGGCCAGCGACATCAGGTAGCCGCTGAACGGCAGCACGATCAGCAGCAGATAGAGCCCCCGATGGGTCCAGAGCGTCAGACTCTGCTGCCACTGCGTCGGGGCGAACACTGGCGGCGGCGCTGTGTCGAGCAGCCGCCATCCCAGCCGCAGCAGCGTCAGCAGCATCACTGTGATGCCGATCGACTTGTGCCAGCCGATCACCACCCCCTTCTCGGGTCCGGCCGGCATCTCCTCGAAGTAACTGGCCAGCGCAAAGAGTGCCACCACCAACAGCAGCGTGACCCAGTGGAACAGTTGCGCCGTCAGGCCATAGCGTTTGGGACTGTTATGCCAACCCATTGTCACTCCTCCTTTTTTATTACTTTGGTGGTCTGCGAGGCAGTCAGGTCGATTCTACCCTGCTCCGGGCATTCGGCCCACTCCGGGAGGCCATCGTCAGTCTTTTTGTCATGGCTGCAGATCGCTGTGGTGAAACTCAGTTGCTCAAGGCGCGTCGTCTGTTCGCTCCAGCTTGCTCAATTCGAGCCGCGCCAGCGGGTTGTCCTGCTTCGCGGCCCGTTCGAGCCAGCGGCGCGCCTCGCTCAGGTTGCGGCTGACGCCGTCGCCATGGGCATAGATCTGTCCCAGCCGAAGCTGGGCCAGGTCGTAGCCCTGCTCGGCAGCCATCTGGTAGTAGCGCACGGCCTGCTCGGGCTGGCGTTCGTCACTGCGACCGAGGCTGAACATCTGTCCCAGGTTGTACTGGGCAAACTGGTTGCCGGCATCGGCGGCGCGCTGATACCAGATACGGGCCTGCTTGCGATCGACCGGGCCACCCTCGCCACGCTCGGCCATGACGCCGAGCGAGAAGAGCGCGGTGGGGTTCTGCTGGGCCGCAAGTTCATTGTAGAGCGCCATGGCCCGGGGGAAATCGCCCTGCTGGTAGGCGTCGAGCGCCTCCTGCAGGGCATTGAGGTCACGAAAGTAGAGAAAGTAACCCGCCACCAGCAGCAGGGCCAGACCCAGCAGAAAGTAAAGCCGGCGCTTGCCATCGTAGACAAATCTGTTCATCGATCGAACCCGGATTTGATCAAAAAATCAGTGTGTTGAAGTGATGATGCCGGTTTGCGGCCGCCCTGGAAACCTCTGACCCCGACATAAAGAAAGGCCCGGCGTGGCCGGGCCCTTCGATCGGCGGTTTGCCTGGCGCTCAGCGCACGCCGGCCGAGCCGGTTGGAATCTCCTTGAAGGGCACATTCTTGTCGATGCGCGCCTCCTGCGGCAGACCCAGCTCACGCTCGGCGATGACGTTGCGCTGCACTTCATCCGAACCACCGGCGATGCGCATGGCCGGAATGCCGAGGTAGATGTCCTGAAACAGTCCGCCGCCGAACTGGGCACCCGCCCCGTGATCGGCTCCGAACGGACCTTGCAGCTCCATCGCGAAGGCCGAAAGCTCCTGCAGCAGAATGCCGCCGGAGAGCTTCAGCACCGCGCTCTCGGTGCCGGGTGCGGCACCGCTCGACAGCTTCGACAGCACGCGGTAGCCGGTCAGCTCCAGCGCCTTCAACCGGCTGTAGAACTCGCCGATCTTGCTGCGCACCAGTCCATTCTCGATCGCCGGCTTGCCATTGACGTAGCAGTTTTTGGCCAGCGCGGTGAGCGCCGTGTAGGCGGCATCGGGGGTGAGCCCCATGCCGGTGCCGATCGACATCCGCTCGTTCATCAGCGTGGTGATGGCCACCGCCCAGCCGTTGCCTTCGCGGTCGAGCCGGTTGGCGTCGGGGATGCGCACGTTGGTGAAGAAGACTTCGTTGAAATTGGCGCCGCCGGTCATCTGCTTGATCGGCCGGATCTCGATGCCCGGGCTCTCCATGTCGACCACGAAGTAGGTCAGTCCCTTGTGCTTCGGTGCGTTGAAGTCGCTGCGGGTGACCAGAATGCCCCACTTGGAGTAGTGGGCACCGGAGGTCCACACCTTCTGGCCGTTGATGACCCACTCGTCACCCTGCCGCTCGGAGCGGGTGCGCAGGGCCGCGAGGTCAGAGCCGGCGCTTGGTTCGCTGAACAGCTGACACCAGATGATGTCGCCACGCGCCATGGTCGGCAGGTGACGCTTCTTCTGCTCTTCGGTGCCGTGGTACATGATGGTGGGGCCGGCCATGCCGAGGCCGATGCCGAAGACGTTGGGCGGGGTCTCGTAACGGCGCTCCTCCTGGCTGAAGATGATGTTCTCCATGACGGTGCCGCCACGGCCACCATACTGCTTGGGCCAGGTGATGCAGGCCCAGCCGGCATCGTACTTCTTGGCCTGCCAGGCCTGCGCCTGCTTGACCATCTCCTTGCTCTCGTTTTCGGAGAACATGCCGTAGCGCTCGGATTTTTTCGGGTCTTTCAGTACGGCATTCTGGTCGAGCCAGGCACGCGCCTCGGCGCGAAACGCCGCTTCTTGGGGGGTATCGTTGAAGTCCATGTTCCGTTCCTTTTGATTATCGGGGTGTCAGCAACCGGTCGCCGGGGCCACTCAGGCCACCTTGCGCTCCAGGGCCTTGAGCAGTTTTTCCCGCCACAGGATGCGGCCGCCCAACAGGGCCTCGAGGTGGCGCATCCGCTTGACGAACATGTGGCAGTTGCCCTCCCAGGTGAAGCCAATGCCGCCATGCACCTGCAGGTTCTCCTGCGCGGCAAACTCGTAGGCATCGCAGAGGGTGCTGCGGGCCAGGGCGGCGGCCTCGGCGATGTCGGCCGGGCTGCTGTCGAGTGCCCAGGCGCCGTAGAGGCAGTTGGAGCGGGCCAGCTCGATCTTGGCGTGCATGTCGGAGATGCGGTGCTTGATGCCCTGGTACATCGCCAGCGGCCGGCCGAAGATGTAGCGCTCCAGCGAGTAGTCGCGCGCCATTTCGACGCAGCGCTGGGCGCCGCCCAGTTGCTCGAAGGCCACCAGAATCGCCATCCGGTCGTACAGCGCATCGAGCAGTTGCGCACCCTGACCCTCGCCACCAAGCAACTCGGCAGTGGCACCGTTGAACTTGACGGCCGCCTGCTTGCGGGTCAGCTCCATGCTGCGCAGCGGTTCGATGGTGACACCCGACTGCTTGAGGTCGACCAGATAGAGCGAGACACCGGCCGCGCCACGCGCCGCCACCACGGCGAAATTGGCACAGGCCGCGTCGGTGACCGGCATCTTGGTGCCGGAAATCTTGCCGCCACTGGCCTGGGCGGTCACGCCCTCGGCGTCGTAGCGGCCATTCTGCTCGCAGTAGGCGAAGGTGCCGATCCACTCACCCGACGCCAGTTTGGGGAGGTACTTCTGCTTCTGCGCTTCGCTGCCGGCCAGCATGATCGCCTCGGCCGCACCGACGATCGAAGAGGTGTAGGGGGTGTGGGCGAGCACATAGCCCAGTTCGTCGGCCACCACCACCTGGTTGATGTAACCCATGCCGGCACCGCCATAGGCTTCGGGAATGCCGATGCCCTGATAGCCGTTCTCGGCCATCAACGCCCACAGCTCCCTGTCATAGTCGCTGCCCTGGTCCATGTGCTTGTGGAATGCCTCCAGGGTGGCCTTGCTGGTCAGCAGCTTGCGTGCTGCACTGCGCAGGGCATCCTGGTCTTCGTCGAATTGAAAGTTCATTGACTCTTTACTCCCTCTTTCTTGTTGGGGTTCCGCTCACCTGCGCATGGCGATCCACACTGACCCGATGATTCAAAGACAAACCGGCCAGATCGCCCATGCACCCTTCGACCAATTGCTTGATCGCGACCTAGGGTACCGCAACTGCGGTGATGGAATAAACAGACCGCTCGGCCGCGGCCGGCATGGCTCCGGCACGCCCGGGGCCGCGGCTGCGGGGTTCACCACGACCACCCCTGCGGTCTACCATTGCACCGCTTGCACGCCGATCGAGAACCGGCCGTTCCAGCACGGATGAATCTCCCCGCCACTGCCCAGGAGCCCACCATGCCGATCGTCGAAACCCGCCACGGCCGTCTGCGTGGCAGCCTGCATCAGGGCATCGCGGCATTCAAGGGCATCCCCTACGCCGCACCACCGGTCGGTGCACTGCGCTGGAGGCCGCCGGCCGATCCCCTGCGCTGGAGCGGCGTGCGCGACGCCATCGACTACGGCCCCTGGGCACCGCAGCGCAGCTCCACCCTCGATGGCGTGATGGGCGCAGAGCAGGCGGCGCAGTCGGAGGATTGTCTGACGCTGAATCTCTGGAGCCCCGGCCTCGACCAGACCCGACGGCCGGTGATGGTGTGGATTCATGGCGGCAGCTTCGCCCGTGGCTCGGGTGGGCAGGGGTTGTTCGAGGGTCATGCGCTGAGCCGCCACGGCGACCTGGTCGTCGTCACGCTCAACTACCGCCTGGGGGTCTTCGGCTTCAGCCATCTGGCCACGGCGACCGCCGGCGCAGTTCCCGCCACCGGCAACGAGGGGCTGCTCGATCAGATCAAGGCGCTGCAGTGGGTGCAGGACAACATCGAACACTTTGGCGGCGATCCGCACAATGTCACGCTGTTCGGCGAGTCGGCCGGCGCGATGGCGATCGGCGCCCTGCTGACGTCGCCGGCGGCACGCGGCCTGTTCCACAAGGCGATCCTGCAATCGGGCGCCTGCCACAGCTTTGCCACCCTGGCCTCGGCGCCGCTGCTGGGCGAGGCGCTGCTGAAGGCCACCGGCCTCGACGCCGACCGGCTGTGCATGGCCAGCACGGCAGAGCTGCTGCTGGCGCAGCAGTCGATCGAGCATGGGCAGGTCGAGGGCTACCCGCTGGCACGCATCGGCGGTCTGCCATTTCGGCCGGTGGTCGACGGCACGGTGCTGCCGGTCAGACCCTATGCAGCGATCGAGGCGGGGGTCGCGGCCGGCATTCCGCTGATGGTCGGCACCACCGCCGATGAGTGGCGGCTGTTCGGGGCGCTGCAACCGGCCATCACCGGTCTCAGCGAGGCGAACCTGTTCAAACGCCTGGGCTACTTCATCGACCACGCCCAACTCCCCGCACTGGTCGACAGCTACCGGCAGACACTGGTTGCACGCGGCATCGAACCCACCCCGCCCGAGCTGTTCATGGCGATTCAGACCGACCGCGTCTTTCGCATCCCTGCACTGCGGCTGCTGGAGCGGCAGCAGCCGCATGAGCACCGTCTCTACAGCTACCTGTTCGACTGGAAATCGCCGGCCGCCGGCGGCGCACTGGGCGCCTGCCATGCCATCGAGCTGGCCTATGTCTTCGGCACCCACACCAAGCCGGGCGCCGCCGGCTTCTTTGGCACCGGCGCGGCGGCGGATGCGCTGGCGCGGCAGTGCATGAGCGCCTGGAGCGCGTTCGCCCGCAACGGCGATCCGGGCTGGCCTGCCTATGATTCCGAGCAGCGTGCCACGATGATCCTCGGCGAACGCTGTCGCAGCGAACAGGCGCCGTTCGACCGCGAACGCGCGGCCTGGGAGTCGATCGACGACCTGGCTCTGGGGTCGCTGGCATGATCGGTTCGACCCAGCAATTCACACCCGCTGGAGCATGAGACCCCATGCGCATCTGGTCTCTTCATCCCCGTTACCTCGACACCAAGGGCCTGGTCGCCCTCTGGCGCGAGGCCCTGCTGGCACAGGCCGTGCTGGCCGGGCAGACCCGCGGCTACCAACGCCACCCGCAACTGCTGCGCTTCTCGCGCAGTGCCAATCCGGATCATGCCATCGCCAGCTACCTGCGGGCAGTCCATGCCGAAGCGACCCACCGCGGTTACCGCTTCGATGCCGCCAAGATCGGTCCGGGTGAGGTGACGACGCCCATGCCGGTGACGCAGGGACAACTGCTGTACGAGTGGAGCCACCTCGTCCGCAAGCTGCACACACGCGCACCAGCCTGGCTCGACGGGCTCGACAGCGTGGGGCAACCCGATCCCCACCCGCTGTTCAGGGTGGTGGCCGGCGAGATCGAACCCTGGGAAGTGATCACGGCACAGTGAGATCCCGATGCTGACCGGCACCCTCCATCCCCTCTGGCTGACCGTGCTGCTGCTGTCGCTCAGCAATGTCTTCATGACCTTCGCCTGGTATGCCCATTTGAAGGCGTTGAGCCACAAACCCTGGATCGTCGCCGCACTCATCAGTTGGGGCATCGCCCTCTTCGAATACCTGCTGCAGGTGCCCGCCAACCGCATCGGCCACAGCGTGCTGTCGGTCGCCCAATTGAAGATTCTGCAAGAGGCCATCACCCTGACGGTCTTCGTCCCCTTTGCGCTGTTCTACCTGAAGGAGCCGCTGAAGCTCGACTACCTGTGGGCCGCGCTCTGCGTGCTGGGGGCGGTCTACTTCATTTTCCGCAGCCGCTGGAACGCCATTTGATATGCTGTCATGCGTCACAGCCGCATGACCCGCCATCCACCCGAAGTCACCGCCGATGAACCAATTCGCCTCCTCTCCTTTTCTGCAAAACCTCCACACCCTGCTCGGCAGCGGTCTGCTGACCGATCCGGTCGAGTGTCATCCCTATGGCGGCGACTGGAGCCGGCAGCATGAGCCCGCGCCACTGGCGGTGGCGCTGCCGCGCAGCGTCGACGAAGTGGTGACGCTGGTGAAGCTGGCGCGCGAGTTCGGCGTGGCGCTGGTGCCTTCGGGCGGACGCACCGGCCTCAGTGGCGCGGCGGTGGCCGCCCACGGCGAGCTGGTGGTCGCTTTCGACCGGATGCAGCGCATCCTCGATTTCAACCCGATCGACCGCACCGTCACCGTCGAGGCCGGGCTGGTGACCGCGCAGTTGCAGCAGTTCGCGCAGCAGCAGGGGCTGTTCTATCCGGTCGATTTCGCCTCGGCCGGCTCCAGCCGCATCGGCGGCAACATCGCCACCAATGCCGGCGGCATCAAGGTGATCCGCTACGGCCTGACCCGCGACTGGGTGGCCGGACTGAAGGTGGTGACCGGCAGCGGTGAACTGCTCGAGCTGAACCAGGGGCTGATCAAGAATGCCACCGGCTACGACCTGCGCCACCTCTTCATCGGCTCCGAAGGCACCCTCGGGCTGATCGTCGAGGCCACGCTGCGGCTGACGCTGCCGCCACGACCGCTCAAGGTGGCGGTGCTCGGCGTGCCGGGGCTCTCCGCCATCATGGAGGTGCTCGCAGCCTTTCGCAGCCGGGTGGCCCTGACCGCCTTCGAGTTCTTCTCCGAGGCCGCACTCACCCACGTGGTGCAGCGCACCGGCCTGCCACGCCCCTTCGAAGAGGCCACCCCCTACTACTGTCTGGTGGAACTGGAGTGCGAGCCACATGAAGAGGCGCAACTGCTGGCCTGCTTCGAGCACTGCCTCGAATCAGGCTGGGTCAGCGACGGCGTGATCAGCCAGAGCGAGGCGCAACTGCGCAACCTGTGGCGGCTGCGCGAGGACATCTCCGAGACCATCGCCCCCTTCACCCCCTACAAGAACGACCTGGCGGTGCGCATCTCGGCCATCCCGGCCTTTCTGCAGGCGGTCGATGCACTGGTACAGCAGCACTATCCCGAATTCGAGGTGATCTGGTTCGGCCACATCGGCGATGGCAACCTCCACCTCAACATCCTCAAACCGGCCAACTGGGAGAAGAGCGCCTTCTTCGCCGAATGCGCCAAGGTCAGCGAACTGATCTTCGCCGAGGTGAAGCGGGCCGGCGGCAGCATCTCCGCCGAACATGGCGTGGGTCTGCTGAAGAAGCCCTACCTCGGCTACAGCCGCGCCCCGGCCGAGATCGCACTGATGCGCGGCATCAAGGCGGCCTTCGACCCCGATGGCATTCTCAACCCCGGCAAGATCTTCGATTGACCTGGGGCCGCCCGGCAGGTCCCCCGCAGCACCACGGAGCAGACCGATGAGTCACCCACCCCATTGGCAGCATGGCGGCGCGACACCCTGGCCGCTGGGCAAGATCCTCTGCGTCGGCCGCAACTATGCCGAACATGCCCGCGAGCTGGGCAATCCGCAGCCGGCGGAACCGATCCTCTTCATCAAACCCGCCACGGCGGCCGTAGACTTCAAACGCCCCTGGTCGATTCCGACCGACCGGGGCGCCTGCCATGTCGAAACCGAACTGGCGCTGCTGATCGGTCAGCCGCTGCGCCGGGCAGCCGCGGAGCAGACCATGGCGGCGATCGCCGGCTACGGCATCGGGCTCGACCTGACGCTGCGCGAGCTGCAGAACCGCCTGAAGCAGGCCGGCCACCCCTGGGAGGTGGCCAAGGCCTTCGACGGCAGTTGCCCGCTCACCCCCTTCATCCCGGCCGCCGAACTGGGCGACCCGACACGACTGTGCTTCACGCTCGAACTCAATGGCCGACCGCAGCAGCGCGGTGACGTGACACAGATGCTGTTTTCGATTCCGCAACTGCTGCAGACGATGAGCCACCACTTCACCCTGCTGCCCGGCGACGTGGTGCTGACCGGCACCCCGGCCGGCGTCACTGCGCTGCAACCGGGCGACCGGTTGCGGTTGACGCTGGCCCAGCACCAGTGGCAGGGCGAGGTGGCGGCAGGCTGAGGCTTGTTATCCTTGGCTGCGCGCCCTTTGCTTGCCGCTCACCTCGTGCGGCCGATGATCGCACCGGAAAAAGAGAGATCGGAGCGCGGAAATGGCGACAGACCACGGTTCATTCAATATCGCAGTTTGGGAAAGCGCCTTGATCAAGAATGGGAAACCGTGGTCTGTCCCCGATTCTGCAGTCCGTCCCCGATTCGGTCCCGGATGCTGTAGTTCAACCGCCGGATGTGGGCGCGTACCTCATCCAGCAGCTTCGGCTTGGATGCCCCGCCGGAGGCGTGGTCGACAATCGTTTTGGGGTGTACTACCACGTTTGACATGACGCTTAACCTCGGTATAGCCTTGCCCGGCAAGATATTAGACACCCGTAAGGTGTAAAACAAGCCACCTTTTGGGGTGTCCATTTATAGTTAGCCACCAAGAAGGTGCCATGAAAACATTTGCCGCATATGTAATTATCGCGTGTCTTTCGAGTACGGCATTAGCTGGTTCAATTACAGAAAATACGTCTTGGAACAAAGAGTTCTCTGCCGAAGCCGTCAATGGTGTCTTCGTGCTTTGTAAAAGTAGCAGTAAATCCTGCGCTACCAATGACTTAGCTCGTGCATCAAAGGAATATCTTCCAGCATCAACATTTAAGATCCCCAGCGCAATTATCGGCCTAGAAACTGGTGTCATAAAGAATGAGCATCAGGTTTTCAAATGGGACGGAAAGCCAAGAGCCATGAAGCAATGGGAAAGAGACTTGACCTTAAGAGGGGCAATACAAGTTTCAGCTGTTCCCGTATTTCAACAAATCGCCAGAGAAGTTGGCGAAGTAAGAATGCAGAAATACCTTAAAAAATTTTCCTATGGCAACCAGAATATCAGTGGTGGCATTGACAAATTCTGGTTGGAAGGCCAGCTTAGAATTTCCGCAGTTAATCAAGTGGAGTTTCTAGAGTCTCTATATTTAAATAAATTGTCAGCATCTAAAGAAAACCAGCTAATAGTAAAAGAGGCTTTGGTAACGGAGGCGGCACCTGAATATCTAGTGCATTCAAAAACTGGTTTTTCTGGTGTGGGAACTGAGTCAAATCCTGGTGTCGCATGGTGGGTTGGGTGGGTTGAGAAGGAGACAGAGGTTTACTTTTTCGCCTTTAACATGGATATAGACAACGAAAGTAAGTTGCCGCTAAGAAAATCCATTCCCACCAAAATCATGGAAAGTGAGGGCATCATTGGTGGCTAACAAGTCGCTCAAGGTCGCTCCCTGCGGTCGCTGGACAGTCCCAGTCGGCGCATGCTTCGCATTTTATGCGCCGCCTGTGCCTGCCCCTTAGCTCCAACGTTAGCGCCCGCAAGAAATCGTGAGGTAATCATGTACATTCCGCCCGGCTTCAATACGATCACGCCGTACTTTTTCGTCAAGGGTGCCGACCAATTCGTTGCGTTCCTTGTCAAAGCTTTTGGTGGCATCGAAGTGCTTCGCAGCTTGCGCCCCGACGGCTGCATTGCCAATACGCAGGTTCGCATCGGCACATCCACCATCATGGCAAGCGAGGCTGGCGGCCAGTACGCACCCATGCCAATGGCTTGCTACATCTACGTCGAGAACGCTGATAAGGCTATGGAACAGGCGCTTGCGGCCGGGGGCACGCTGGAAATGGAGGTCAGCGACATGCCCTATGGCGACCGTCAAGGCGGCATCAAAGATCCGCATGGCAATATCTGGTGGGTCTCTGAGCGCCTTGTCCACGCGCCGTATTCAACGTGAGCGTGCGGGCTCTAACATGTCAATGCAGCGGACGCGGTTCCCGCGCCGCTGATTTCCGGCGTTAGGCGCCATGCCCCAAATCAGAGGTAGCTAAAATGCACATCGCCATACTCACTTTCCAAGGCTTCAACGAGCTCGACTCCCTCGTGGCGCTCGGCGTGCTTAACCGAATCAAGAAACCAGACTGGCGCGTCACGCTCTGCTGTCCGGAGAGCGCAGTCACTTCAATGAACGGCGTGACCGTGCATGGGCAGTCAACCCTTGCGGAAGCGGTTTCCGCTGACGCGGTTATTGTCGGCAGCGGCATCAAAACGCGAGAGGTCGTAAACGACTCAGCCGTCATGTCGGCTCTGCGCCTGGATCCCGCGCGCCAGCTTATCGGAGCGCAATGCTCCGGTACGCTCATCCTTGCCAAGCTTGGCATACTCGCCAACGTTCCTGCATGCACCGATCTCACAACCAAACCCTGGGTACAAGAAGCCGGGGTTGAAGTACTGAACCAACCCTTCTACGCATCGGGCAACATCGCCACCGCCGGAGGTTGTTTCGCGTCGCAATATCTGGCCGCATGGATTATTGCCCGCGCCGAGGGCAACGAAGCCGCCAAGGAAGCATTGCATTACGTGGCCCCGGTTGGCGAGAAGGACGAGTACGTTTCAAGAGCAATGAAAAACATAGAGCCGTATATCGGTACGGTAACGCCTAACCATGCGCTGCACCGGACTCCGCTTCGCTCCGCCGGTGAGCTTGGTCGTTAGGCCACTGCGGATCTAACGTCGCAGCTGCCCTTTATGCGAGAAAATCCGATCCATCTGCTTCTAGATTAAGCGGTTACTCGGCCGACTATTCGTCGTACCCAGGGAGCCACGATTGCGACAGTTGGAAAGGCTACCGGCCATGTCGTTAGACAGCTTCTGAGCCACTGTGCAGGGAATCCGGACTGCACCCCCTGTGAGATCGCGAGGACGAAGGCCGACACGATGCAGACCATGATGGCCGAGAGTAAGGCACTGAAAAGGATTGGTGCAAAACGAGCGGGAATACGCATTGAATTCTCCTGAGTTTGGTTGACCTAAATAAGAAAATTGTTGTTGGTTGGACCGCGTTTCAAGTAATGAGGCTCTGCAGTCGGAGAATTGGGGACAGACCACGGTTTCTTCGGTTTCCTGCCGCTCAGCGTACCACAGTAGTAGGGTGGGCAAAGGCCGCCAGGCCGTGCCCACGCGAAACGGGGCCAGAACCAGCGTGGGCACGCTGCGCTTTGCCCACCCTCTTCTTCTGCTTCGGGGATAGCTCAAAACCACGGTTTCTCCTGTTTCCGGACGCTCAGCGCACCATGGCAGCGGCAGCCCGATAACGCTTCACCCCTTCATCGGTGGCCAGCAGCAACAGGTCGGCCGGACGCTGGGCGAAGAGGCCATTGCAGACCACGCCGGTGATGTTGTTGATCCGCTGCTCCATCTCGCGTGGTACGTCGATGCGCAGGTTGTGCAGGTCGAGAATGATGTTGCCATTGTCAGTCACCACCCCCTCGCGATAGACCGGATCCCCGCCCAGCTTGACCAGTTGGCGGGCAACATGACTGCGCGCCATCGGGATCACCTCGATCGGCAGCGGGTAGCCGCCGAGCAGATCGACATACTTGCTCTGGTCGGCAATGCAGATGAACTCGCGGGCCACCGCTGCGACGATCTTCTCCCGGGTCAGGGCGCCACCACCGCCCTTGATCATCTCCAGCCGGGGGTTGATCTCATCGGCGCCGTCGACGTAGAACTGCAACTCCGCCACGCCATTCAAATCGTAGACCGGGATGCCATGCTGGCGCAGCCGCGCCTCGCTGGCCTGTGAGCTGGCCACCGCGCCATCGAACTGGCTCCTGATGCCGGCCAGCAGGTCGATGAAGTGGTTGGCGGTCGAACCGGTGCCGATGCCCACCACGCTGCGGTCATCGAGCCGAGGACGCAGATGGTCGAGCGCTGCCTGGGCGGCAGCCAGTTTCAAGTGGCTCTGATCCATGCGGCCTCTCCTGTTGCTTCTGGGAATGGGCCGCCATTATAGCGCCTGCAAGGTCCGACGCCGGCCGCCGCTGCCGGCAGGATGCGCGCCTGACACCACATGCCTTTTGCTTGGCAGTGCGCTTTCTGGTATAAAGGTCACCCTTTTTTCTGGATGCGGCCCAGGGGCGTAACGAAGATGTCGAGAGTCTGTCAAATCACCGGGAAACGGCCAATGACTGGCAACAATGTCTCCCATGCCAACAACAAAACCCGGCGCCGGTTCGAGCCGAATCTGCACTACCACCGCTTCTGGGTCGAGTCGCAGAAGCGCTTCGTCAAGCTGCGGGTCTCGTCGAAGGGCATGCGCATCATCGACAAGGTCGGCATCGATCAGATACTGGCCGACCTGACCGCCCGTGGCGAGAAGTTCTGAGCCCAGACCCACCTGAATCAGGAGAGATCCGATGCGTGACAAGATCAAACTGCTCTCAACCGCCGGCACCGGCCACTTCTACACCACCGACAAAAACAAGCGGACCATGCCCGAGAAGATGGAGATCAAGAAGTTCGATCCCATCGCCCGCAAGCATGTGATCTACAAGGAAGCCAAGATCAAGTGATCTGATGCGGCCAGCTCACCCTGGCCATCGGACCGGCAAACAAAAAGCCCGCCTGCGACAGCCGGCGGGCTTTTTGTTTGCTTGCTTGTTGGCTACAGTCGCATCTCGATGCCATGCGCCGCCATGTAGCGCTTGGCATCGGGAACGGTGAACTCGCCAAAGTGGAAGATGCTGGCGGCCAGCACGGCATCGGCCTGGCCGATCAGCACACCATCGACCAGGTGTTGCAACGTGCCAACCCCGCCCGAGGCGATGATCGGAATCGGCACCGCCTCGCTCATCGCGCGGGTCAATCCAAGGTCGAAGCCGATGCGGGTACCATCGCGGTCCATGCTGGTCAGCAGAATCTCACCGGCACCGAGCTGCTGCATCCGCACGCCCCACTCGATGGCGTCGATGCCGGTGGGCTTGCGTCCGCCATGGGTGAAGATCTCCCAGCGCGCCGGCTCATCGTCACCACTGACCCGCTTGGCGTCGATGGCGACCACGATGCACTGCGCGCCAAAGCGTTCGGCCGCCTCGGAGACGAAGTGCGGATTGGAGACCGCCGCGGTGTTGATCGCCACCTTGTCGGCACCGGCGTTGAGCATGCGCCGGACATCCTCGATGGCGCGGATGCCGCCGCCGACGGTGAGCGGAATGAAGACCTCCCCGGCAATCGCCTCGACCACCTGCACCATGGTGGCACGGTCTTCATGGCTGGCGGTGATGTCGAGAAAGGTCAGCTCGTCCGCCCCCTGCTGGTCATAGCGGCGGGCAATCTCGACCGGATCGCCGGCATCGCGAATCTCGACGAACTTGACCCCCTTGACCACCCGGCCACGGTCGACGTCGAGACAGGGAATGATCCGTTTGGCGAGACCCATGTCGGTCACTCCTCGCTGTCGGCCAACCGCTGCGCCGCGGCCAGATCGAGGCTGCCCTCGTAGATCGCCCGGCCGGTGATCGCGCCGATGATCCCGCTGCTGGCCACCTTTTTGAGCGCACGAATGTCGTCGATCGAGGTGACACCGCCGGAGGCGATCACCGGAATCGCGGCAGCCCGCGCCAGTTCGACGGTGGCCTCGATGTTGACCCCCTGCATCATGCCGTCACGGCCGATGTCGGTGTAGATCAGCGCGCTGACACCGCAGTCGGCGAACTGTCGCGCCAGTTGCACCGCCTCGATGCCCGACTGCTCGGCCCAGCCTTCGGTCGCCACCCTGCCGCCCCGGGCATCGAGCCCAACCATGATGTGCCCCGGAAAGGCACGGCAGGCCTCGGCAACGAAGCTCGGCTGCTTGACCGCCTGGGTGCCGATGATCAAATGACTGACCCCGGCCGCCAGATAGCGCTCGGCGGTCTCCAGGCTGCGGATGCCACCGCCGATCTGGATCGGCAGTTGCGGAAAGCGGCGCGAGATCGCCGTGATGATCTCGCCATTGACCGGATTGCCGGCAAAGGCGCCATTGAGGTCGACCAGATGCAGCCGCCGGGCGCCGGCCGCCACCCAGTGGGCCGCCATCGCCAGCGGGTCCTGCGAGAAGACCGTGCTCTCCTCCATGCGTCCCTGCCGCAGGCGAACACATTCGCCATCCTTCAGATCGATCGCGGGAATGACCAGAAAGGTCATGATGTGACTCCTTCAACAACGGCGGCGCCATCCCAGCGGCTGAAGTTGCGCAGCAGGGCCAGCCCGGCCTGCTGGCTCTTCTCGGGATGAAACTGCACCGCAAAGAGGTTGGGGCTGGCCATGGCGGCGGCAAAATCGACCCCATAGTGGCACTGGCCGACGACCTGATCGGCACGCGCCGCCTCGACATAGTAGCTGTGGACGAAATAGAAACGGCTGCCATCGGCAATGCCGCTCCAGAGTGGATGGGGCTGTTGCCATACCCGGCTCCAGCCCATGTGCGGCACCTTCAGCCGGCTGCCATCGGCCTCGAGCAGCGGCGCACCGAAGTGGCGGACCCGCCCCGGCAGCAGTCCGAGGCAGGTGACACCGCCATTCTCCTCACTCGACTCGAGCAGTGCCTGCAGACCGACGCAGATCGCCAGCAGCGGCTTGCGCTCGATCACCTCCGGCAACAACTGGTCGATGCCAAGACGGCGCATCTCGCCGATGCAGTCGCGGATGGCCCCCACCCCCGGCAGCACCACCCGATCCGCCGCCAGAATGGTGCGTCGATCGGCCGTGACTTCGACCTTGGCAGCGGGCGCGACATGCTCGAGCGCCTTGGCGGCCGAGTGCAGATTGCCCATGCCATAGTCGATGATGGCAATACGCTGAGCCATGCCGCGCCTCAAAGGCTGCCCTTGGTCGATGGCGTGCTGCCGGCCATGGCCGGATCGCGGGCGACCGCCATGCGCAGCGCGCGGCCAAAGGCCTTGAAGACGGTCTCGATCTGGTGGTGGGTGTTCTCGCCGCGCAGGGTGTCGATGTGCAGGGTCACCATTGCATGGTTGACGAAACCACGAAAAAACTCCTCGAACAGGTCGACATCGAAGCCGCCGACCGTCGCCCGCCGATAGGGCACCGCCATCTGCAAGCCGGGCCGACCGGAGAGATCGATCACCACCCGCGACAGCGCCTCGTCGAGCGGTACGTAGGCATGGCCATAGCGCTGGATGCCCTGCTTGTCGCCCGCTGCCTGGCGAAACGCCTGGCCGAGGGTGATGCCGATGTCCTCCACGGTGTGGTGGGCATCGATCTGCAGATCACCACGCGCCTGCACATCGAGGTCGATCACGCCATGGCGCGCCACCTGATCGAGCATGTGCTCAAGAAAAGGCACCCCGGTGTCGAACCGGCTCTGGCCGCTGCCATCGAGGTCGATGGCGACCGTGATTTCGGTCTCAAGCGTGTTGCGCTCGACCCGGGCTCGACGCGGATTCAATGTGGCGCTCTCCTTTACTTTGTGATGGTTTACACGACGCAAAGCGCAAAGGCGCGCAGTATAAACCAGCCAGCCAGCCGGCGCCGCAGCAGGCCGCACCGGGCCACCGATTTTACGTTATAGTACTTTGCCCTCCATCTCCACCGCCCATTCGCCGGAGTCCACCATGCCGGTCCTGCTCGAACAGCTCGTCACCCCTTCGGCCCAGGATGTCGCCGATCTGATCAAGATCTACCACGACGACCCCGGCTTTGCCGGCCAGGATGAGGCGAGAATCCAGCGCTTCGTTGAAGAGCGCCTGCAGACGCATTCACTGTATGGCGGGCGCTTCAATGGCCGCCTGCTGGCCGCGATGGTGGTCGACCGGCAAAGCACGCCATGGCGCATGGAACTGCTCTGCGTCCGCTCGCTGACCCGCCGCCGCGGTGTCGCCCGTCGCATGATGGAGCTGATCGAAGCCGAGGCCGCCACCGCTGGTCAGGGGTTGATCGCCACCATCCCGACCGGTGATGCCACCCTGCTGCAACTGGCGCGCAAGGCCGGTTTTCATGTCAAGCAGGTGATGCCGCCGGCCACCATCGAGATCGAGTGGAGCCCGCTGCGAATCGCCTGACTCCACCGGGTCTGCGGACGCCGCCCCTACAGACACCCCAGCTCGGCCAGCGAAATCACCTCGGTGTCGCCCACCACCATGTGGTCGAGCAGTCGCACATCGACCAGCGCCAGTGCGGCACGCAACCGCTGGGTGATCTCGCGGTCGGCCTGACTCGGCTCGGCAATGCCGGAGGGGTGGTTGTGCGCCAGAATCACCGCCGCTGCGTTGAAATGGAGCACCCGCTTGATCAGCTCGCGCGGATGCACCTCGGCACTGTTGATCGAGCCCTTGAACAGCTCCTCGAAGGCGATCATCCGGTGGCGGTTGTCGAGATAGAGCACCATGAAGACCTCGCGCTCGAGATGACGCAGGCGCGAGCTCAGAAAACGCCGCGTCTGCGCCGGCGAGGTGAGCGCATCGCCACGCTCAAGCCCCTGCTGCAGGTGGCGGCTGCTCATCTCCAGCACGGCCTGAAGCTGCACATACTTGGCTTCGCCAAGGCCGGAGCCGCGGCAGAAACGTTGCAGATCCGCCTCCAGCAGCGGCCGCAGGCCACCAAACTCGACCAGCAGCTCGCGCGCCAGATCGACCGCGCTCTTGCCGCGCACGCCGGTGCGCAGAAAGATCGCCAGCAACTCGGCGTCGGAGAGTGCAGCAGCACCGCGCATCAACAGTTTTTCGCGGGGCCGTTCGGCCGCCGGCCAATGCTTGATCGACATCGAAAACCTCCCTGCATTCGGCTCCATGCCGCCAATTATCCATCGGGCGGCAGCGCACGCACAGCGCCGTGGTGTGGCAAACCGTCACGCCGCACCCGACCTGAAAAAATATGAACCCGGGTCTTTGACAGCATGACATGCCCTCCTTATAATTGCCGACTCTTTTGGGTGAGGCTGGGGCTATAGCTCAGCTGGGAGAGCGCTTGCATGGCATGCAAGAGGTCGGCGGTTCGATCCCGCCTAGCTCCACCACCACACCCGACAGCCGAGAGTCCCCTTCGTCCAGCGGTCAGGACACCGCCCTTTCACGGCGGGAACAGGGGTTCGAATCCCCTAGGGGACGCCACTTGACTGGCTTCATCTCCTTGAGACTCTCCACCCTGCAGGCCGATCGGCCTGTTTCGATCCGTTGCAACGCGATCTTCATCTGACGCTGCCAGCCTGTATACAGCATCGGACCCAAGACGGAGCCTTGGATCGTGGCCATCGAAATCGAGCGCAAATTCCTCGTCAACGCCGCACTGTGGCAACCGCAGGGGCAGGCCAGCCATTATCGTCAGGGTTATCTCTGCGTTGCTGATGATCGCGTACTGCGGGTGCGCATCGCCGGGCAGTCGGCCTGGCTGACCCTGAAGGGCAGCCTGCCTGGCCAATCGATTGCCCGCCTGGAGTACGAATACCCGATCCCGCTGACCGATGCGCAGGAGATGCTCGACAGGCTCTGCCTCTGGCCACCGATCGACAAGGTGCGTCACCGACTCCAACATGGCCAACACCTGTGGGAAGTCGACATCTTCGCTGGCGCCAACAGCGGGCTGATGCTCGCCGAGGTCGAACTGGAACACGTCGACGAGCTTGTCGAACTGCCGCCTTGGGTCGGCCGCGAGGTCAGCGACGATCCGCGCTACAGCAATGCCTGCCTCAGCCAGCATCCCTACAGCCTCTGGACCGCGCATGAAAAGGGGTGAGTCACACCGACGCCGGCGCGGAGCGGGCCACTTCCTGCTGCTGGGACTTCTGCTGTGCGGCACACTGGCAAGCGCCAGCGAAGCACCGCTCGATCGCATCGCCTTCGGCTCCTGCAACCGCTCCGACCAGGCACAACCGATCTGGCCGGCTGTGCTGCAATTGCGCCCGCAACTGTGGATCTGGAGTGGCGACATCATCTATGCCGACACCGAAGAGATGGACAGCATGGCCAAACTCTATCGGCAGCAGAAGAGCCAGCCCGATTACCAGAAACTGCTGGCCTGCTGCCAGGTCATCGGCACCTGGGATGACCATGACTACGGCCGCAACGATGGCGATCGCAGCTATCGGCAAAAAGTCGAAAGCCAGCGCCTGCTGCTCGATTTTCTCGACGAACCGGCCAACAGCCCCCGGCGTCGTCGGGCGGGCATCTACGCCAGCCATCTTCAGGGTCCGCCGGGACAGCGGGTCAAGGTGATCCTGCTCGACACCCGCTTCCAGCGCGAGCCACCCGGGCGGATGGCTGACATCCTCGGCGCCGAACAGTGGCAGTGGCTGGCGCGGGAACTCGACCCCGGCAGCGCCGAGCTGTTCATTGTGGTCTCCAGCATTCAGGTCATTCCGGTCGAACACCGTCACGAGAAGTGGGCCAACCACCCCGCCGCCCGCACCCGCCTGCTGCAACTGCTGGCCGACGCCCGGCTCCCCGCGCTGGTTCTGCTCAGCGGTGACCGCCACTTCGCCGAGATCATGCGACTCGATCTCGACAGACTGCCCTACCCGCTGTTTGAAATCACTTCGAGCGGGTTGACCCACAGTTGGGAGAATTTTCCCGGCGAACCCAACCGTTACCGCATCGGCGAACCTTACACCGGCCTCAACCATGGTGTGCTGCTGATCGACTGGCAAGACAATCAGCCCCGGGTGGAGGTGCAGATTCGCGACCGCGATGGCCATCCACAGCTGCGCCAGCCAATCCAGTTCAACCGCAATCCCTGAGCTGCGGCTTGAAATCGACCGGAGAGATGCCATATGCAAAGTGTGTGATAAGCACGGCGCCGCAGCGGCTGCAACGGGACCGGCCACTGCGCGCAAAGGGAGTCCCGCCTCAGCACAGGAGCATCATCATGGCATTGGTAAAATGGGAGCCACTGCGCGAAATCGAAGAGATGTTCGACCGCTACAGCAAGGCGATGGGCTGGCCAAGAGCCAACATCGGCCAGGAGCTGGTCTCCGGCGACTGGCTGCCGAAGGTCGACATCGCCGAGACTGACCAGGCCTTCGAGATCAAGGTCGAGCTGCCCGAGGTCAACAGGGAGGACATCAAGATCGGCGTGGAGAACGGCGTGCTCTCCATCCGCGGCGAGCGAAAGCAGGAAAAAGAGGAAAAAGGCAAGAAGTTCCACCGCATCGAGCGCCACTACGGCAGCTTCGTTCGCAGCTTCTCCCTGCCGGAGAATGTCGACCCAGACAAGGTCAAGGCAACCTTCAAGGATGGGATGCTGAACCTGCATCTCGAAAAGAGCCAGAAGAGCACGCCCAAGGCAATCGACGTCAAGGTCGAATAGCCCACCACAGTTGTCGGCGACCACCCCGCTTCAGCCGGATCGGGGTGGTCGCACATCTTTTTGCTCATCGGCCCGCCGCGCCAGAGCAGAACGCCCCTCGACGCCCGATCCGCGCCTCGAGCGCTACCGTCACCGCGGCAACTTCCGTATCATGCCGCCTTCAATTCAGTTGACGGCAACGGATCTTGATCAACGAACACCGCCCCTACTACATCAAGCGACTGCACATGGCGGTGCAGAGCTTCTATACGCGCCATTTCGTCGCGCCGCAATTGACCCATCTCGGCCACGGTCATGCGATCCTGAAGCCGTGGCATCTGCTGATCTATGGCCAACCGATCTCGATCGGTGACTTCGCCCACATCATCTGCACCCCCAATGCCCAGGTGCAGTTGACGGTGCTGGGCAAGGGCCGCATCGAGATCGGCAAGCATGTGCTGATCACCCCCGGCGTGCGCATGTCGTCCGCTTCGATGATCCAGATCGGCGACGACTGCATGTTCGCCTACAACGCCTATCTGACCGACGCCGACTGGCACGGCATCTACCACCGCGAGAAGGCCATTGGCGCCACTGCACCGATCGTGCTGGGCAACAATGTCTGGGTCGGTGACAGCGCCATCATCTGCAAGGGGGTGACCATCGGCGACAACAGCATCATCGGTGCCGGTGCGGTGGTGGCCAAGGACATTCCACCCAACTCGATCGCCGTCGGCAATCCGGCGCGGGTGGTCAAGGAGCTTGATCCGCAGATTCCGATCACCACCCGTGCCGAGCTGTTCCGCAATCCTGAGCAGCTCCAGCGCGAACTGGAGCACATCGACCGCAATCTGCTGAAGAACAACAGCCTGCTTGGCTGGCTGCGCAGCAAGCTGCTGCCGCGGCCGGGCGATTGATTCAACGGTTTTTCATCCGCTTTTTCCTGCCATCTGCTTTCTGGTTTTGAAACATGACCACCACACCCCCCAAACGCAAGGACAAAAAGGCCGTCATCGGCCAGAGCTGGAGCGATGAACATCTGCGCAGCCTGCTCGATCTGCAACCTCCCGCAGGCCTGTCAGCCGATCACCATCGGCTGCTGCAGGCCTACCGGAGCATGATCGCCGAGGATTTCAGCCGCTTCATCGGCCACTTCATCGCGGCGGGCCATGACCTCGATGCCACCGATCCACGTGGCCAAAGCGTGGCCCGGATCATTGCCGGCCATCCCAAGGGAGAGGAATACCTGATCGCCTTGCGACAGGCCGGCGCGCGGATGACTGATTGATTGACCACACGATCCATTCGCCATCGGTCTTCGCTGGCCACTGCCGTACCATGAAGCCACACGCCTGTTCCCACCATCGGTCTCCTTGCCAGCGTCACCTGTCGATGCAGATGCGGGCGCGGCCCGCTGTCCGGATCACCGCCCGATGAACTCCGCCGAGCTTCGCGCGACCCTCGCGCTCTCGCTGCTCTTTGCGCTGCGCATGGTCGGGCTGTTCATGGTGCTGCCGGTGCTGACCCTGCATCAGTCCGAACTGCGCGACGCCACACCGCTGCTGATGGGATTGGCCCTCGGTGCGCATGGGCTGACCCAGGCACTGCTGCAGATTCCCTTCGGATTGTTGTCGGACCGCATCGGTCGCCGGCCGGTGATCTCGCTGGGCCTGCTGCTGTTCATCGCCGGCAGCGTGGTGGCGGCGCTGTCATCCAGCGTCTACGGCATCATCGCCGGCCGCCTGCTGCAGGGCAGCGGCGCCATTGCCAGCCCGCTGATGGCACTGCTGGCCGACCTGACCCGCGACCAGGTGCGCACCCAATCGATGGCCATCATGGGGGTCAGCATCGGCCTCTCCTTTTCGGCCGCCTTGATCCTGGGTCCGATGGTGACCCACGTCAGCGGCCTGAGCGGCATCTTCTGGATCAGCGCGCTGCTGGCCATCGCTGGCGAACTGATCCTGCTGCTGCTGGTGCCCAAGGCGCGCCAGCAGATCATCCACCGCAACGTCGAGGCCGTGCCGGGGCAGCTGGGACAGGTGCTGGCTGACCGCGAGCTGTTGCGGCTCAACTTCGGTGTCTTTGCGCTCCATTTCATGATGATGGCCAGCTTCGTCGTGCTGCCGATGATTCTGACCCAGCAACTGTCGATTCCAGTCGGTCAGCATTGGCACTACTACCTGCCGATCATCGGCGTGTCCTTCTTCGCCATGTTGCCGTTCCTGATCATTGCCGAAACCCGGCAGCAGATGAAGCCGGTCTTTCTCGGTGCGCTGGCGCTGGTGATCATCAGTCAACTGCTGCTGTCGCTCGATCAGAGCGACCTCTGGTCTGTGGTCGCGGCACTGTTTGTCTTCTTCATGGGTTTCAACCTGCTGGAGTCGACCCTGCCCTCGCTGGTGAGCAAGATGGCGCCGGCCGGCAGCAAGGGCACGGCAATGGGAATGTTCTCCAGCAGCCAGTTTCTCGGCGCCTTCTTCGGCGCGGCCAGTGGCGGCGCCCTGATGCACTGGTTCGCCAGCAGCCACGGCTACCGACCGCTGTTTCTGACACTGAGCGGTATCGGCCTGCTCTGGTTCCTGCTCGCCTGCGGCATGAAGAGACCGCGCACGCTGCTCGATCTGCGGCTCGATGAACCCGCTCCCGAGGATCCCTACCAAGCCGAACTGCTGCTGCATGAACTGCGTGCGCTTGCCGGCGTTGCGGAAGTGGCACTCTTTCCCGACAGCGGCGAGATTTACCTCAAACTCGACCGGCAGCGGTTGGATGACCATGCCCGCCACCGGTTATCATTGCTCGATGCGTGACATCCGATCGCGCGCGTGACAACAGGAGAACCCCCATGGCCCGAGGCATCAACAAGGTCATTCTGATCGGCAATCTGGGCGCGGACCCGGAGGTGCGCTCGACCGCCAGCGGCACCCAGATCACCAGCATCCGTCTGGCCACCAGCGACAGCTGGACCGACAAACAGGGACAGCGCCAGGAGCGCACCGAGTGGCACCGGGTGGTCTTCTTCAGCCGCCTCGCCGAGGTCGCCAGCCAATACCTGCGCAAGGGCTCCAAGGTCTACATCGAAGGCTCGCTGCGCACCCAGCAGTGGGAAAAAAACGGCGAAAAGCGCTACAGCACCGAGATTCACGCCAACGAGATGCAGATGCTCGACGGCCGCGCCGGCGGTGGACAGGAGAGCTATGGTGGTGACTACGGCGAAGGCCCGCCCATGTCGCCACGTCAATCCAGTGGCGGCAGCAGCCGCGCCAACGCCGATGCCGACATGGGCGGCCGCTTCGATGACTTTGACGACGACATTCCGTTCTGAAACTGTCCTGTCGACATGCACTTGGCAGGCGTCGGCCGCAGCAGGCTTACCGCCTGACCACCACTGCATCGACCTCGACCCGCGCACCGCGTGGCAACTGGGCCACGCCCACTGCGGCGCGAGCCGGATAGGGCTCATTGAAGAAGCCGGCCATGATCTGGTTGAGGGTGGCAAAATGAATCAGATCGGTGAGGTAGATGTTGAGCTTGACCGCCTCATCCAGGGTCATGCCAGCGGCCGCGACCACCGCCTGCAGGTTGTTGAAAACCTGGGTGATCTCGTTCTCGATCGAGTCGTTGACCAGCACCATGGTGACCGGATCGAGCGCGATCTGACCCGAAACATAGAGGGTGCCTTGGGCTTCAACGGCCTGGGAGTAGGTACCGATGGCCTGCGGGGCCTGATCGGTCCGGATGATGCGTCGATTCATCGTGCTTCCTGAGGTTGCTCAACTTCTGCTGCGAAAGACGCGGCTGACCGCGTCGATCGCCTTGATCTTGCGGATGACCCGCGCCAGGTGGACCCGATCACGCACGCTCACCTCGATGACCAGCATCGAGATGTCGCCATGCCGGTCGGCGGTGGTCACCCGCTCGATGTTGCTGTCGCTGTCGGCGATGGCACTGGCCACGCTGGCCAACATGCCACGCTTGTTTTTCATCTCGACTCTGAGTCCGGCGACGAACTCACCCTCGATCCCGCTCTGCCACTGCACCGCCAGGCAATGCAGGCTGTCGCCCAGAATGGGTTCGACATGCCGGCAGGTCTCCTGGTGAATGGTGATGCCACGCCCGCTGCTGAGCTGGCCCACCACCGCATCGCCGGGAATCGGATAGCAACAGCGCGCATAGTTGAGCAGCATCCCGCCCTTTTCGCCGATGATCAGGGCATTGGTGCCGCTGTCGACCATGCCGAGTTGAAGCGTGCCGCTGACTCCGGGCAGCAGTTTTCGCACAATCTCCTGCACCGGACGGTTGCCCAGGCCGATTTCACTCAGCAGCGCATCCAGCCCGTTCAGGCGATACTCCTGCAACAGCTGATCGATCTGCGCCTGTGGCAGTTCGTCCAGACTCTTCTGGCAGACCGACAGGCTCTTTTGCAGCAGTCTGCGGCCGAGGTCGACGGCCTCGGTATATTGCTGGTTCTTCAGGTAGTGGCGAACACTGCTGCGCGCCTTGGCGGTGACGGCGAAGTTGAGCCAACTGACATTGGGCCTGGCGCCCGGCGAGGTGATGATCTTCACTGTCTGGCCACTTCTGAGCTGCTCGCTGAGGGGAGCCAGACGCTGGTCGATCTGGCAGCCCACACAGCTGTGGCCGATGTCGGTGTGGATGGCGTAGGCAAAGTCGATGGCCGTTGCACCCACCGGCAGTTCGAGAATCTTTCCTTTCGGGGTAAAGACATAGACCTCGTCGGGGAACAGATCGATCTTCACATTTTCGATGAACTCGATCGAATCTCCCGCAACCTTCTGCATCTCCAGCAGCCCCTGCAGCCACTGGTTGGTGCGGTCCTCACCACTGGACGGGCTCTCGCTGCATCCATCCAGAAAACGTCGTGCGGCCACACCATGGTGCGCCATGGCCTCCATCTGTTCGGTGCAGATCTGGATGTCGATCGGCACGCCACGCAGGCCGATCAGTGTGGTGTGCAGCGACTGGTAGCCGTTGCCCTTGGGGATGGCGATGTAGTCTCTGAAACGCCCGGGCACCGGTTTGTAGAGTCCATGCAACACACCGAGCGCACGGTAGCAGCTGTCCACTTGGTCGACGATGACCCGAAAGGCATAGACGTCCATGATCTTGTTGAAGGATTTGCGCTCTTCACGCATCTTGCGGTAAATGCTGTAAAGGTGACGCTCACGACCCATGACCCGGCACGGCAGCCCGGTCTGCTCCAGCCGCGCCTGGATCGCCTGCCGCAGGGTGGCCAGCATCTCGTCGCGGTTGCCACGCGCTTTGCGCACCGCCGCCTCGATGCGACGTGCCCGCATCGGGTAGAGCGCCTGAAAGCCCAGATCCTCCAGTTCGGCGCGAATCTCATACATGCCCAGCCGATGGGCGATCGGAGCGTAGATCTCCAGCGTCTCCCGGGCAATCCGTCGCCGCTTGGCCGACGCCAGCACGCCCAGCGTACGCATGTTGTGCAGTCGATCGGCCAGCTTGACCAGAATGACCCGGATGTCCTTGGCCATCGCCATGGTCATTTTCAGAAAGTTCTCGGCCTGTGCCTCGGCCTGGCTGGCGAAATTCATCCGCTGCAGCTTGCTGACACCATCGACCAGCTCGGCCACGGTGTCACCGAACAGGGTCCGCAGCTCCTGCTCATCGGCACTGGTGTCTTCGAGCACATCATGCAGCAGGGCCGCCATGATGCCATGGTGGTCCATGTGCATCTCGGCCAGTATCTGCCCCACCGCGACCGGATGGGTAATGTAGGGCTCGCCGCTGCGGCGGGTCTGGCAGCCATGCGCCGCGGCGGCATAGTGGTAGGCGCGGATTATCTCGTCGATCCTTGCGGCGTCGAGATAATCAGCCAAGGTGGCAATGAGACGCGCAAGACCAGGGGACACCGGCCCGGCCTCGCGTCCGTCGGTCGGGCTGTCGACTGCTGTCGCGGTGATGGTCGGTGCGCCGTTCATCACCTTTGCTCCGCTCTTCGACGCAGGATCCTAGGGCATCGCGTCGAACAGCACACTGTGCTGCTCGTCTTCACGTTCGAGCCGATTCACATAGCCACGGTCGATCAGTCCGGCCGCGATTTCGCGCAGAGCCACCACCGTGGGCTTGTCGTTCTCCCACGGGACCAGGGGCTCACGACCCTGGACTGCCAACTGCCGGGCGCGCTTGGAGGCCAGCATCACCAGATCGAAACGGTTATCGACATGGGGCAGACAATCCTCAACGGTAATTCTTGCCATATAAACCTCTTTCTGTCACATCGTTACGGCTCGAATGAGCCAGATTCAATGCCATGTGGCTCTCTGTCATGACAACAGTTCGGCGATCAGGTTGCGCGCCTTGTCACTCTGTCGCGGCAACTCCAGCCGCTTGGCCAGCACGATTGCCTGCAACTCGGTCAGGGCCCGCTCGAAAGAGTCGTTGATCAGCAGGTAATCGAACTCCGGATAGTGCGACATCTCGGCGGTGGCCTTGGCCATGCGCGCACTGATCACCTCGACCCCATCCTGCCCACGCGCGGTCAAACGCCGTTCCAGTTCAGCCCGCGAAGGGGGCAGAATGAAGATCGACACCGCATCGTCGATCAGACGTCTCACCTGCCGCGCACCCTGCCAGTCGATCTCCAGAATCACATCCTGACCACGTTCGAGCTGCCGTGCAACCGCAAGGTGCGACGTGCCATAGTAGTGGCCAAACACCTCGGCATGTTCGAGAAAGGCATCCTGCGCCAGCAGATCGAGAAACTGCTGGGTGGTGATGAAGTGGTAGTTGACACCATCGACCTCGCCAACCCGACGCGGCCGGGTGGTGTGCGAGACGCTGACCGCCAGATCAGAGTCCTGCTCCAACAGCGCCTTGACCAGGCTGGTCTTGCCAGCACCGGAGGGCGCGGAGATGATGTAGAGCTGGCCTGTGGGCATGAGTCCGGCTACTGGGGAATGGGCTCTTTTTACTACGAATATCGAGCAGATTCCATTCCATCAACTGTTCGCGCAGTCAGACCATTGGTCGGGGTGAGAGGATTTGAACCTCCGGCCCCTGCCTCCCGAAGGCAGTGCTCTACCAAGCTGAGCTACACCCCGAATGGTCTGAAACAGATCGATCAGTACTGACGTTCGACCGCAAAGCGGGCCAGTCTGATCAGCCCATCCCGATGGCGGGACGGCGCGAGAACGTGCAGTGATTCTATCGCACTTTCGGCCTCATGGCGGGCCAATTCACGGGTATATTCCAACCCACCGGAGCGCTTGACCGCGTCGATGACCGCATTCAGCGCGTTGCTGGAGCCATTCAAAATGGTGTCGCGCACCAGCGCGGCATCGGCGGGTGCGCCGCGTTCGAGCGTGATGATGAGTGGCAGCGTCGGTTTGCCTTCGGCCAGATCATCACCCAGATTCTTGCCCAGCAGGTCGCTGTTGCCATCGAAATCGAGCACGTCGTCGATCAACTGGAAGGCCAGACCCAGATGGCGACCATAACTGGCCAGCGCCTCGACCTCTGTCGCGGGACGCCCGGCCAGGATCGCCGCGCTCTGCGCGGAGGCCTCGAACAGCTTGGCGGTCTTGCGCAGAATCACCTCACGATAGCGGGTTTCATCCACATCGGGGTTGCCCGCGTTCAGCAGTTGCATCACCTCGCCCTCGGCGAGTTTGTTGGTGGTCTCGGCCAGCACCTGCATGATCTGCAGGCTGCCGATCTTCACCATCAGCTCGAAGGCACGTGAATAGATGAAATCACCCACCAGGACGCTCGGTGCATTGCCCCAGCGCGCATTGACCGTGGTGCGACCGCGCCGCAACTGCGACATGTCGACCACGTCATCATGCAGCAAGGTGGCGGTATGCAGAAACTCCACCACCACTGCCAGGTCGATGTGGGCACTGCCCCGGTATTGGCAGGCCCCGGCAGCAAGCAATACCACCAGCGGGCGCAGCCGCTTGCCGCCACTTTCGATCAGGTAGTGCCCAATCTCGCGCACCAGCTCGACGTCGGAGTGGAGCTGCCGCAGGATGGTCTGATTGACGAGGGCGAACTCATCGCGTGCCAGAGCATGCAGATCGTGCTGAAGCGCAGTGTCGATCGGTTTTCTGACGGATTCTGGCATGCAGAGCGGCTGTGGAGGGCGATTTTTCGGCCATTTTACACTGAAGCAGCCGAGCCACGAAATCAAAATCCCATGAACTGGGCCCATTCGGTCAATGCAGCAAATCTCCTGCAGGGCCAGCTCGACGCCTCGCCAGCCAATGGACTGCTCACTGAGCGCCAGCGCCAATCCTGATCGGTGTCACCTGCTTTCTTCTGCCGGCAAGCTCCTGCAGCAACAATTCAAACTCCGCCAGCGGCAGCGGTTTGCCGAACAGATAGCCCTGAAAGTTCAGACAGCCACATTCGATCAGAAAGTTGCGCTGCAACTCACTCTCCACCCCTTCGGCAATCACCTCCATGTCGAGATTTTTCGCCATGGCGACGATGGTCTGCACGATGGTGGCGTCATCCGGATCGGTGTCGATCTCGCTGACAAAGCTCTGATCGATCTTCAACTGATCGAGCGGCAGCTTCTTCAGGTAAGCGAGCGACGAATAGCCGGTACCAAAATCGTCCATCGAGAACTGCACGCCGCTCTCCTTCAATCTCTGCATGGTCGCGATGGCCTCGGCGACATTGTCAAGCACCAGGCTTTCGGTGAGTTCGAGCTTCAATTTGCGCGGATCGATGCCGGTCTGTTGCAGCATGCCGACCACCCGCTCGACGAAATCGGGCTGCCGGAACTGGCGGGCACTGACATTGATGGCCAGATGCAGCTGCGCCCTGTCCGGTTCGCGCTCCCATTTTTTAAGCTGCCAGCAGGCCTCCTCCAGCAGCCACTCCCCAATCGGAATGATCAGCCCGGTCTCCTCGGCCAGCGGAATGAACTCGGCCGGCGCGATGAGGCCCCGTTCAGGATGGTGCCAGCGCAGCAGGATCTCGGCACCAAGCGGCTGGCCATCGTGGTCGACCTGAACCTGATAATGGAGAACGAACTGCCGCTGCTGCACGGCTTGGCGCAATTCGGTTTCGAGTCTCGATCGCTGCTCGATGCTCGCCTGCATCTGCGGATCAAAGAAGCGGATGGCATTGCGACCCGCCTGCTTGGCCTGATACATGGCGATGTCGGCCTGCTTGAACAGTTGATCCGCACTTGCTTGAGCATCCATGAACAGTGCGATGCCGATGCTGGCGGTACAGTGGCGGCCATGGTGACCGGCGAGCTGGTAAGGCTGAAGGAGGCTTTCCCGGATTTTTTCGGCCACGCGCTCCGCCTGCGCAATGGCCTCCTCGTCCGTGGGTCCCAATGCCTCGAGCAGCACCACGAACTCATCACCACCCTGACGGGCCACGGTGTCGGCCTGACGCACGCAGTGTGCAAGCCGGTTGGCCACTTCGCGCAGCAACAGGTCGCCCACACCATGCCCCAGGGTGTCATTGATGGTCTTGAAATCGTCCAGATCGATAAACAGCAGTGCCCCGGGTCGCTGGCTGTGCACGCTGGACCGCAACGCCTGCTGCAGGCGGTCGAACAGCAGACGGCGGTTGGGCAGCCGGGTCAGCGAGTCGTGGAACGCCAGGCGATTGATCTCCTCTTCGGCCTCCTTGCGAGCAGTGATGTCGATCGACAGTACGGAGATGCCCTCCTCCACCGGCTGGATGCTCAGCTCGAACCAGCCCTGCGAACCATCATGCAGGGTAATCTTCTGCTCCACATGCAGCGGCTGACGTTGCTCCATGCACTGTTCGAGCAACGCGAAGAACGCACTTTTCTTCCACTGTTCCGGCAACTCACCCAACAGCACCTGCCGGCTCCGGCGCAACTGCCGCGCGGCAGCGTCGTTGATGTAGAGACGACGCCAGTCGTGACTGAGAATCTGAAAACCCTCCTGCAGGGTGTCGATCAGGGCACGGTAACGCTCTTCTTGCTGCCGCAACATCCGCTCACGCGGTTCGGCCTCCATACGCAGACAGAGGTTCTCGACAATGGTGTGATGAATGCGCAGTGCGTTGCTGATGAGGCTGGCCAGAAACAGCAACACCATGACGCTCATGACAAGCTGGATCGACGCTTGCGCGACCATAAGCTGAACCAGCAGCGGCAGCAGCGACAGCAGCATGAACGCCAGCACCGAGGGTCGGTCAGCCGACATCGCACTCAGCGCACCAGCCGACATGCCGGCCAGCACCAGGGCCAGAAATGCCTGGTGGGCCACGTCATCGGGGATGAACAGCCACCAGCCGGCCACCCCCCAACAGAGACCCACCGCCACCACGCCGATGCGAAACCCTCGAATCCAGACCTTGGGCCGAGTCACATCGGATGCCATGCGTCGATAGCCGAGCAGCAGCAGGCCACGCCCCAGCGTCACCAACTGAATCGACACCAGCCAATTCAGCAGACGGGTCGTGTCGATGGCTCCCCACAGGATGAATGCCAGCAGCGAGGCATTGACGACGTTGATCAGCAATGACAGCGGCAGGCTGGCATAGAGCAGACGAACCTGCTCGCCATGCACCTTTGCAGTGAGTGCCGTGGAATCAACCCCGCCACTGGGCAAGGTCGTGTCCTGCAGGACCATTTTCACTCGATGCCACACCCGAGGCGCGGCCTCATTGGTCGACAGGGAGTTGATGGAAAAGATTGAAACGCACGCGGCCTATACGACATCACGCATCCAGAGCTGATCGATCGATACTGAACGGCTTTGCCAAAACCGACTCCATGGCTTTAAAGCGTAGTCGGTTTTTGGGACCTGAGGGTTCGGTTCCCAATGGTGCGCCTCTCAGCGCTGGGCCGCCACATCCCAATCGGGCCCGGTACCGATCTCGACCAGCAGCGGTACAGCCAGCGTCGTCGCCTGCTCCATGATCCGCTTCACTTCGGGTCTGACCTGCTCCAGCGCTTCGTTGGCCACCTCCAGCACCAGCTCATCGTGCACCTGCATGATCATCCGTGCCGGTGCCCGCGTGCGTTCAAGCCATTCATCGAGCTGGATCATCGCCAGCTTGATGATGTCGGCGGCGCTGCCCTGCATCGGCGCGTTGATCGCGGTGCGCTCGGCAGCGCGACGGCGCGCCTGGTCGCGCGCGTGGATTTCTGGCACATGCAGGCGGCGCCCATGGAGGGTCTCGACATAGCCCTGCTCACGGGCCGTCTGCCGAATCCGCTCCATGTAGTCGAGCACACCGGGATAGCGGCTGAAGTAGCCATCGATGTAGCCCTGCGCCTCGTTGCGCGAAATGCCCAACTGCCGCGCCAGCCCAAAGGCGGACATGCCGTAGATCAGGCCGAAGTTGACGGCCTTGGCACGGCGCCGCTCTTCGCTGGTCACCTGCTCGTAGGGGATGCCCTGCACCTCGGCAGCGGTGGCGCGGTGGACATCGAGCCCACGGCCAAAGGCATTCAACAGACCGGCATCGCCGGAGAGGTGGGCCATGATGCGCAGTTCGATCTGCGAATAGTCGGCGGCCAGCAGCTGATGACCCGCTGGAGCGATGATCGCCTGGCGGATGCGTCGCCCCTCCGACGTGCGGATCGGGATGTTCTGCAGGTTAGGGTCGGAGCTGCTGAGCCGGCCGGTGGCGGTAACAGCCTGATGGTAGGAGGTGTGCACCCGACCGGTGAGCGGATGGATCTGCTCCGGCAGGCGATCGGTGTAGGTCGACTTGAGCTTGCTGAGGCTGCGGTGCTCCAGCAGCACCTTGGGCAGCGGATAGTCGAGCGCCAGCTCCTGCAATACGGCTTCGGCGGTCGAGGGCTGCCCGGTGGGCGTGCGTTGCAGCACTGGCAACTGGAGCCGCTCGTAGAAGATCTCCTGCAGTTGCTTGGGCGAACCGAGATTGAAGGTGGCCCCGGCGAGTTGCCAGGCCTGCTGCTCCAGTTCGGCGATACGCACGGCCAGCTCGCCGCTGTGGCGGGTGAGCCGCTCGGCATCGATCAGCACACCGGCACGCTCGATGCGCGACAGGATCGGCACCAGCGGCAGCTCCAGCTCGCGATAGACCTGCCGCAACCGGGGTTCGGCATCGAGTTGCGGACCCAGAACCTGGTGCAGCCGAAGGGTCACCTCGGCATCCTCGGCGGCATAGGGGGCCGCCTGCTCCAGCGCGATCTGGTTGAAGCTGAGCTGCTTGCTGCCCTTGCCGGCGATCTGCTCGAAGGAAATGGTCTGCCGACCCAGATACCGCAGGGCCAGGCTGTCCATGTCGTGGCGGCTGGCGGTGCTGTTGAGCACATAGGATTCCAGCATGGTGTCTTCGGCGATGCCGCGCAGCGCGATGCCATGGCGGGCCAGGATGCCGAGGTCGAACTTCAGGTTCTGGCCGATCTTGCCATGGCCCGGATCTTCGAGCAGTGGCCGCAACCGTGACAACACCCAATCGCAGTCGAGCTGGGGCGGCGCGTCGGGATAGTCATGCCGCAGTGGCAGATAGGCCGCCTCACCCGGCTCGACGGCAAAGGCGAGCCCGACCAGTTGCGCGCTGATGCAGTCGAGGCTGCTGGTTTCGGTGTCGATCACGAAATTCGCAGCCGCCGTCAACTTCTGCAGCCAGCGCTCGAACTGCTCCGCTGTCAGCAGGGTCTCGTGCCGCAGCGGGAGATGGCTCGCTGACGCAGGCTGCTTGTCGCGGTACTCATCGAGCCAGCTGTTGAACTCCAGTTGCGCGAACAGCTCGACCAGCCGCGCTCGATCGACTTCACCGTACTGAAGCGTGGCCAGATCGATCGGTAATTCCAGATCGCAGCGAATGGTGGCCAACTGCCGTGACAGTGCCAGTTGATCGAGATGCAGACGCAGACTCTCCCCGACCTTGCCGGGAATCTCCGCAGCCTGTGCCAGCAGGCCATCGAGATCGCCATGGCTGCTCAGCCACTTCACCGCGGTCTTGGGACCCACCTGCGGCACCCCGGGGATGTTGTCGCTGCTGTCACCGACCAGCGCCAGATAGTCGCGGATCAGCTCCGGCGGCAGGCCAAACTTCTGCTCCACCCCGGCCCGGTCGAGCCGGGTGTCGGTCATGGTGTTGATCAGCGTGACATGGCCGTTGACCAGCTGCGCCATGTCCTTGTCGCCGGTCGAGATCACTGTCGGAATCTGCATCTCTGTCGCTTGCCGCGCCAGGGTGCCGATCACATCATCGGCCTCGACCCCCTCCACCACCAGCAGTGGCAGCCCCAGCGCCCGGATGATCTGCTGAATTGGCTCGATCTGCTGGGCAAGATCGGTCGGCATCGGTGGCCGATGCGATTTGTACTGGGCAAACAGCTCGTCGCGGAAGGTCTTGCCCTTGGCATCGAAGACCACCACCACCGTGGCGTCCGGATACTCCTTCAGCAGCTTGCGCACCATCGAGATCACCCCCTTGACCGCACCGGTCGGCGCTCCGTCACGGGTGGAGAGCGGCGGCAGGGCGTAATAGGCGCGATAGAGGTAGGAAGAGCCATCGACCAGCACCAGCTGCCGCGGCCTGTTCTGGGTTTCACTCATGGTTTTTCTGCAACGAATCCTTCAGATCGGAAGATAACGCCAAGACTACAGTGGTAAGATTCGCCGTGCACCCACTGCTGGACCCCATCATGAGATCTTTGCGCCTGCTGTCGATTCTGTTTGCGCTCTGCCTTGCCCTGCCTGCCTTCACCGAGGAGGCCGCGCCAGGAGAGGCCGAGGTGATCATCCACGAAGGCAAGGATAAAACCATCCATGAATACCGGATCAACGGCTTCACCTACGCCGTCAAGGTGATTCCCAAGAACGGCAAGCCCTATTTTCTGGTCACCACCAACGGCAAGGATTTCCAGAACATCGATCAGCCCAACATGCTGATTCCGAGCTGGGAGATTTTCACTTGGAAGTGATCGCCCATCGGCACTCTTGTCCCTTGGGCCATTTGCCACACCCTGCGCACCATCCAGTCAGCAATCCTGTTCATCAAGAATCGGCAACCATGCCGCCGCTGCGCAGATTGACAGCCCCTCTTATTCTTTTTTTATATCCTCTATAATCTTTTATTCTTTTTAGAATTATAAGGGGCTGCTAGCATCACGCCATCTTCTGATGGAACCGTGCCCCAGCTCATGACATCTGCCTACATCTTCTCTGGTTTTGTCGTCGGCGCCATCGTTGGCGTGACTGGCGTCGGCGGCGGCTCGCTGATGACACCGCTGCTGATGCTGCTGTTCGGCGTCCACCCTGCCACCGCCGTCGGGACCGACCTGCTCTATGCGGCCATCACCAAGATGGGCGGCACCACGGTGCATGCCCGCAAGGGGCATGTGGACTGGAAGATCACCGGCCGTCTGGCGGCTGGCAGCATTCCGGCCACCATCCTCACGCTCTCGGCGCTCAGTTATTTTGGATTGCCGGAGAAGCACCTGTCGGTGGTCATCTCCTCGGTGCTGGGTGTCGCCCTGCTGCTGACCGCCGTGGCCCTGATTTTCAAGCAGAGAATTCAGGCGTTCGCACTCAGTCACCACAGTGACCACTGGCGCACGCGCTGGCTCGGCCCGGTCACTGTCGCAACCGGTGCACTGCTGGGCGTGCTGGTGTCACTGTCGTCGGTCGGCGCCGGCGCGATTGGTGTCGCGGTGCTGTTCTTTCTCTATCCGCAACTTTCGGCGATTCGCATCGTCGGTTCCGATCTGGCCCACGCTGTGCCTCTGACGCTGGTGGCCGGCATCGGCCACTGGATGATGGGCAGCGTCGACTGGAGCCTGCTCGGCAGTCTGCTGATCGGCTCGCTGCCGGGCATCTACCTCGGCAGCCACCTGGCCGCGCGGATGCCGGAGCGGCTGCTGCGGCCAGTGCTCGCCTCGATGTTGGTATTGATCGGCGTCAAGTTGCTCGTGTGAACCGCAGATCAGCGCAGCAGCCCGGCACGGGCAGAACGGTAGGTGACCAGCATCTGCGCCGCATCATGCGGCGGCTTGAAGTAACCTCGGTAATGGCCGTCGGCATCGATCAGGGCAATCATGCCGGCATGGTCGATGGTGTAATCACCATTGGCCAACGGCAACTTGGCGAAGGAGAAGCCCAGGCTCTGGCTGAACTGGAATATCTGCTCGAAACTGCCGGTCACTCCGGTGAAACCGGGGTTGAAGCCATTCAGGTAGCCGGCCAATTTCTCTGCACTGTCCCGCTGCGGGTCCAGCGACACCATCACCACGCGGGTGTCGGCCGCATAGGGCGTCTCACCCAGTTTGCCAGTGACCAGCTCGTTCAACGTGGCCAGCGTGGTGGGGCAAAAGACCGGGCAATGGGTGAACCCCATGAACAGCAGCGTCCAGTGACCGCGCAGTTCGGCAGCGGTAAAAGCAGTTCCGGTTGCCGTGGTCAGCGCAAATTCACCCAGTGACTTGGGCTGCTCCAGCAGATAGAGGCCATTGGTGCGCAGTTGCTCGACCGACAGCGCTCGGGGCTTGGTGACATTGCTGGAAAAAACCAGCCCGATCGCGGTCACGACGACGGTGAGAATCGCTACGGTGATCCACTTCCCGCGAGTCGCCCCACCGCTCATAGCCGAATCAGAAAGTAGTGGTCGACCAGCAGTACGACAAAGAGCGCCATCAGATAGAGAATGGAGTAGCGAAAGGTCGCCATCGGCGCGCCCGACTTTTCATCCAGACAGAGCTGCACGGCACGGTAGATGAAGCCCGCTCCCAGCAGGCTGGCGCCGGCCAGGTAGATCCAGCCACTCATCCCGGTCGCGGCCGGCAGCAGCGCCGCCGCGAACAGCACTGCCGTGTAGAGCAAAATGTGCAGCTTGGTGTAACGGTCCCCATGGGTCACCGGCAACATCGGGATGTTGGCCTTGGCATAATCCTCCTTGCGGTGGATCGCCAGCGCCCAGAAGTGCGGGGGCGTCCAGGCAAAGATGATCAGCACCAGCAGCAGGGCATGTGGATCGACCGTCCCGGTCACCGCGCTCCAGCCCAGCAGTGGCGGCGCGGCACCGGCAATGCCACCGATGACGATGTTCTGCGGTGTCGCCCGCTTCAGGTAGCCGGTGTAGATGAAGGCGTAACCGACGAAGGCCGCCAGCGTCAGCCAGGCACAGAGCGGATTGACGAAGATCAGCAGGATGGCCATGCCGACCACGCCGATCAACAACGCGAACAGCATGGCACGTGCTGGAGAGACACGGCCTACGGCCACCGGCCGCTTGTGGGTTCTGGCCATCAGGGTGTCGATGCGCCGGTCGATCACATGGTTGATCACTGCCCCCGAGGCCGACACCAGCGCAATGCCCAGGTTGCCGAGCAGCAGTACATCCCATGGCACCATCCCCGGCACGGCCAGAAACATCCCGACGATCGAGGTCAGGATCATCAAGGCCACCACCTTGGGCTTGCACAGCTCCAGATAGTCATTGAACTGATCGAGCAGGCCGATCGGCTTTCCAGCTTGCTCCATGGAGGTCGAACTCATGACACTCATCTCCCGGCGGCGGTGCGCCTGCTCAAAAAGTGGTCGATCGCCGTAAGCGTCAGCAGCAGCAGCGCGGCAACGCCATTGTGCGCAACCGCGATCGGCAGTGGCAATTGCAGAAGGATGTTCCCAACCCCCAGCGACAGTTGCAGTGTCAAGACCAAGAGCAACAAACCCGCCAGCTTTCGCACCACTCCGGAGTGGCGAAACAGGTTGAAGGCAAGCAGCAGCAGTATGGCCGTCACGACCAATGCGCCCAGTCGATGGGTCACATGAACAGCCATGCGCGCACTGTTGTGCAGCAGCCCGCCCAGATAGCTGGGGCCCACATCCTGCAACAGGTTGAATCCTGCACGAAAATCCATCTCGGGCCACCACTGAGCCTGACAAGTCGGCAGATCAGGACAGGCAAGTGCCGCATAGTTGGAGCTCAGCCAGCCACCCAATGCGATCTGCAACAGCAGCAGCAACAGACCCAAACGAGTCAACCGGCGCATACCGGCCGATCGAGTTGAGATGGCCGCCGCTGAGTCTCCCCAGTTCGACAGCCGCAACGTCAACAGCCACAGCAGCGTCAAGGTGGCAAAGCCACCCAGCAAATGCGCGGTCACCACCTGCGGCCAGAGCTTCAGGGTCACCGTCCACATGCCGAACAGCGCCTGCACGACCACCAGCACGGCCAGCGCCAGCGGCAACCCCAGTGGCTGCTGCGGCAGATGGCGGTGGCGCCACGCCACGATCAGATTGGCCAATACCAGCAAGCCCAAGGTACCGGCAAAGTAACGGTGCACCATCTCCGGCCAGGCCTTGTGGGCCTCGACCGGCGCATGAGGATAGCGACTTTCCGCCAGATCGATCTGGGCCTCACTGCGAGGAACGCTCACAAAGCCATAACAACCAGGCCAATCAGGGCAGCCCAATCCGGCGTCGGAAAGTCGTGTATAGGCGCCCAGCAGCACCACGATCAGAGTAAAAAACGTGCTGCACAACGCCAGCATGAAACCCGGTTTGCGCTTGAACCCAGTAACCATCGCGCCATCAGCCAATTTGTGAAGCCTTGAGCAACTTCTGCAGATCCTTGAGCAGATCCTTGCCACTGTGAGTGGGGGTGTAGTACATCATGATGTTGCCCAGCGGATCGACCAGAAACACCAGTTCACTCACCTCACCGCTGCGCAAGGCGTCGATCTGTGCCAGATGATGCCTGATCTCCAGCAGATCACCGTACGCGACCCTCAACGGCGGCTCATTTTCTTTTGTCTGCTGATCGTCAACGAAATTCCGATCCTCTCGGCCCTGGACCAGCAGACGATTCACTCTGGTCATCTCTTTGCCAAGTGCCACATGTACCTGGCGCAACTCATGTCGACGTACCTGACAAGGCTCACCACACTCGTCACTGGCGATTTGCAGGATGAGCCACTTCCCTGGAAACTCCTCTTTGAAGAACGGTTGACCCGCCCGATCCAGCAGTTTGAAATTCTGGATATTCAAAGGCGGGGAGAGCAGAACTCCGCGGTTGACCGTCTGCGAGCCTGGCTGCCATACCGAGGCGTAATAATGAAACAGATAGGCTGCAAGCACCGGCAATGCGGTGCCCAGTACAATTGCATAAAGCACCCATGGCCTCTTTTGAGGCTGCGACTGAGCGTTCATTACATTTTTTGCCGGTTGACTTGATTTCACGCAGCCTCTTCTTCAACAACACACGAGGAGTATAGATAGAGCAGCAACAGTGCTGCAGCCAACGCAAACCACTGCACCGCATAACCCAGATGTTTTTCTGGCGTCACGTTCACCGTTGTCCATGGCCGCTGCAGCACCCCTGGCTGTTCCGGCAGCAGGCGAATCTGGTGAGGATAGAGCTCAACACCCCAAAGCACGCGGAGCATGGAGAGTTCGGCCGCCTGCACCACCTTCGGCCAGTCCCGGCCCTCTGCCTGATTGGCACCCAGCAAAATCGCAGCGCCATAGGGAACATAGATCTCTCCAACCACCGTTACCTGCCCAACCACAGGCGCAATTTCAGGCAGTCGTTGGCGGTTGCCATCCGCTGCCACCCAGCCGCGATTGAGCCACAGATTTCTTGCCCCCGATGCAGTCCTGAACAACACCAGCACTTCATAACCGGCATGTCCTGCCATGATCCGGTTGTCGAGCAAGATGACCCTGTCGTTGTCGAACTCACCGGTGATTTTCACACGTCGACCACGCAGCTGCTCAAGCTGATCGGGCAATTCTTCCATGCTGACCGGAGACAACCGTTGCTGCAGCTCGAGCTGTTCCAGAATCTTCTGCTTTTCCGCCATCCGCCCAAGCTGCCAAAAACCCAAGGCGCAGAGCAAGGGAAACATGACCAGTGCAAGCGCCGTCAGTTTGAGATTGGGCTTGAACCTGAAAAAACGCTGCCGCTTTTCTTTCGAAATCAAGGAACCTGCCCATTCAGGCACTTCGCCCTTTGATCCAGCATAAGGCCCTTCCCGTGTCTCGACACGGCTTTCATGATTTAATGAACCCGACCAACCCTCAGGATGTTCTGAAATGTGGCTCAAAACGACCATTATGCTGCTCTTCTGCGCCATTCTCGCCAGCTTGAGCAGCGGTTTCTATTTTTTCATCAAGGACCGCGGAGACACTCAAAGCCGCCGACTGCTCAACTCCCTCGCAATCAGAGTCAGCCTGGCAGTGCTGTTGCTGCTCTGCGTCATCTATGGCTTGTGGAGCGGAGAACTGGCACTGCGAGCACCTTGGCAGTAAACCAAAGGCTCGCAACACGGCTCTTCGTTCGTACTTGACCGGTGGTTTGCTACCACAGATAGACAAAGATAAAGAGGCCGACCCAGACCACATCAACGAAATGCCAGTACCATGCGGCGGCTTCGAAACCGAAATGGTCATTTGGCTTGAAGTGCCCTTTCAGGGCTCGCAGAAGCATGACAATCAACATGAGGGTGCCGATGGTGACGTGCGCACCATGGAAACCGGTCAGCATGAAGAAAGTCGTACCATAGATTCCTGAATTGAGCGTCAGGCCGTAGTGATGGTAGGCCTCGTAATATTCGTAGGCTTGCAGCACGAGAAACGAAACACCCAACGCAACCGTGACGAACAGCCAGAAATTGAGCTTGGAGCGCTGCTCGGCCTTGAGCGCATGGTGCGCCCAGGTCAAGGTCACACTGGAGGAGACCAGCAGAATGGTGTTGATCAGCGGCAGGTGCCAAGGGTCGACCACTTGCGAAGGCACCGAGAACCCTGTTGCCGATGGCATGTTGATCATCGGCCACACCGCCTGGAAATCAGGCCAGAGCATGTGGCTGACACCCTTGTCACCCTCACCCGCCAGCCATGGCATCACCAAGGTGCGCACATAGAAGAGCGCTCCGAAGAAGGCAGCGAAGAACATCACCTCAGAAAAGATGAACCAGCTCATGCCCATGACAAAGGAACGGTTGAGCTGATCACTGTAAAGACCGGAATCGTTCTCTCGAATCACCTGCCCGAACCAGGCATAGAAAATCACTGCCATCATGGCAAAGCCGGACAACATCCACCAAAACGCGAAAGTCGAATCAGTCTGATGGCTGTTTGCCGTAATGAAGTTCCCGCCGCCTATCAGCATGCAAAAAAGAGCCAGCGCTGTCAGCACCGGCAACTTGCTCTGCTCGGGAACATAATACAGAGGCGTTTCTGTCGTCTTTGCCATGGAAATCTCCATCTTCATTTGCCTGGCTGGCCAGTATTGTTTTAGTTGGTTGATTCTGATTGTTGCGCCCTGGCTTCAGCACCATGCGCAAGTGTATCGACATCAAAAAGCGTGTACGAAAGCGTCAGCTTGGTGACATGCGCCGGCAGCTTCGGATCGACAAAGAATCGCAACGGCATCTCGACCGCCTGCCCCGCCATCAGATGCTGCTGGGCAAAGCAGAAACACTCGACCTTGTGCAGATACTCCGCAGTCGCGCCCGGCGAGACGCTCGGGATCGCCTGCGCGGTCATGGCCTTCGCTTCGGGATTCCGCGCGTAGAACTTCACCTCCTTGACCTCACCAGGATGGAGCTGAATCGACGCCACCATCGGACGAAACTCCCATGACATGCGGTCATTGTTGGTAGCCACGAACTGTACCGTGACCAACCGACTCTGATCCACCTGCACTGCCTCTGCGGATGAGAGTTCGTACTGCCCCGCAGTCTTGCCATTCAAACCGGTCCACCTGCAGATCACGTCATACAGCGGCACCAGCAGAAACCCGAAGGCAAACATGCCCACGACAACCAAAGTCAGCGTCAACAGGAGTCGACTCTGCTTTTTTTGGGTCCTCATTTCCATTGGTTTCTGCCTGCCACAGGAAAATCGCTACTTCACCACCGGCGGAGTCGAAAAGGTATGGAAGGGCGCAGGCGAAGGCACCGTCCACTCGAGCCCCTCATCGGCACCTTCCCACACCTTGGCCGTTGCCGGCGCACCGCCGCGGATGCATTTGATGACGATGAACAGGAACAGCAACTGGCTCAAACCGAAACCGAAGGCGCCAACACTTGCCATCATGTTGAAATCGGCAAATTGCAGCGCATAGTCGGGGATCCGCCGCGGCATGCCTGCGAGCCCGACAAAGTGCATCGGAAAGAACAGCAGGTTTACAAAGAAGAACGAGAGCCAGAAGTGCAACTTGCCAAGACGCTCGTCATACATGTGTCCAGTCCACTTCGGCAACCAGAAGTAAGCGCCAGCGAAGATCGAGAAGACTGCACCCGGCACCAGCACATAGTGGAAATGGGCCACGATGAAGTAGGTGTCATGGTACTGGAAATCGACCGGCGCGATCGACATCATCAGGCCCGTGAAGCCACCGATGGTGAAGAGCACGACGAAGGCGATCGCAAACAGCATCGGCGTTTCGAAGGTCATGGCGCCACGGAACATCGTCGCCGCCCAGTTGAAGACCTTTACGCCAGTGGGCACCGCGATCAGCATGGTGGCATACATGTAATAAAGTTCGCCGGCCAACGGCATACCCACCGTAAACATGTGATGCCCCCAGACGATAAACGAGAGGAAGGCAATCGACGCAGTGGCATAGACCATCGACTCATAACCGAACAGCTTCTTGCGGGCAAACACTGGAATGATCTGCGAGGCCACCCCGAAAGAGGGCAGAATCATGATGTAGACCTCCGGGTGACCGAAGAACCAGAAAACATGCTGGAACAGCACCGGATCACCGCCACCCGCTGCATTGAAGAAGCTGGTGCCGAAGTGAATGTCCATCAGCATCATGGTGACCACACCCGCCAGCACCGGCATCACCGCAATCAGCAGGAATGCCGTGATCAGCCAAGTCCAGACGAAGAGCGGCATCTTCATCAGGGTCATGCCCGGCGCACGCATGTTGAGGATGGTGGCAATGATGTTGATCGCCCCCAGAATCGACGAAACCCCCATCATGTGCACCGAGAAAATGAACAGGGTTACGCTCGGCGGCGCATAGGTGGTGGAGAGCGGCGCATAGAAGGTCCAGCCGAAATTTGGCGCCCCGCCCTCCATGAACAGCGTCGAGGCCAGCGTCAGAAAGGCAAACGGCAGAATCCAGAATGAAAAATTGTTCAATCGCGGCAGCGCCATGTCAGGCGCGCCGATCATCAGCGGCACCATCCAGTTGGCCAGGCCGACGAAGGCTGGCATGACTGCACCGAAGACCATCACCAGACCATGCAGCGTGGTCATCTGGTTGAAGAACTCCGGCTGAACCAACTGCAGACCCGGCTGGAACAGCTCGGCGCGGATCACCAGCGCAAAGGCACCTCCAAGCAGAAACATTGCAAAACTGAGCCACAGATACATCGACCCGATGTCCTTGTGGTTGGTGGCGAAGAGCCAGCGAGCAACCCCCTTGGCCGGGCCATGATGATGATCGTCGTGATGACCCTCGACTGCGGGATTTAACGTACCCATCAGAAGCCCTCCTTATTTCGAATTCTTGAAGTTGACGATGTCGATCGGGTTCACCTGGTCACCGGTGCTGTTGCCCCAGGCATTGCGCTCGTAGGTGATGACCGCCGCTAGGTCAACTTCACTCAACTGCGGCCCATAAGCTGCCATGTAGGTGCCCGGCTTGCCGTTGACCACGATTTTGATGTGCTCGGCACGGTCCCCCGTGGCGATCTTACTGCCCTTGAGCGGCGGGAAGGCCGGCGGGGCACCCGCACCATTGACCTGATGACAGGCAGCACAGTTTTTGCTATACACCTCTTCTCCACGCGCCGTCAACTCGGCGAGCGTCCACTGCTTGCTCTTCAGCTCAGCCTCCTTGCGGGCAACCTCCTTGCGCTCGGACAACCACTTGTCGTAATCCTCTTGACTCTTGGCCACCACCACGATCGGCATGAAGCCATGGTCCTTGCCGCACAGCTCGGCACACTGACCACGGTAGACGCCCGGCTTGTCGATTCTCGTCCAGGCCTCGTTGACGAACCCCGGAACCGCATCCTTCTTGACTGCAAGATCCGGCACCCACCAGGCGTGAATCACATCCTTGGCGGTCACCAGAAAACGGATCTTCTTGCCAACCGGGACAACCAGCGGCTGATCGACCTCGAGCAGATAGAACTCACCCTTGGCCTCCTGGTTGTGAATCTCATTCTGCGGCGTCGCCAGCACACTGAAGAAGGAGACATCCTGCCCCATGTACTCGTACTTCCACTTCCATTGGTAGCCGGTGATGAAGATGTCGAGATCGCTCTCCTTGGTGTCATACATCGACACCAAGGTGGTGGTCGCCGGAATGGCCATCGCCACCAGGATGAAGACCGGGATGATGGTCCACAACAGTTCGATCTTGGTGCTCTCATGGAAGTCGGCCGGCTTGACCCCCAGAGACTTGCGGTGCATCAGGATCGACCAGAACATGATGGAGAAGACCACCACGCCGATCGCCACACAGATCCAGAGGATGATCATGTGCAGATCGAAAGCCTTTTGGCTGACTTCGGTCACACCTGGTCGCAGGTTGAGCTTCGACAGCGGCTCTTCGGCAAGAGCGATTGAAGAGAAGAGCAACAGCCCCATCAGAGTTTTGAGCCGCGACCATGCACCGAGCAGCATCGTCCTGCCTCCATTTAGCGTTGTTGTGTGAATCATGTTCGAGTTGTTCTTAATTCTGCTCGACACCGGGCGCATCGACGAGACGTCCGGGTGCGACAAAATGCCGCGCCATGATAGCAGCCGCTGGTTTTTTCTCAACCCGATGTGACAAAGAAACCGGCTTGCGCCTTTGTTCCTGACGCAAGCCAAGACACATGCGTACAGACTGCTTTATTCTTATGGTTGTCTGCCGAACAGACGACGACCTTGCTCAGCAGGGCTGATTCTCTACCGATATCGAAGCAAAATGCCTTGATCTTGATCAATTTTCAGCAAAATATCAGTCATCGTTCCGGGCGGGTGGTTTGGGAAAGAAAATCAGCGGCTGCCCCTCGATCTGCGGGGCTGCACGCTGCTCAAGCCGACCCGCAGGCCAGACCGGGGTGAGCGACTCGGCGGTCATGGCCAGCTGATGGCCGCAGCGAACGCAGGCGCGATGCGGCACACCCGCCTCCTCCCACATCTGCAATGTGTCGATCTGCTGGCATTGCGGGCAGAGCGCCCCGGCGATGAAACGCTTTCGTACAGGCGGCTGATCAACCATTGGCCTCGCTCTCCGATCCGATACCACTGTGTCGCAGCAGCGATTCAATCTGTGGCGGCCGTCCGCGAAACGCGATGAAACCATCCAAGGCATTCCGCGAACCGCCGCGCCGCAAGATCTCGCGCGCAAAGGCCTGGCCGCTCTCACGGTCGAACAATCCTTGCTGCTCGAAGCGGGAGAAGGCATCGGCCGAGAGCAGCTCCGCCCATTTGTAGCTGTAGTAACCGGCCGCATAGCCGCCCGCGAAGATGTGGCTGAAGCCATTCTGGAAGCGGTTCCACGCTGGTGGGTTCACCACCGCCACCTCAGCCCTGATCTGGTCGAGCTGCGCCTGCACCTCGGCCACGCTCAAGCCGTGCCCGGCACTGTGGATGGAGAGGTCAAACAGGGCGAATTCGATCTGCCGCACCATCTGCATCCCGCTCTGGAAGTGGCGGGCCGCCGCCAACCGGGCCAGCAATTCGTCAGGCAGGGGCTCTTCGGTCTGGTAGTGGCCAGAGATCAGCCTGAGCGCCTCGGACTGCCAGCACCAGTTCTCCAGCAACTGGCTCGGCAGCTCGACGGCATCCCACTCCACACCATTGATGCCCGCTGCGGCCGGATGGTCGACCTCGGTCATCAGGTGATGCAGCGCATGGCCAAATTCGTGGAACAGCGTCAGCACCTCGTTGTGGGTCAACAGTGCCGGCAGCCCTGGCGCCGGTGGATCGAAGTTGCAGACCACCGCAGCCAGCGGTCTTTGCAATGCGCCCTGCGGCCGGAGAAAACGGCTGCGCAGGCTGCCCATCCAGGCACCGCCGCGCTTGCGTGGCCGCGCATGGAGGTCGAGATAGAGGTGGCCCAGCAGTCGATCATCGCTGTGGAGCGCAAACAGACGGGCATCGGGATGCCAGCGGTCGAACTGCGACTGCTCGGTGAAGCGAACCGCGAACAGCCGGTCGATCAGCTCGAAAAGCCCCGCCATCACCCGCGGCAGCGGAAAATAGGGGCGCAAGGCCTCCTGCGAGATGGCAAAGGCCGACTCGCGCAGCTTTTCGCTGTAGTAGGCGACATCCCAGGCTTCGAGCCGATCGATGCCGTCCGCGGCGGCAAAACGGGCCAGCTCCGCATGGTCGGCGCTCGCTTTGGCGCGCGAGCGCTGCGCCAGTTCGCGCAGGAACTGCTCGACCCGCTCCGGCGAATCGGCCATTTTGGTGGCCAGCGAGAGCTCGGCGTAGCTGGCGAAGCCGAGCATCCGCGCCTGCTCGGCGCGCAGCGCCAGAATCTCCTCGATCAGTGGACCATTGTCGCGTTGCGGCGATTGCGCACTCTGCTCCGAAGCACGGGTGTGGTAGGCGCGGTAGATCTCAAGACGCAGATCCCGGTCATCGGCATGGGTGATGACGGCCTGATAGACCGGAAACTCCAGCGTGAGCCGATAACCAGCCTCGCCTTTGCCCTGTGCCCGCTCGCGCGCTGCCGCAATCGCCAGCTCGGGCACGCCACGCAATCGCTCGGCGCTGTCCAGGGTCAGGCTCCAGTCGTCGGTGGCATCCAGCAGCTGATCGCTGAAGCGGCTGCTGAGCTCCGCCAGACGCGCGCTGATCTGCCGATAGCGCTGCTGCTGAGCTGCCGGCAGATCGATGCCACCGAGACGGAAATCACGCAGGGCATGCTCGATGATGCGCTGCTGTGTGGCATCGAGGTCGGCATGGGCCGGCGACTGGGCCAACCGCTGGTAAGCCGCGAACAGCAGCGGATTCTGGTCATACTCCGCGTTGTAGTCGGCCAGCCTGGGCAGCAGTGCATTGTAGGCCTGTCGCAGGGATTCATCGCTCACCACCGCATTGAGGTGCGAAATCGGCGCGAGCGCTTGGCCGATGCGGTCGGCCAGCTCATCGAGCGGCTCGATCAACCCGGCCCAACTGTCGCTGTCGGGCGCGCTGACCAGCCGCGCGATGGCCTGACGGTTCTCGGCAAGAATCTGCTCGAACGCCGGCCCGATCTGTGCCGGTGCGATGGCCGAGAAGGGTGGGAACTCATGCCGCTGCAACAGCGGGTTGTCCATGACAATCACCTCGATGGAAATCAGTGGTCAGTGCTGCCGCAGTTGCGCGATCACCGGCGCCGTCTGCGGCAGCACGCCATGCCAGATGCGGAAGGACTCCGCCGCCTGCTCGACCAACATGCCGAGTCCATCGGCCACCCGCCGGGCACCGCAGCGCGCCGCCCAGTCCAGAAAGGGTGCCGCCTTGTCGCCATAGACCAGGTCGTAGACGCTGCCGCCAGCCACCAGACTGGCAGGCAGTGCGAGCCCTTCACCACTGAAGGCGGCGCTGCTGCCCTGAATCAGCAGATCACACTGCTCGGTTGCCAGTTCGGCGAAATCGCCGCTGCGCAGGCTGCCCAGCGCCGCGAAACGCTCGACCAGCGCATCGGCCCGCGACCGCGTCCGATTGACCAGCAGCAGTTCACCGGGCGCCGCAGCCAGCAGTGCCGGCAGAATGCCCCGCACCGCCCCACCGGCGCCGATCACCAGCAACCGCTGTCCCAGCAGTGGGATGCCAAGATTGTCGGTCAGGTCGCGCACCAGGCCGATGCCATCGGTGTTGTCACCGCGCAGCCGTCCGTCGCCGGTCAGTGACAGCGTGTTGACCGCACCCGCAGCCTCGGCCTGCGGTCCCAGCTCATCGGCCAGCGCACAGGCGGCCTCCTTGAACGGCAGGGTGACGTTGAGTCCATGCCCCCCTTCTGCAAAGAAGGTCGTCACCCGCTCGGCGAAATCGGCTGCCTCGGTCAGAATGCGCCGGTAATCGAGTTCGATGCCGAACTGCCCGGCAAAGGCGGCATGGATCTGCGGCGACCGGCTGTGCGCCACCGGGTTGCCGATGACGGCAAACTGTTTCATGCGCGCTCCGGTCTCAGGTCGTGGCCCAGTCGCGGGGACGCAGGAACTCCTCGGTCAGACGCGCCTCCTCGCTGCCGAACGGCGGCTGGTAGTCATACTCCCAGCGCACCAGGGGTGGCAGCGACATCAGGATCGATTCGGTCCGTCCACCCGATTGCAGGCCGAACTGGGTACCACGGTCCCAGACCAGATTGAATTCGGCATAGCGTCCACGGCGAATCAACTGGAACTGCCGCTCCCGCTCGCCATATTCGAGCAGACGGCGCCGCTCCAGAATCGGCAGATAGGCGGCCAGATAGCTGTCGCCGACGGCGCGCAGAAAGGCGAACTCCCGCTCGAAACCCAGCTCGTTCAGATCGTCGAAAAAGAGCCCACCCACACCGCGCGCCTCGTTTCGGTGCGGCAGAAAGAAGTAGTCGTCACACCACTTCTTCAGTCGGGGATAGCGCTGCGCGCCAAAGGGGTCACAGGCTGCCTTGGCGGTGTTGTGCCAGTGGCGGCAGTCGCTCTCGAAAGGATAGTAAGGGGTCAGGTCATAGCCGCCACCGAACCACCACACCGGCGGCGCATCGGGCGCCTCGGCGACAAACAGCCGGACATTGGCATGGGATGTCGGCAGATAGGGGTTGCGCGGATGCATCACCAGCGAGACGCCCAGCGCCTGAAAGCTGCGTCCGGCCAACTCCGGCCGGTGCTGGGTGGCGGAGGGCGGCAGGTTGCCGCCATGGACGTGGGAGAAGTTCACCCCCCCTTTCTCGAACAGCCCGCCCTCGGCGATCACCCGGGTGCGACCACCGCCGCCGCCGGGGCGCTGCCACGACTCCTCGCGGAACCGGGCCACCCCATCGATCTGTTCGAAGCTGGTGCAGATCGAATCTTGCAGACCCTGCAAATAGTCACTCACCCGGGCAATGCCGTCACTGCCGAAACTCATCGTCGACTCCTGAAATCATCGTGCAAATGAAATGATATGGACGGAGCTAATCCCGTATCCGCCGCCCCGATGCCAGATCGCGAATCTGGCTCGGCCGGGCCGCACCGCCGAGCGCGCCAGGCAGAATCTCATCGAGTTCGGTGCCGAAATAGCGCAACAGTTGCAAACGATCGCGCGCTGGCGGTCGTCGATGGGGATTGGCCGAAGTCGAAACCAGCATACCACCAAAGGTCCGACAGAGTTCCGCCGCCACCGGATGTGCCGTGAGCCGCACCGCCACGGTAGCGTGATGGCCGCTGATCCAGTGCGGAACGCGCCCGTGGTGAGGAATCAGCCAGGTGACCGGACCGGGCCAACTGGCCTCCAGTTCGTCGCGCTGCGAAGGCGACAGATCACGCAGCAGCGGTTCCAGTTGCGCCATGCTGCCGGCAATCAGGATCAACCCCTGCGAGACGGCACGCTGCTTCATCGCCAGCAGCCGCTCGACCGCCTGCCGGTTGGCCGGGTCACAGCCCAGCCCCCAGACCGCTTCGGTCGGATAGGCCAGCACCCCACCCTGCCGCAGCAGTCGGGCGGCGCGCAGCAGTCGCCACTGACTGACCATCGGAATCTCTTGAACAGTGAATCGGGCCCGGCAAACTAGCCGAGCCACGCAGAGGTTGCAAGCCGGTCACCGCCACCCTTCACAACTGCGCCCAGTGGTCGGCACCGAGCGCCGGATCGCGCAGATAGCCACCCAGTCCGGCGCGGATCCAGCCCTTGAGTTCGAGCTGCGACAGCAGGCCGAGCAGTTGCGGGACCGCCAGTCCGCTGCGCTCCACCAACAGGTCGACGCTGGTCGACTCAAAGTCGATGCAGCGCAACAGCTCGCGCTCCGTCGGGGTCAACAGCCCGGGTGGTTGAGCCATGCCCGGTCCGGCTGCCGTGGCAGCGCGGCCACTCAGGGTGAGGCCAAGCTCCTCCAGCACATCCTCGGCGCGCTCGACCAGCCGGGCGCCATCTCGCAGCAGCGCATGGCCACCACGGCTGAGCGGGTTCAGAATGGAGCCGGGCACAGCGAAGATCTCGCGCCCCGCCTCCAGCGCATGGCGCGCAGTGATCAGTGAGCCACTGCCCAGTCCGGCCTCGACCACCAGCACCCCCAATGCCAGGCCGGCAATCACCCGGTTGCGGCGCGGAAAGTGGTCGGCACGCGGCGGCGTGCCGAATGGAAATTCACAGACCACCGCCCCTTGTGCGGCAATCTGCTCGCAGAGCTGCCGATGTCGCGCCGGATAACAACTGTCGAGCCCGGTACCGACCACGGCGATGGTCTGCCCAGCGGGCACCGACAGCGCGCCGCGGTGTGCCGCGCCATCGATGCCCAGCGCCAACCCGCTGGTGATGATCAAGCCCGCCTCGGCCAGCGCCCGCGCCAGCATCTGGGCGATCTCGATCCCGGCCGGCGTCGGACTGCGACTGCCAACCACCGCCAACTGCGGTCGTTGCAGCAGCGCGACATCGCCACGCACGAACAGCAGCGGCGGTGGCGTCGCGGTCTGTGCCAATAACGGTGGATAGGCAGGGCTGCCCCAGCTCAACAGATGCAGCGCGTCACGTTCGAGCCAGCTCAGATCGTTTTCGACCAGCGTCCGCCACGGCGGGTCGGCCTCGCGGTTGCGCAGCAGATTGGCCAGCAGCTCGCCATCCAGGCCCAGCGCCCGCAAGCGATCCATGTTGGCCTCGATGATGGCGGCTGGCGAACCGAGCGCCTGCAGCAGCCGCAGCAGCCGGCGCGGACCCAGGCCGGGCGTGTGCAGCAGAGCGAGCCAGAGCCGCTGCTCATCGACCGCCAGCGGCTGGCTCATCGCGGTTTCAGGTTGACGGCGAGGGCTGTCTAGGGGGAGGAGACCAGATCACCGACATTGCCCGGTTGCGAGGATTCGAGCACCAAGGCATAACTCATCTTGTCGAAGGTGCGAAACACCATCAGCAGCCCCACCCGCTCGGCCGGCAGATCGACCCAGTCACCACGCTGCCGGTCACGCACCGCCGGCGGTTTCTTGCTGATGGCGAGCGTGTTGCCCACCTCCAGACCCGACGACCGACCGCGATTGAGCGCCACCACACTGTAACGGCCCACCTTCTTCACTCCACCCAGCACGGCGATGATCTTGCCATCGACCGCATTGGCCGGCGCACTGGGAAGATAGCTGGAGTTCACCCGCTCCTCGACCATCGGCAGCAGCCGATCATCGAGCCGTACCTCTTGTGCCGACTGATCGAGTTCGAGCGTGGCCACCTCCCCCTTGCCGGAGAGGTAACCGGCACGCCCCACTTCGATCAGTTCGATGCCCAGCAACTCACCGCTGTCCGGATCGACATAGCGCTCACCACTGCGAAACACCGCATAGGCCTGGACCGCCGATTCAGGCAGTCCTCTGGCCACGAAGCGGTCACCGGCCCCCATCAGCAGCCGCCCTTCCGGCCCGGCGATCACCCGCGCAGCGTCTTCAACCTCCTGCGCGCTGACGATGCGCCCCTTGATCAGATAGGGGCCCACCAGCTCGGCCGGCAGCGTCTCGATCGCACTCTCCAGCGGTTGTACCCGCACCTGTGGCGACAGGCGGGTCACACCATCCGACTCAAGAGCGTCGCCGCCCCGGTCGAGCAGCAGACGGGGCTCACCATCGACATGGACCAGCCGAAGCTGATCGCCGGGATAGATCAGATGGGGGTTCTTGATCTGCGGGTTGGCCTGCCACACCCGCGGCCAGTGCCAGGGCTTGTTCAGAAACAGGCCGGCAATGGCCCAGAGCGTATCGCCCTTCTTCACCACATAGCGGTCGGGATGGCCCGCCTTCAACGTCACCTCATCGGCAGCCACGCCAACCGTCGCCAACAGCAGTGCCAACACCAGCGCGGCGGTGGTCCGGACCTGCCCGATACTCTTCTTCATTGTTCTGTACTCACAGTGTGGCCGATGCGAACTCTCGTGCACCGGAACCGCCATTCGGCAGCATGAAAGGGGGATTGAAAAACCGGTGCAACCACCTCATCTCAAGCAGAGCCGGCCGAGCCGGCAGGCGCTGCCTGGTGAACGGCAGCGTGCCTTGTGGGCGCGCTGCTGGATACGATAATCTTAGCAGTACCCTTTCGAAATCCGCCAGAGCGCAGGCGCACCAGCATGACCATCCTCCAGATCCTCGAATATCCAGACCCCAGACTGCGCACCCGCGCGGCCCCGGTTTTGACATTCGATCAGGCATTGCGCCGTCTGGCCGACGACATGCTCGAAACCATGTATGACGCCCCGGGTGTCGGCTTGGCGGCCACCCAGGTCAATGTGCACCAGCAACTGGTGGTGATCGACGTCAGCGAAACGCGCAACGCGCCCTTGGTGCTGGTCAACCCCACGGTGCGGCCGCTTTCGACCGAACTGCTGGAGTGGGAGGAGGGCTGCCTGTCAGTGCCCGGCTTTCATGACACGGTCGCACGTCCCAGGCATATTCTGGTGAAGGCACAGGACATCGACGGCAACTCATTCGAACTCGAACCTGCGGGATTGCTGGCGGTCTGCATTCAGCATGAACTGGACCATCTCAACGGCAAGCTCTTCGTCGACCACCTCTCGCCTCTGAAGCGCCAGCGCATCCGCAAGAAGATCGAAAAACAGCAGAAGCGGGCCTGATCGGGGCTTTCAGGATGGAACCGCCGCGCTGAACTTCAACCGATCGGCGCCAGCAGCGTCGCACCCTGCTCCGCCGAGCCCACCTGCTGTCTGAACGGCGCGAAGAGCTCCCGCCCGTATCCTGACTCGTTCGCGCTCAGGTCGGCCGTCGCCAGCGGCCGCTTCTGCCACTCATCGTCAGCCACCTGCGCCATCAGGATGCCACGCTCGCAATCGAGCAGCACCCTGTCACCCTCGCGCAGTTTCGCCAGCGCACCACCCTGCGTGCACTCGGGTGTGACATGGATCGCCGCCGGCACCTTGCCCGAGGCGCCCGACATGCGGCCATCGGTCACCAGCGCCACCTGCTGTCCGCGCGCCTGCAGCAGGCTCAGGATCGGTGTGAGGCCATGCAGCTCCGGCATGCCATTGGCCATCGGTCCCTGGAACCGCACCACCGCTACCAGATCACCGCTGAGATTGCCGGCCTCGAACGCCTGCTGCAGCGCCTGCTGGGAGTCGAAGATCCGCGCCGGCGCCAACACCCGCCGATGTGCCGGCGCCACCGCCGACACCTTGACGATGGCGCGCCCGAGGTTGCCCTCGACCAGCCGCAAACCGCCGCTGGCGGAGAAGGGCTGCGCAACACCACGCAGCACATCAGGGTCACCACTCGCTGCCGGCGCCGGCCGCCAGATGAGCTGGCCAGTCTCATCGAGCAACGGCACCTCGGTGTAGGCGGCCAGACCGCGCTCCCCGGCGACGGTGCGGACATCGCCATGCAGCAGACCACCTTCCAGCAGTTCACGAATCAGCAGTCCCATGCCACCAGCGGCCTGAAAGTGGTTCACATCGGCCGCGCCATTGGGGTAGATGCGCGCCAGCAGTGGCACCACCGCCGACAGTGCGTCGAAATCGTTCCAGTCGATCAGAATGCCGGCGGCCCGGGCGATGGCCACTAGGTGGATGCAGTGGTTGGTCGAACCGCCGGTGGCCAGCAGGCCGACGATGCCATTGACGATGGCCCGCTCATCGATCACCTCCCCCACCGGTGTGCAGTGCGGTCCCAGTGCGGTGATCTCCATGGCCCGTTGTGCTGCCGCCTCGGTCAAGGCGCGCCGCAGTGGCGTGCCAGGGTTGATGAAGGCCGATCCCGGCAGATGCAGTCCCATCACTTCCATCAACATCTGGTTGGAGTTGGCCGTGCCATAAAAGGTACAGGTGCCGGGACTGTGGTAGGCGCGCGCCTCGACATCGAGCAGTTCGATCTGGCTCAGCTTGCCCTCGGCATGGCGTTGCCGCGCGGCCGCCTTCTCGCTGTTGGAGAGCCCGGATGGCATCGGACCTGCCGGCACGAAGAGCGCCGGCAGGTGGCCAAAGCTGAGCGCACCGATCAGCAGCCCCGGCACGATCTTGTCGCAGACGCCCAGATAGAGTGCCGCATCGAACATCTCGTGCGAGAGCGCCACCGCGGTGGCCATCGCGATCAGGTCGCGGCTGAACAGTGACAGCTCCATGCCTGGCTGCCCCTGGGTGACACCATCGCACATCGCCGGCACCCCACCGGCAAACTGGGCACTGCCGCCGGCGCGGATCGCGGCCGCCTTGATCCAGCCGGGATAGTCGACGAAGGGTTGATGCGCCGACAGCATCTCGTTGTAGGCCGAGACGATGGCGAGGTTGGCGCCCTCAGCCCCGCGCAGCAACTGCTTTTCGGCATTGGCGCAGCCGGCGAAACCATGGGCCAGGTTGGTGCAGGAGAGCGCCCGCCGACGTGGTCCGCGCCCTCGGGCCGCGCTGATGCGATCGAGATAGGCGGCGCGCGGGCCACTGCTGCGCTGGCGAATGCGCTCGGTCACCGATGCGATGCGGGGATGAAGCCTGGTCATGACGCCCTCCGATGCAGATCAGCCACTTAAAGACAAGAAAAAGGGCCACTTCACCCGCCTGGCTGACAGTGCCCTTTATAAGAAGATAGAAATTCCATGCCACCTTGGTGAGTTCGCGCCGCACATGCAGCGGGAGAAAAACTGGTATGGTTGCTGCGTGGCTGATGGCGGTTGCAACCTGGAGCTGTCGCGATGACCCTGACCCCGCTCTGCCCGTTCGAGATGGTCGTCTTCGGTGGCACCGGCGACCTCGCCCTGCGCAAGCTGATGCCGGCACTCTACCACCGCTATCAGGAGGGGCAATTCCCGGCCGACTGCCGCATCATCGCGGTCTCGCGCACCCCGCTGAACCGCGAAGGCTATCTGGTCGAACTGCGGCGCGCCCTGCAGAAATATGTGGCGGGCTCCCACTTCGAGGAGCACAGCTTCAACAGCTTCGCCGCCTTTGTCGACTATGTCGAACTCGACGGCAGCCAGCCCGAGGGCTATCAGCAGCTGCGTCAGCGGCTGCATGGCGACCACGACACCCCACGCGTTTTCTATCTGGCCACGGCCCCGTCGCTGTTTGGACCGATCTGCCACCAACTGCGACAGGCCGGACTGGTGCATGCCGGCACCCGGGTGGTGCTGGAAAAACCGCTGGGTCATGACCTGGCCTCCTCGCGGCTGATCAACGACCAGGTGGGTGAAGTCTTCGGCGAGCAGCAGATCTACCGCATCGACCACTACCTGGGCAAGGAGACCGTGCAGAACCTGATGGTGCTGCGCTTTGGCAATGCCCTGTTCGAACCGATCTGGCGCACTGGTTTCATCGACCATGTGCAGATCACCGTGGCCGAGCAGGTGGGGGTCGAAGGACGCGGCGGCTACTACGACCAGGCCGGTGCACTGCGCGACATGGTGCAGAACCACCTGCTGCAACTGCTCTGCCTGGTGGCGATGGAGCCCCCCTCGACCCTCGATGCCAATGCGGTCCGCGACGAGAAAGTCAAGGTACTCAATGCACTGGAACCGATCACCGCGCAGAACGTGACCAGCCAGACCGTACGTGGACAGTACCGTGCCGGCGCGGTCGGCGGCGTACCGGTGCCCGGCTACCTCGACGAGTCGGGCATCGATCCGCTCAGCAGCACCGAGACCTTCGTCGCCATCAAGACCCAGATCTCCAACTGGCGCTGGGCCGGCGTGCCGTTTTACCTGCGCACCGGCAAGCGGCTGCAGAACCGCATCTCCGAGATCGTCATCAATTTTCACCAGGTGCCCCACTCGATCTTCGAGCCCGGCTCCGGCGCGCTGATCAACAACCGGCTGGTGCTGCGATTGCAGCCCGAGGAGGGGGTCCGGCTGGCGATGATGGCCAAGCAGCCCGGACCGGGCATGCAACTGCGCTCGGTCGATCTCAACCTCGACTTCGCCGAAACCTTCAAGGGGCGGCTGCCCAATGCCTACGAACGGCTGCTGATCGATGTGATTCGCGGTCGACCGACGCTCTTCATGCGCCGCGATGAGCAGGAGGCCGCCTGGCGCTGGTGTGAGCCGATCCTCGCCGGCTGGGACCAGCACCCAGAAAACCTCAAGAAGTACATCTCCGGCACCTGGGGACCCACCGCCGCCATCGCACTGATCGAGCGCGATGGCTTCACCTGGCACGAGGAGTGAGCCGACGTGGTTCGCGAGCACCGTTTCGCCGACTCGACACAACTGGTCGCGGCACTGACCCAGTCCATCGTCGCCGACCTGCAACAGGCCCTCGACCAGCGTGCGGCGGCGACACTGCTGGTCAGCGGTGGACGTACGCCGACAGCGCTCTTTCAGCGACTGAGCCAGCAGCCACTGCCCTGGTCACGCATCATCGTCAGCCTGACCGACGACCGCTGGGTGCCAGAAACCCATCCGGACAGCAATGCCGGGCTGGTCAGGCGCGAACTTCTGCGCGCAGCCGCCGCGGCGGCGCGGTTCGTGCCACTGGTGACCGCCGCTGCCGACCCCTGGCTCGGCCATGCCGAAAGCGAACGGCTGTTCGCCCAACTGCATCGCCCGTTCGATGCGGTGATTCTCGGCATGGGCACGGATGGCCACACCGCCTCGCTCTTTCCAGGCAGTCCGCAGCTGCAAACCGGTCTGCATGAACAGCACAGCGCCACCTTTGCCGCCATGCCGCCGGCCGGCGTCGACCATCCGCGCGTCAGCCTGACCCTCGCCACCCTGCTCGACAGCCGGCAGCTCTATCTGCACATCGAGGGCGAACAGAAGTGGCAACGCTACCTGCAGGCGCGACAACCCGGCGCGGTCGAAACCTGCCCGGTGCGGGCAGTGCTGGAGCAGCAGAGGGTGCCGCTCGATCTGTACTGGAGTGCCTGAGGCCGCCTGCAGGGTGGATCGCAATCATCACCGCCGAAGAGGGCTTTTTACAGCGACGAATGCAATGAGGCGCAGCGTGAAGCTCTACGACGACCCCAGATCGGGCAACGGCTACAAGGTGCGACTGTTGCTGGCGCAACTGTCACAGCCTTACCAGTACCTGCCGATCGACATTCTGCGGGGGGAGTCCAGAACGCCGGCGTTCCTGAAAAAGAACCGCAACGGCCGCATTCCGCTGCTTGAGCTGGAGGATGGCAGCTGCCTGCCGGAATCCAATGCCATTCTCTGTTTTCTGTCCCAAGGCACACCCTTCTGGCCGACGGAGCGCCTCGAACAGGCGCAGGTGATGCAGTGGCTCTTCTTCGAGCAGTACAGCCATGAGCCGAACATCGCCACGCCAAGGTTCTGGCTTGTGATCAAGGGGTTCGAACCGACACCCTTCAACCTTGAGCTGCTGGCACAGAAGCAAAAGGCCGGAAATCAGGCATTGGCGGTGATGGATGAGCATCTGCAGCACCGTCAGTTCATGGTCGCTGAGCGTTACACCATCGCCGACATCGCCCTCTATGCCTACACCCACGAGGCCCATGAGGGCGGCTTCGATCTGTCACGCTATCCGGCCGTGCTGGCGTGGCTGCAACGGATCCGGGCGCAACCCGGTCACATCACCATCGACCAGTGGACTGCCGGGTAGTCGCTTGCGGCTCAGAAGCTTCCTTTCGGCACCCGCACCCAGCCTTCCATCAAGATCCGCGCGCTGCGGCTCATGATCGCCTTCTTCGCCACCCACTCGCCGTTTTCCTGCCGCGCCTCGGCACCCACGCGCAGGGTGCCCGACGGATGGCCGAAGCGCACCGCCTCGCGCTCGCCGCCACCGGCGGCCAGGTTGACCAGTGTGCCGGGAATGGCTGCCGCGGTGCCAATGGCGACCGCGCAGGTGCCCATCATGGCGTGGTGCAGTTTGCCCATCGAGAGCGCACGCACCAGCAGGTCGATGTCGCCCACCGCAATCTGTTTGCCACTGGACGCCACATAATCCTTCGGCGGCGCCACGAAGGCGATCTTCGGCGTGTGCTGGCGCGTCTGGGCCTCTTCCGGCGTCTTGATCAGGCCCATGCGCAGCGCACCGGCGATGCGGATCTGCTCGAAGCGCTCAAGTTGCTTCGGATCGGTGTTGATGGCTTCACGCAGTTCGGTGCCGCTGTAGCCGATCTCTTCGGCATTGACGAACACGGTGGGAATGCCGGCGCTGATCAGTGTCGCCTTGAGTGTGCCGATACCGGGCACGTCGAGGTCATCAACCAGATTGCCGGTGGGAAACATCGCGCCGCCGTCCTCGCCATCATCGGACGGATCGAGAAATTCGAGCACGATTTCGGCCGCCGGAAAGGTCACGCCGTCGAGTTCGAAATCACCGGTTTCCTGCACCTGGCCATCGGTCACCGGCACCTGTGCGATGATGGTTTTCTTGATGTTGGCCTGCCAGATGCGCACGACGCAGATGCCGTTCTGCGGCACGCGCGACGCATCGATCAGCCCGGCATGAATCGCAAAGGCACCGGCAGCGGTGGATAAGTTTCCACAGTTGCCGCTCCAGTCGACGAAGGCCTTGTCGATGGAGACCTGCCCATAAAGGTAATCAACGTCGTGATCGGGCTGCGTGCTTTTGGAAAGAATCACGCACTTGCTGGTGCTGGAGGTAGCGCCGCCCATGCCGTCGATCTGCGCGGCGTAGGGATCGGGGCTGCCGATCACGCGCAGGAACAGTTTGTCGCGCGCTTCACCCGGCTGCTGACAGCTGGTCGGCAGATCCTGCAGGCGAAAGAACACGCCCTTGCTGGTGCCGCCGCGCAGGTAGGTGGCGGGAATTTTGATTTGTGGGGCCTGTGCCATGGTCTACCTCAAGCGCTCTTCGCCGCGGCCAGAAAATCCTGCGCGAAGCGCTGCAACACACCACCCGCGTCATACACGGAGACCTCTTCGGCTGTGTCGAGACGGCAGGTGACCGGCACTTCCACCTTCTCACCATCTTTGCGATGGATGACCAGCGTCAGGTCGGCGCGCGGGGTGCGCTTGCCGATGACGTCGTAGGTCTCCGTGCCGTCGAGCGCCAGCGTCTTGCGGTTGGTGCCCGGCTTGAACTCCAGTGGCAGCACACCCATGCCGATCAGGTTGGTGCGGTGGATGCGCTCGAAGCCCTCGGCGACGATCGCCTCCACACCGGCCAGACGCACCCCTTTGGCCGCCCAGTCACGCGATGAACCCTGGCCGTAGTCGGCGCCGGCGATGATGATCAGCGGCTGCTTGCGGTTCATGTAGGTCTCGATCGCTTCCCACATGCGCATCACCTTGCCGTCCGGCTCGACCCGCGCCAGCGAACCCTTCTTCACCTTGCCGTCGACCACCGCCATCTCGTTGACCAACTGCGGATTGGCGAAGGTGGCGCGCTGGGCGGTGAGGTGATCGCCGCGGTGGGTGGCGTAGGAGTTGAAGTCCTCCTCCGGCAGGCCCATCTTCGCCAGGTATTCGCCCGCCGCCGAATCCAGCAGGATGGCGTTCGACGGCGACAGGTGATCGGTGGTGATGTTGTCCGGCAGCAGCGCCAGCGGCCGCATGCCTTTCAGCGTGCGCTCGCCGGCCAGCGCGCCTTCCCAGTACGGCGGGCGGCGGATGTAGGTGGATTGTGGGCGCCAGTCGTACTGCGGCTTGGCACGCTCGCCGGTGGTGTCGCGCAACTCGAACATCGGGATGTAAACGGCGCGGAACTGCTCCGGCTTCACGCTCTTGGCCACGATGGCGTCGATTTCCGCGTCGGACGGCCACAGGTCCTTGAGATAGATCGGCTTGCCGTTCTTGTCGGTGCCGAACGAATCCTTCTCGATGTCGAAACGAATGGTACCGGCCAGCGCGTAGGCCACCACCAACGGTGGCGAGGCGAGGAAGGCCTGCTTGGCGTACGGATGAATACGGCCGTCGAAATTGCGGTTGCCGGAAAGAACGGCCGTGGCGTACAGGTCACGGTCGATGATTTCCTGCTGGATCTTCGGATCGAGCGCGCCGGACATGCCGTTGCAGGTGGTGCAGGCGAAGGCGACGATGCCAAAGCCGAGTTTCTCCAGCTCGCCCTTCAGGCCCGCTTCTTCCAGATAAAGCGCCACGGTCTTGGAACCGGGTGCCAGCGAACTTTTTACCCAGGGCTTGCGGGTCAGGCCGAGCGCGTTGGCTTTCCTGGCCAGCAAAGCGGCGGCGATGACGTTGCGCGGGTTGGAGGTGTTGGTGCAGCTGGTGATGGCGGCGATGATCACCGCGCCATCCGGCATCAGCCCTGCTGCTTCCTGCTTGCGTGCGGCGTCGAGATTGCCGGCGATGCCCTTGGCAGCCAGGTCGCTGGTGGCGACACGCGCATGCGGGTTGGACGGGCCGGCCATGTTGCGCACGACGCTGGACAGGTCGAACTCGAGGCCACGCTCATACACCGCGCTTTTCAGCGCGTCGGCCCACAGGCCGGCTTCTTTCGCGTAGGTCTCGACCAGTTTCACCTGTTCGTCACTGCGACCGGTCAGGCGCAGGTAGTCGAGCGTCTGCTGGTCGATGGTGAACATCGCTGCGGTGGCGCCGTATTCCGGGGCCATGTTGGAGATGGTCGCGCGGTCGCCGATCGACAGCGAGGAAGCGCCCTCGCCGTAAAACTCCAGATAGGCGCCGACCACTTTCGATTGGCGCAGGAACTCGGTGAGTGCCAGCACCATATCGGTGGCGGTGATGCCCGGTTGGCGCTGGCCGGTGAGTTTCACGCCGACGATCTCCGGCAGCCGCATCCAGGAGGCGCGGCCGAGCATCACGTTCTCGGCTTCCAGGCCACCGACGCCCACGGCGATCACGCCCAAGGCATCCACGTGCGGCGTGTGGCTGTCGGTGCCCACGCAGGTGTCCGGGAAGGCCACACCGTCCTGCACATAGATCACCGGCGACATCTTCTCCAGGTTGATCTGGTGCATGATGCCGTTGCCGGCCGGGATCACGTCAACGTTATCGAAGGCGAGCTTGGTCCACTCGATGAAGTGGAAGCGGTCTTCATTGCGACGATCCTCGATGGCGCGGTTTTTCTCGAAGGCCTGCGGATCGAACCCGCCGCACTCCACCGCCAGCGAGTGATCGACGATCAGCTGCACCGGCACCACCGGATTCACTTTCGCCGGATCACCGCCCTGCTCGGCAATGGCGTCACGCAGGCCGGCGAGATCGACCAGCGCGGTCTGGCCGAGGATGTCATGGCACACGACGCGGGCCGGGAACCACGGAAAATCGCGCTCGCGTTTCACTTCGATGATCTGTTTCAGGCACTCATCAATGATGGCCGGATCGGCCTTGCGCACGATGTTCTCGGCGTGGATGCGGGCGGTGTAGGGCAACCGGTCCCAGGCGCCGGGCTGGATGGCGTTGACGGCTTCGCGCGCGTCGAAGTAGTCGAGAGAAGTGCCGGGCAGGGCTTTGCGGTATTGGGTATTCATCGGCAGTTGATCCACAACATGTTTTTGATTCTTGACGAGATGCCAGCTCATTGGTCATGCCTGAAGCTGTGGCAACGGTCGGAAAGACCATGCCGGTTCAATCGATCCGTTGACCCGTCTCGGCACTCTGCATTGGCCGAAGTTTACCGCAAAAAGTTGATCATCGAGTCGTGACGGGCAATGCGCAGTCGTCTTGAACAACCCTGTCGCCCCTCTCACGCACGTCATCGAGCCATGCTCGGCCTTGCAACGCAAAAACGCACCAGGAAGATGCACTGCCACTGCCCGAAGGCGCTTTTCCGTCCTTTGCCCAAGCTGTTATGCTCTGCAACGATTGAGCTCCCCCCACGACTCCACCAGGGTGACAGGGCTGATGCACTGAGCATGACGCCCTTACTGGCGCCTCTTGTGCGGAAATGCTTAGCCATCGAACTATTTGGTGACTGATATCTATCTTTTTGTGCTTCACGCAGTGATGGGTCTGTTCTTGTTCCGGCATCAACCGAACAACCGGCATGACAGCCGATTGAAATGGAATCCGATCCAATGATGCTGGGTCTGGTCCGCATCGCCCTGCAACGGCCCTACACCTTCATAGTGGTAGCGCTGCTGCTGCTGATCATCGGCCCGCTGGCCGCGCTGCGCACCCCCACCGACATTCTGCCGGCAATCCGCATTCCGGTGATCGCGACGGCCTGGCAATACACCGGGTTGCCGCCGGATCAGATGGCGGGGCGCATGATCACACAGTTCCAGCGCACCCTCAGCACCACCGTCAACGACATCGAGCACATGGAGGCCAACTCCTACGCCGGCTACGGCATCATCAAGGTGTTCTTCCAGCCGGGTGTCGATCTGGCGATTGCCAATGCCCAGGTGACGGCAGCCTCGCAGGTGGGGATCCGACAGATGCCGGCCGGCACGACACCGCCGCTGATCCTGAACTACGAAGCCTCGACGGTGCCAATCATCCAGCTGGCGCTCTCGGGCAAGGGAATGTCCGAGCAAAGCCTGGCCGACATCGGGTTGAACAGCGTCCGCATCGGTCTGATCACGGTGCCGGGTCTGGCGATTCCCTACCCCTATGGCGGCAAGAGCCGGCAGGTGCTGATCGATCTCGACCCCACCGCGCTGCAGGCGCGCGGCCTGTCGGCACAGGATGTCGCCAACGCACTGGCGGCACAGAACCTGATCGTGCCGATCGGCAAGCAGAAGATCGGTGAATTCGAATACACCATGCAACTGAACAGCGCGCCCGATGCGATTGCCGAATTGGGCAATCTGCCGATCAGGGTGGTGAATGGTGCGATGGTCTACATCCGCGATGTCGCCCAGGTACGCGATGGCAATCCGCCCCAGAGCAACATCGTCCATGTCGACGGCAACCGCTCGGTGCTGATGTCGGTGCTGAAGAACGGGTCGACCTCGACGCTGGCGATCGTCGATGGGGTCAAGCGCAAGCTGGCCGAAATCACCCCCTCGCTGCCGGAGAACCTGAAGGTCGAACTGATCAACGACCAGTCGCTGTTCGTGCGTGCTGCCATCACCGGCGTGGCGGTCGAAGGCGTGATCGCCGCGGTGCTGACCAGCCTGATGATCCTGCTGTTTCTGGGCAGCTGGCGGGCCACGCTGATCATCGCGCTGTCGATTCCGCTGTCGGTGCTGGGGGCGATCATCGCCCTGTCGCTGACCGGAGAGACCTTCAACATCATGACCCTGGGCGGTCTGGCGCTGGCGATCGGCATTCTGGTCGACGATGCCACCGTGACCATCGAGAACATCAACTGGCACCTCGAACAGGGCAAGCTGGTCGAAACCGCGATCATGGATGGCGCCCGGCAGATCGTCACGCCGGCCTTCGTCTCGCTGCTGTGCATCTGCATCGTCTTCGTGCCGATGTTCTTTCTCGAAGGGGTCGCCCGCTTCCTGTTCGTGCCAATGGCCAAGTCGGTGATCTTTGCGATGATCTGCTCGTTCCTGCTGTCACGCACACTGGTGCCGACGCTGGCCAACCATCTGCTGCGCACCCATGCGTCCCACACCGACCTGCATGGCAACGACCTGGCGCTGCCGCCCTCGCGCAACCCGCTGGTGCGCTTCCAGCGCCGCTTCGAGGCCGGTTTCGAGCGGTTTCGTGACCTCTATCGACAACTCCTGCTGCTGGCATTGGCGAACCGTCGCCGTTTCGTCGGCGGTTTCATGCTGCTGGTGCTGGCCTCCTTTGCCCTGGTGCCCTTTCTGGGCCGCAACTTCTTCCCGGCGGTCGACAGCGGGCAGATTCTGATCCACGCCCGTGTGCCGGTCGGCACCCGGGTCGAAGAGACCGCTGCCCAGTTCGCCAGAATCCAGGCGGCCATCCGCCGCATCATTCCGGCCGATGAGATCGCCACCCTGGTCGACAACATCGGCCTGCCGATCAGCAGCATCAACCTGACCTATAACAACACCGGGGTGATGGGGAGTCAGGATGGCGACATCCAGATCGCCCTGAAGCCGGGACACGCCCCCACGGCCGACCATGTGCGCGCGCTGCGCGAGCAGCTGCCACGGCTGTTTCCCGGCGTCACCTTTTCGTTTCCGCCCGCCGACATCGTCAGCCAGATTCTCAACTTCGGTGCGCCGGCACCGATCGATGTGCAGATTCGCGGCAACAACCTCGATGCCAATTTCGACCATGCCAACCTGCTGCTGAGCAAGATCCGGCGCATTCCCGGCATTGCCGATGCGCGCATCCAGCAGTCACGCAGCAACCCGGTCTTCAGGGTCGATCTCGATCGCACCCAGGCGCAGCAGGTGGGGCTCACCACCCGCGATGTGACCAACAGCCTGCTGGTCAACCTGGCCGGCAGCAGTCAGGTGGCACCCACCTTCTGGCTCAATCCGGTCAATGGCGTCTCCTACCCGATCGTGATGCAGACACCGCAACATCAGCTCGACTCCCTGTCGACACTGGCCAACCTGCCGATCAGCGGACCTGGCAACAGCAGCCCGCAGATTCTCGGGGCGCTGGCCAGCATCGAACGCAGCCGCAGCAATGCGCTGGTGAGCCAATATGACATCCAGACCATGGTGCAGATTCATGCAACCACCCAAGGGCGCGATCTGGGCGCGGTGGCCAAGGAGGTGCGACGCGTCATCGATGAGAACGCCCATGCGCGTCCCAAGGGCAGCACCGTCGTGCTGCTGGGTCAGGTCAATACCATGGAGCTCTCCTACAGTGGCCTGCTGTTCGGCCTGCTGGGCGCCGTGGTGCTGATCTACCTGCTGATCGTCATCAATTTTCAGTCGTGGAGCGACCCCTTCGTCATCATCTGTGCGCTGCCGGCCGCGCTGGCCGGCATCGTCTGGATGCTGTTCGTCACCTACACCCCGCTGTCGGTGCCGGCGCTGACCGGCGCCATCATGTGCATGGGGGTCGCCACCGCCAACAGCGTGCTGGTGATCAGCTTCGCCCGTGAGCGGCTGCTGGAACTGGGCGATGCGACGGCAGCCGCACTCGACGCCGGCTTCATCCGCTTCCGTCCGGTGCTGATGACGGCCCTGGCGATGATCATCGGCATGGCGCCGATGGCGCTCGGTCTGGGCGAAGGCGGTGAGCAGAATGCCCCGCTCGGCCGGGCGGTGATCGGCGGTCTGATCTTCGCCACCCTCGCCACACTGATTTTCGTGCCTGTCGTGTTCAGCCTCGTGCATGCCGGAGCGGGGCATGACCGCATGCCCGAGGCCGCCACTGGAGAAGCCCATGCCCGTTGACCCTTCCACCCCGACGCTGTCGCGCACCCGCTTGCGCCTCGCCGCGCTCATGCTGCTGCTGTTGGCTGCCACGCTGGTGGTGATCGGCATTCTCAGCCGGGCCAACGCCGAAGCCGAGCTGAAAGCCGCGACCGAAGCGCAGGCAATACCCACAGTCGCCGTGCTGCTGCCGATAAAGAGCAAACAGGCCAGCGAGATCGAGCTGCCCGGCCGGCTCGAAGCCCACGCCCGGGCGCCGATCCATGCGCGGGTGGCCGGCTATCTGAAGAGCTGGAAGGTCGACATCGGCAGCGAGGTCAAGGCCGGTCAACTGCTGGCCGAGATCGAAACCCCCGAACTCGACCAGCAGCTGCTGCAGGCGCGGGCCGACCTTGCCAGCGCACAAGCCAATGCCACCATGGCGCAAAAGAGCGCCCGGCGCTGGCAGGCGATGGTCGGTTCCGACGCGGTGTCGCAACAGGAGGCCGACGAAAAGAGCAACGACCTGATGGTCAAGCAGTCGGTGGTCAAGGCGCTGCAGGCCAATGTCGAACGGATGGAGGTACTGAAGGGCTTCGCCCGCATCCAGGCCCCCTTTGCCGGCACGGTCACTGCACGTTCGACCGACGTCGGCGCGCTGATCAACCCCGGCAGCAGTGGCGGCGCGGAGCTGTTCGTGATTGCCGACACCCGGCGGCTGCGGCTCTATGTCAGCGTGCCACAGAATCAGACAGCGAAGATCGGACCGGGCACCGATGCGCAGGTGACGGTGCCCGAACGGCCCGGCAAGCGCTATCCGGCAAAGGTCGAGGCTTCGGCCCAGGCGGTGCAGGCCGCCTCGGGCACGGTGCTGATGCAGCTGAGCGTGGACAACAGCGCCGGTGAACTGCTGCCCGGCAGCTACGCCCGGGTGAGCCTGGCGCTGCCACAGGCGGCGGAAGGGCTCAACATCCCGGTCAGCGCGCTGCTGTTCGACAAGTCCGGGCTGCGCGTCGCCACGGTGGATGCCGAGAACCGGGTCCGGCTGAAAACGGTCACCCTGCTGCGCGATCTCGGCAAGAGCATCGACATCGGCACGGGATTGACGGCCAGCGACCGGGTGATCGAAAGCCCGCCCGATGGCATCAATGAGGGCGATCCGGTGCAGATCGCAGCGCCCGAGAACAAGAGCCCTGCCGAGGGCAAACCAGCGACGGATGGCAAGCGCGATGCCGGCAAGGGCTGAGCGCAGGCTCACTGGCTTGCTGGCGCTGACTCTGGCGCTGGCCGGCTGTTCGTTGGCACCGCCACCGCAACTGCCGGAGGTGCCGGTGGCCGCCAGCTACCGGGAGGAGGCGCCCTGGACCCCGGCCCAGCCCGCCGACCAGTTGCCGCGTGACGGCTGGTGGCAACTCTACGGCGATGCCGAACTGGATGCCCTGCAGCAGCGGCTGCTGGCGAACAGCCCCGATCTGGCCGCCGCGCTGGCGCGCTATCGGCAAGCCGAGGCGGTGACCCGGCAGAGCGAGTCGGCGCTGCTGCCGCGCCTGAACGGTTCGGCCACGGTGCAGCGGCTCCAGCAGTCGCAGATGCGCCCGTTGCGCCCTCCTCCGGCGCCGAACGCCGCCGACCAATACAACTCCAACACCCTTGGCGTGTCCGCCGACTATGAAGTCGACCTGTGGGGCCGCATCAGCAATCAGGTGACATCGAGCCAGTCGACCCAGCAGGCGGTGGCCAATGACCTGGCCTCGGCACGCCTCAGTCTGGCGGCACAGCTTGCCGACGGCTACCTGGCGTTGCGAGGACTGGACCGGGAGAGTGCCTTCCTGCAGCAGAGCGTGGAGAGTTATGTCAAGGCGCTGGAACTGACCCAGACTCGCCATCAGGGCGGAATCGCCTCCGGGCTCGATGTCGCCCGTGCCCAGACCCTGCTCGACAATGCACGTTCACAACTGGCGCAGAGCCGGGCGCAGCGGGCGCTCGTTGAACATGCGATTGCCGCACTGGTCGGCGAGTCGGCCTCCAGCTTCAGCATCGCGCCCAGACTGACCGAGGTCAGGGTACCACCGGTTCCGGTCGAGCTGCCCTCGACCCTGCTGCAGCGGCGACCCGACATCGCCGCCGCGCAGCGGCGGGTCGCAGCGGCCAATGCCAATGTCGGCGTGGTGCGCGCCGGCTACTATCCGGCGATCATGCTCGGTGCCTCGGCGGGCTACCAGAGCAGCGATGCCAGCGACTGGATCAAAGCCCCCAACCTTTTCTGGTCGGTCGGCCCCTCCCTGGTCGTCAACCTCTTCGATGCCGGCAAGCGACGTGCCGAAGAGGCACAGTCACGGGCGCTGCTTGACGAGGCCGGCGCGAAGTATCGCGGCGTGGTGCTGACGGCCTTCCAGCAGGTCGAGGACAATCTGGCGCTGCTCAACCACTACCAGAGTGCGCGCGAGGCCGAGCAGTCGGCCGTCGCTGCCGCCCAACGTTCGGTGCAACTGGCGCAGAGCCGCTACCGCGAAGGCGTGGCCAACTACCTCGAAGTGGTGACCGCGCAGGTCGCGGCCCTGCAGAGCGAACGCAACGCGCTCAATCTGGCCGTGCGCCAGCAGCGTGCCAGCGTGCAGCTGATTCGCGCGCTGGGCGGCGGCTGGTCGGAGAGCGAAGCACCCTCGCCGTGATGAATGCGGCGCCTGCACCCGGCTGCCACTGATCTCCACGGATTGAGTCCATCGAGGATGAACGCCTTGTCAAACCCTGCCGTCGCAGCGCCCCCTGAAACACTGCTCAACCGGCCATTTCTGCTGGTGCTGATGGTCGCTGCGGTCTTTGGCTTCTCATTTTCGAGCTTTTTCCTGCTGCCCAAATTTCTGTCGGTCGCCCTGGCGGCCGACGCGGTCAGCATCGGCAGCATCACCACGCTGTTCTGGCTCGCTTCGGCATTGACGGTGCCCTACATCGGCGGCTTGATCGACCGCCACGGCCGCAAGCGCTATGCCCTGATCGGTGCATTGATTCTGGCACTCTCCTGCATCGGCTTCGTGTGGGTCGACAGTCTCGGTCCGCTGATCTGGCTGCTGCGCATCCTGCAGGGCATCGGCTTCACGCTGTTTCTGGTCGCGCTCTCCACGCTGGCGGTCGATCTGGCGCCACCGGCGCGCCTGGGCCAGGCGCTGGGGATCTTTGGCGCGGTGATGATCCTGACCAATGCGGCAGGACCCGCCTTCGCCGAATGGACCTCGGCCCACTACGGCTGGCAGCCGGTGTTCGTGGCCACCGCCGCGGCCGCGCTGCTGGCCGCCCTGCTCTGCCGTCTGCTGCCGGAGCAGCGGCTGCTGCTGGCCGACACCCGCCATGCCACGCTGTGGCAGGTGCTGCGCCGACCCGGCATCGGGCCGATCATCCTGGTGTCGGCCATGGTGGGCTGGGTGTTCGGCACGCTCTTCACCTTCTACCAGCCCTGGGCGCTGTCGCTCGGCATCGAGCAGGTGGCGAGCTACTTCATCGCCTATGCGGTGGTGGCGGTGACGATACGGATCTTCTTCGGCGACCTGCCCGACCGGCTCGGGCGGCTGCGGGTGGTGCGCGCCAGCCTGCTGCTCTATGTGCTGACCCCGCTGGCGCTGGTCTGGCTGGACCAGTTGAACCTGTATGTCGCGGGCGCCATTCTCGGACTGACCCAGGGCGTCTACTACCCGGCACTGAATGCAGTGGCCATCGACTGCGCCACCCCGCAGGAGCGCGGCAAGGTGATGGCGGCCTACAGCGGCGCCTTCAACTTCGGTCTGGCGGCGGCGGGGTTGATCCTCGGCCATCTGGTGCTGGCGATGGGCTACCGCAGCGTCTTCGCCTTCGCCAGCGTGATCAGTCTGGTCGCCTTTGCACTGCTGGCCGTCACGCCACAGCGCCACTTCCGGCCGGCACCGATGACGCCGGAGTGACCCTGCCGGCGCGCAACGCTGCTTTGCCAAGCTGGACAGCCCTGCTTATGCTGCGACCTCCCATTCGATGGATGCACAACCCATGAAGGAGCAACTGATCCATGACTGAACAGAAACCGGGCGCTCCCTGGTGGCAGACCCTGCCTGGGGTTCTGACCGCCACCGGCACCCTGATCGTCGCCGTGACCGGTCTGCTCGGCATGCTGCATCAAAGCGGCCTGCTCGGTGGCGGCAGCACGGCCGGCAAGCAGCCGGCCACCGTCGAGGCATCCGCTGCTGCACCCTCGGCGGCCCAGCCCAGGCCGGCGGCACCGGCTGACAGCGACGAAGAGACCGATCGGCTCGACACAGCGGAAAAACGCCCAACAACCCCGTCGACAGCCAATGGCGAACCGGCCGTCACCGCAGGACTGACGGCCGCAGCGCAGCAGGCGGAGTTCCGGCGGCGGGTGCAGCAGGGTCTCTACCCCAGCGAGGTCGAAGGCCAGTGCAAGGAGGGGGTCGAGACCTTCCGCACCCTCTGGAAGCCGCTGCCGGCCGGTGCCGAGTTCGTTTCGGTGCGCAGCATGTCCAAGGAGGGCTTCCAGACCAAGCGCGACAAGTTCGCCGGCGACGGCTATGCGATCGAGTCGGTACACAGCTACCAGAACTGCAAGGGTGTCGAGCGCTACCACGCCACCTGGATCAAACGCTGATCCAGCCTCCACCCCGTTGAAACACGGCCTCCGGCCAACCGACTCCGATGGCGCCAAGCCACTTCCGCTTCCCCACATCGGTTGCACGCCTTTTTGAACAGCACCGTCACCCGATGATTCAATCGAGCACGACCACCGCATGAGCACCCGGCACTACCGCCCGGAGATCGATGGCCTGCGGGCGCTGGCCGTCGTGCCGGTGATCCTGTTTCATGCCGGATTGCCTGCCTTCTCTGGCGGCTTCGTCGGCGTCGACATCTTCTTCGTGATCAGCGGTTACCTGATCACCTCGATCGTCATCAAGGAGCTCGACCAGGGCCGCTTCAGCTTCGGCAACTTCTACGAACGCCGGGCGCGGCGCATCCTGCCGGCACTGCTGCTGGTGATGCTCTGCTCGATCCCGTTCTCCTGGCGCTGGATGATGCCGGATGAACTGAAAGACTTTGCCCAGAGCCTGCTGGCGGTGCTGCTGTTCTCTTCCAACCTGCTGTTCTGGCAGGAGTCGGGCTATTTCGATGGCGAGGCCGACCTCAAACCGCTGCTGCACACCTGGAGCCTGGGGGTCGAGGAGCAGTTCTATCTGCTGTTCCCGCTGAGCGCCTGGCTGGCGTGGCGCTGTTTTCGCCGGCATGTCTCGCTGTTCTATGTCGCGCTGCTGTTGGTGAGCCTGCTGGCTTCGCAGTGGCGCCTGGCCGGCGATGCCAGCGCGGCGTTCTACCTGCTGCCGTTTCGTGCCTGGGAGCTGCTGCTCGGCGCACTGCTGGCGCTGCACGAAGCCAGAGCGGGCGGACGCACAGCGCCACGTTGGAGCGAATGGAGCGGTGCTGCCGGGTTGGTGCTGATTCTGCTCAGCCTCGCTCTTTTTGGAAGAGAGACGCCGTTTCCGGGCGTCGCCGCCCTGCTGCCGACGCTCGGCACCCTGCTGGTGATCCATGGCGCTTCGCCCGCCACCTTGGTCGGCAAGCTGCTGGGCCAGCGACTGCTGGTCGGCATCGGTCTGATCAGCTACAGCGCCTACCTGTGGCACCAGGTGCTGTTCGCGCTGACGCGGCTCTACACCTTCAACACCGCCCACATCGATGTTTACAAGATATTGGCGCTGCTCAGCTTTGCGCTCGCGTTCATCAGCTGGAAGTATGTCGAAGGCCCCTTCAGAAGTGCCAGCCGCGTGCCACTCAAGCCCTTCATCGCCATGCTGACCGTGGCCATGCTGGCGGTGGCCGGCTTTGGCCTCGCCGCGGTGGCCACCGATGGCTTCGAGGCCCGCTTCAACCGCAGCCTCGATGAGACGCAGCGGCTCTACCATCTCAATGCCAGAGAGAGCGCCAGGCTGAAAAAACTGGGAGAAAACCACATCAGCCACGGCGAGTGCATCATCGACAGCCCCAGCGTCAGCGAACTGTTCCTCTCACAGTTCCAGCACTGCGCCCGCAGCCGGGGCAAGGCACTGCTGGTCATCGGCGACTCCCACTCCGGCAATCTCTTTCGCGCACTGGCTTCGGCTGCGGGGCGGCCCGATTTTCTCATTCGCCTCGGTCGGGGCTCCTGTCGCCCGGCCGATCAACAGGCCAAGTGCGACATCGGCGAGATGGCCGACTTCCTGCTGACACACAAGGAACAGATCTCCGCAGTGGTCTTCGCCCAATCCGGCTTCTATCTGCTGCAGGGTGCCCGACGCGAGTCGATCCTGCACAATCGGACCCTGCTCGCGCCCGATCAGGCCCTCATCGACCGGACGCTGGAGTTTCTGATCCCGATCAGCGAGGCCGTGCCGACCTACTGGTTCGGCCCCTGGATCGAACCGCATCTGCCGCTCGACAATCCACGCCGGATGGCCACGACCGCGCTCGATCAGCTCGATTTCAGCGCGCTGAACCGCGACATGTTCGCCCAGCTCGACCGATCCATCGCGCAGCGGGCGAGCGCCCGGGCACCCCTGCTGAACTATCGCTCGCAGGTGCGGGAAGAGGGCGCATCCGCTGACTTCATTCCACTGCATGTCGCAGGCTGCATCACCTTTCGCGACAGCAACCACCTCAGCCAGTGCGGCGAACGGCTGATGGGGCAGAAAATGCTGGACAGGATTGCCCGCTGACGCCCGCCGCCTTTGGATAGAATCGCTGGATCGCCGACAGCATCAACAAAAAGAAGCCGGATGCCGGGTGAACACGGACCAAACCAGCGACCTCATCACCGGTTGCAGGTGCAACTCCAGTAGCGGGTCGACGAACGCACCCTGTTTACCGTCCAATGGGAAATCGCCTGAAGGAGATCCAGAATGGCCGCCACAAATTTCAAGACCGAAAACAACACCTTCCGCAAGCTGATCGGCAATGGCCTGACCTACCGCATTCCGCGCTTCCAGCGCGACTACAGCTGGGATCTGATCACGCGCCTGAAGGAACAACCTACCCGCGAGTGGTATGCCCGAGCCACATTGCAGTGGTGCCAGCACGCATCGGCCTTCACGGCGAGCGTCGGCGGCAAACCGTGGAAGTATCTGCTGGTGCCGCACGACGAGGTCAATGAGTCGCGGCGGCTTGCGGATTACCTGCACTTTGAGGTCAAGCCGCACTCCTGCGGTTGAGCGCGCCATGATGGCGCTTGCAGCCCGCTGACACCGAAAAACCACCGCCGAAGAGGCTCCTGGGCAAAGAACAGATGGCGACCGAAACCCCTGCGCAATCCTCGCTCGCCGCCCTGCTGCGGCAGCGCGCGTTCATCTTCTTCTGGCTGGCGCGGGTCTGCACCGCCAGCGCTTTTCAGATGCAGGGCGTGGTGCTGGGCTGGCAGGTCTATCAGTTGACCGGCCGTGCGCTCGATCTGGGGCTGGTGGGGCTCTGTCAGTTCCTGCCCCGGGTGGTGCTCACCCCTTGGGCGGGCCATGTCGCCGACCGCTTCGACCGCCGCCGCGTCACCCTGCTGATGCAACTGCTGCAGGGAATACTGCTGTTGCTGCTCTGCCTGGTCAGTGCGCAGGGTGCGGTGAACCGCGAACTGGTGCTGCTGCTGGTGGCTCTGGGCGGTGCCGCCCGCACCTTCGAGGTGCCGGCCACCCAGGCATTGCTGTCGGCAGTGGTGCCACCGCTGCTGCTGCCACGCGCGGTGGCGATCAGCTCTTCGGCAATGCAGGCCGCCACACTGATCGGTCCGGTGGTGGCCGGGCTGCTCTATCTGCTCGGCGCGACCGAAGCCTATGGCGTCACCGCACTGCTCTATGTCGCCGCGGCGGCGATGATGGCGGCCGTGCGGCCGTTGGTTCATCAGGACCGCAGCGGCCCGCAGAGCAACTTTCTGGCGTCGTTCATGGAGGGGATTCGCTTTTTGCGCCGTCAACCGATGCTGCTGGGCGCCATCTCGCTCGACATGTTCGCGGTGCTGCTGGGCGGCGCCACCGCGCTGCTGCCGATCATTGCCGATCAGTTGCTGCAGACCGGTCCGGTGGGTCTGGGGCTGCTGCGCGCAGCGCCGGCGGTCGGCGCGCTGGCGATGTCGTTCTGGCTGGCCAGCCACCCGCTGCATGCGGCCGGTCGGGCGCTCTTCCTCGGTGTCGCGCTGTTCGGCCTCGCCACCCTCGCGCTCGGGCTGTCACGCTCGCTGCCGCTGTCGCTGGCCATCTTGCTGCTGCTGGGGGCGGCGGACATGGTGAGCGTGGTGATCCGTCAGACCCTGGTGCAACTGCACACGCCGGATGAGATGCGCGGCCGGGTCAGTTCGGTCAACGCCATCTTCATCGGTGCGTCGAACCAGTTGGGCGAGTTCGAGTCGGGCCTCACCGCGCAGTGGTTCGGGCTGGTGCCGTCGATTCTGCTCGGCGGCAGCGGCACCCTGCTGGTGGTGGGGCTGTGGATGCGCTGGTTCCCGCAGTTGTTGCAGGTCAGGAGTCTGGAAGAGGCGATGCCGGCGCAAAACCGACCCTGACTGGAAACCGGCCAGGCCCTGCGCACGCCGGCGCCGCCACGCGAGAAAAGGTCACGCCTCCAGCAGGCTGCGCAGCATCCAGGCGGTCTTTTCGTGGAGATTCAGCCGCTGCGTCAGCAGATCGATCGTCGGCTGGTCGTTGGCGGCATCGGCGATCGGCAGCAGCTTGCGTGCCGTCCGCGCAGTGGCCTCCTGCGCGGCCACCAGATGGCGAACCATCTCCATCGCGGCGGGAACTCCTTCGACCTCCTCGATCGAGGCCAGCTTGGCAAACTCCCGGTAGGTGCCGGGCGCCGGATGCCCCAGGGCGCGGATGCGCTCGGCGATCAGATCCAGCGCATTCCACTGCTCTGTGTACTGCACCATGAACATCTGATGCAGGCTGTTGAAGTGCGGTCCGGTGACGTTCCAGTGGAAGTTGTGGGTCATCAGGTAGAGGGTGTAACTGTCCGCCAGCAGGGCCGACAGCCCATCGACGATCTTCTGGCGATCAGCGCCGTCGATGCCGATGTCGATGGCTGAACCCTTGGACTTCTTTTCTTTCATGCGTTCTGCTCCTGTCGTGCCGAGTGGGGATCGAACCGGCGCGGACAACGCAGCGAGCCCGCCGGATCACGATCAACTCTAATGGCTCGGGCAACAGAAAAGAAGCTGGTATCAGAGGCCGCAGCGCACGCGCCAGCAATCAGCCCACCGACTCCTGCCGCATGAAGAAACGGTTGATCGCCGCCTCGATGCGCACCTTGTGGTGCAGGTAGCTGGCCGTGGAGGGTGGCGGACCACCGAGCGCACCCAGATCGAGGTCGGAGAGATGGGCCGGGTAGCGTTCGCCGCTGCGACGTTGCCGAAGCAGCGCCTCGGCGACGCGACCGTAGAGCGCTTCGTCATCGTGCCGGCTGGAAAATTCGGCATCGCCAACCCGCAGCATGAAGCGGGATTCGCCGCCCTCCGCCGGTTCGGCCACCGCCTCGACACCCTGGTAGGCGAGCCGGGAGACCAGACTTGCAAAGCTGCGCGGCGTGGCGAGCGGCTCGCGGCCGGTCAGTTCGAAGCAGTGCAGCGCCAGCGCGGGCGCGCCGTCGCGCTGGCGTCGCTCGTCGATCCGCTCCAGAAAACCGAGCCAGGGACCCACCGCCTGCCGCGGATCGCTGCCGGGGTGCGCAAGCGCGAAGAGCGCGCCGCTCTCATCGACGATGTAAATGCGGATCTGTTGCCCCTGCAGCCGGTAGAGCAGCTCGATCCGGTTGGGCTGATTGAGCCGTGCGACGACATGCAGGTCATGTTGCGGCAGGCTCATCGGGTCGATCTGCAAGGTGCGGAACTGCGCGGCCGGCATGGTCAGGTGTCCAAACAGCATACCCATCGAGCCGAATCGGCGCTGCACGACACGTGCACCCTCCCACTCCAGCATGAACAGCTCCTTTTCGATCTCGAACAGGTAGCGCGCCGTCCGGCTGCCATGCGGTGCAAAATGCTGCCGCACCGCGACAAAGCACTGCTCGATGCGCTCGCTGATCAGCAGCTCCCGCCCCTCGGTCATGCAACTGATGACCGGCGGTGGCGGCAGGCGCTCCAGCGCCATGCCATGGCCGTTGAGGTGGTCGACCAGGGTGTCGATCAGGGCGGCATTGCCGACATGGCGCTGGGTCAGCAACTCGCCCCAGCTGGTGAGGATGAAACTGTCGATGGTGCGCACCAGATTCTGCCGCAGACCACTGTAACCGAGGGCATCGCTGCGGCTGGAGATGCGGGCCAACCCGGAGGCATGCAGTGTGGAGGGGGTCTCACTGTCGAGGTTGATCACCAACATGCTGGAGAGTGGCTGCTGCACGCTGGCGAAGGCCTGATGGGGGGTGGGCGGCAACGGCATCGGCTGCCAACGCTCCAGTTCGGCAAACAGACGCTGCAGGGCCCGTTCACTGAGGCTGCCCTCCACTGTGCTGCGGCTCGACCGTCCGGCCAACTGGTTGAAGTGAGCCCAGGCGATCAACTCGCCCAACTGGCGCGCCTGCCGGATCGGCGGACTGGTCGCCACATCGACCTGATCGAACAGTGCCCAACCGACGTCAGACGCCGGTCGCGGTTTGAAGTGCAGCCGCGGGGCGAAGGGCAGCGGCAGACAGGCAGGTTGCAGGTCGATCTTGCCGGGGCGACGCTCGAAGGCGGTGTTGAGTTTGCGCTGCAGGACCTGCAACTCCCTGGCATCCATGACATTGGTCAACTGCCGGTCACGGGCAAAACGGGTGAGCGCGCGATAACTGAAGGTGAGTTCGACCACCAGCCGCCGCCACTCCTCGATGGTGCGCTCGATGCTCCACTGCGCGCGATCGAGGCGAGCGAGGCGCCCACGGTCCCAGCCCCATTCATCGGTCAACCGCCGCATCAGCGCCCGCCGCCAGCCAGTGCCACCGCCCTCGGCCTTGTGGTAGAGGCAGCGTCGAATCAGCTCGATCCGCTGCGGATCATGCTGCTCCTGCAGATGGGCTTCGAGCCGGCGGTAGAGAAAGACATAGGGATCGAGCTGGTCCGGGTCGGTGATGCCGGCGTAGATCGCCGTCTTGTAGTCGAGCGCCAGCGCACGGTTGACCGAGTGCTGGCTGGCGTAGCATTCGATCAGCAGCAGCTTGAGCACCGACTTGTAGGGCGCATCGATCGACTTGAACAGTTGCCAGATGCCCGCGCCCAGAAACTCCTCGGACGGCACCCGCGCCACCGACCCGAAGTCGATCACCTCCCGGGCGTCGATGAAGCGGCGCTGCCGCAGCCATTCGGCATGTTCGGCATGGTGGAGCTCGAGCTCGGGCGGCGTCAGCCACCAGATCGGGTAGCGCCCGGCCAGCAGCAGCCCGGTGCGGTAGAACTCATCGAGCAGCAGGCCATGCTGGGCCGAGCCACTGCTCTCGCTCGACAGCTCGCTCTGCTCGCCGCGACGAAAGCTGTCGCAATCGAAGACGAAAAAGTGCAGGTCGAGATCGAGCTCCGCCGCCCAGCGTGCGATGCGCTGCGCCTTGCGTCGCAACCGATCGACTGCCGCGTCGTCGAGACCCGGGCGGTGGCAGAGCCAGATGTCGAGGTCACTGCTGGCATTGCAGGCAAAGGAGCCGACACTGCCCATCAGATAAATCGCATCGATGTCGCGCTGCTGCTCGGAGACCGGGTTGTAGCGAAAGGCGCGGCTCAACTGCTGCGCGGCATGCAGCACCTCGCGCCCCGGCTGATAGCCGGCCACACCGAACGGGGTTGGCCCGCTGCCGGCGCCGGGCAGCAGTGGATGGTCGAGGTGAAACAGCAGCGGCAGCAGATCGAGCAGTTGGCGCTGCCGTTCGTTGCGCGATCCGCGGTAGCGCTCCAGCCGGGCATCGTTGACCCGGCGGAAACGTTCGACGGTCTGGCGCAACGCCTTGCGGTCGACGCCGGCGTCGCTCCAAGTCTCGACTGTGCTGCTGTCCATCCCATAACTATAGACAGCCGAACGGAATCCGGCCTGTCGCGGGCCACCCCCGGCTAGCGGGCGGCAGCGCGCCCGGCCAGCCCGGTCCTGGCACGGGCCACAGCCTCGCGCACCTGCCGTGGCGCGGTGCCACCCAGATGGTCGCGGGCCGCCACCGACCCTTCGGGGGTCAGCACCTGGTAGACATCCTCGTCGATGCTGGCGCAGAACTGCCGCAGCAACTCGAGCGGCAGCTCGCTCAGCGCCAGTTGCTGGCCGATGGCGTGCTGTACTGCCCGACCGACGATGTGGTGGGCATCGCGGAACGGAACGCCGCGCTTGACCAGGTAGTCGGCCAGGTCGGTGGCGGTGGCATAGCCCGACTCGGCCGCCGCGCGCAGCACCGGGCGGTTGAGTTCGATCGCCGCCATCATGTCGGTGTAGGCCAGCAGCGAGTCGGTCACGGTGTCGATGGTGTCGAACAGCGGCTCCTTGTCCTCCTGGTTGTCCTTGTTGTAGGCCAGTGGCTGCCCCTTCATCAACGTCAGCAGCGCGACCAGATGGCCGTTGACCCGGCCGCTCTTGCCGCGCACCAGTTCGGGCACGTCGGGGTTCTTTTTCTGCGGCATGATCGAAGAGCCGGTGCAGAAGCGGTCGGGCAGCTCGATGAAGCGGAACTGGGCGCTGCTCCAGAGGATCAGCTCTTCGGAGAAGCGCGAGAGGTGGGTCATCAGCAGCGCGCAGGCGCTGACGAACTCGATGGCGAAGTCGCGGTCGCTGACCGCATCCAGCGAGTTGCCGGCCGGGGCGCTGAAACCGAGCAGCGCGGCGGTCAGCGTGCGGTCGATCGGGTAGGTGGTGCCAGCCAGCGCCGCGGCGCCGAGCGGCATCCGGTTGACCCGCACGCGGCAGTCGAGCAGCCGTTCGCGGTCGCGTTCGAGCATCTCGTACCAGGCCAGCATGTGGTGACCGAAGGTGACCGGCTGCGCGCTCTGCAGGTGGGTGAAGCCGGGCATGATGGTGTCGGCCTCGCGCTCGGCCAGGTCGACCAGAACAGCCTGAAACCGGTTGATGAGCCGTTCGATCTGGTCGATCTCGTCACGCAGGTAGAGCCGGATGTCGGTCGCCACCTGGTCGTTGCGCGAGCGGCCGGTGTGCAGCTTCTTGCCGGCCGCGCCAATCAGCTGGGTGAGCCGCTCCTCGATGTTCATGTGCACATCTTCGAGCTCGATCGACCAGCGGAACTGTCCGCTTTCGATCTCCTGACGGATCTGGCCCAGCCCGCTGCTGATCTGCCGGAACTCTTCGTTGTCGAGCACGCCGACCCGTGTCAGCATCTCGGCATGGGCCAGCGAGCCGCGAATGTCATGCAGCGCCAGGCGCTGGTCGAAACCGACCGAGGCGGTGAAGCGCTGGACGAAGGCGTCGGTCGCCTGCTGAAAGCGGCCACCCCACAGTTGATGGGTCGAAGAGGCGTCATTCATCGGTTCTGGACTACGCTATAAAAGATGGACGGGGCGGCCATTGTACCAAGGTGATCCGCCACCGAACGAACCTTGCAGGAGCCCGATCGATTGCACCGCACCACCGCCAAGCGCCCCGCCACGGCGCACCCCCTGCCGACATCGGTCGAATCGGGACTGGTGCCCGACTTCAGCCGGGTCGGGCCGCTGCTCTTTCTGCTGCTGCTGTGCGAGCTGCTGGTGATCGTGCTGGTGCTGGCCGCCAGCGGCGTGCGCCAGTTCGACTGGCAGATGCTGGCGCTCTGGTCGCTGCAGGTGGAGTGGATCGCACTCACTTCGGCACTGCTGATCAGCCGGCTACGCGCCCGGCTGCTGCGGCTGGAACCGGCCGCCGCGGTGAGCGCACTCTATCTGCTGGTGCTGGCGGTGGTGATGGTGGTGACCCTCTGCGGTCAGTGGTTCACCACATGGGCAGTGGCCGAGACCACCGACTGGTTCGATCCTTACGCGCTGGCCACCGCACTGGTGATCGGTGCCATCACCACCGGCGTGGCGCTGCGCTACCTCTATCTGAGCGATCGGCTGCGCGTCGAACAGCAGGCAGCGCTGACCGCCCGGCTCGATGCGCTGCAGGCGCGCATTCGCCCGCACTTCCTGTTCAACAGCCTCAACAGCATCGCGGCGCTGATCAGCATCGATCCGCTGGCGGCCGAGGAGCTGCTGGTCGATCTGTCGGAGCTGTTCCGTGCCACGCTCAAGGAGGGCGAGCGGCTGGTGCCATTGACGCGGGAGATCGAACTCTGCCAGCGCTACCTCGCCATCGAGCAGCGACGCCTCGGCGAACGGCTGCGGGTGGTCTGGCAACTGGCACCCCACCCCGACAGCGCCCGGCTGCCGCCGCTGACGCTGCAACCGCTGCTCGAAAATGCCATCTACCACGGCGTGCAGCCACTGCTCGATGGCGGCGAGATTCACATCCGGCTGTCGCGCCGAGGCGAGCGCATCGAGATCGAGATCACCAATCCGCTGCCTGCCGCCAGCGCGGCGAGCGAGGGGCACCGCATTGGATTGACCAACACCCGGGCGCGGCTGCGAAACTGCTTCGGCGACCGCGCCGAGGTGCAGGGCTCTGCCACCGATGGCGGCTACCGCACGCTGCTCTCTTTTCCTGACCAGATCTGACGAGGCGAAGGACGCATGAGTGAGCGTGGCCAGCGAGGCATCGATGCAGTGCGCCGGGTGATGGTGGTGGATGACGAGCCGCTGGCGCGACAGCGGCTGGCATCGCTGGTCAACGACCTGGAGCACTATCAGGTGGTGGCGATGGCCGGTGACGGCCATGCCGCGCTGGAGCTGCTGGCCCTTGAGGCGCCGGAGATCCTGCTGCTCGACATCCGCATGCCGGGACTCAACGGCCTCGACCTGGCGGCACGGCTGCGCGACCTGCCGCGCCCGCCGGCGATCCTGTTCTGCACCGCCTACGACCACTACGCCCGCGAAGCCTTCGGCGTGCGCGCGGCCGGCTATCTGTTGAAGCCGGTGCGCCGTGCCGACCTGCTGCAGGCGCTCGAGGATGCCTGCCAGCTCAGCCGGTTGCAGTGGGCGGCGATCGAGCAGGCGCGTGCCCGACCCGTCGCGGGTGGTGGCCGCAGCCACCTGTCGATCCAGCGGCGCCATGGCATCGACCTGATCGCGCTCGACGAGGTGCGCGCCTTCATCGCCGAACAGAAGTACGTCACCGTCATCCATGCGGCTGGCGAGGCGCTGATCGATGAGCCGCTGCGCGCGCTGGAGCAGGAGTTTGCCGACCGGCTGGTGCGCATCCATCGCAACGCGCTGGTGGCGCTCGATGCGGTGGAATCGCTCGAAGCGACCGACAGCGGCCATCGGCTGCGGCTGCGTGGCGTCGAGCGACCGCTGCTGGTGAGCCGGCGCCATCTGACCGAACTGAAGCGACGATTGCGCCGCGTCTGAACGCTTGGTCCGTGCCGCACCCCGGCAATGGCGCTATCATGCGCGCTCTGTCGTCACCACCGCCGAGGAGAGCCCATGGCGTCGCGCCTGCTCCGCATCGCCACCCGCAAAAGCCCGCTGGCCCTGTGGCAGGCCAATGACGTCCGCGCCCGTCTGCTGGCGCTCCATCCCGGCCTGCGGGTCGAACTGGTCACCTTCACCACCCGTGGCGACAAGCTGCTCGACGCACCGCTGGCCAAAATTGGCGGCAAGGGGCTGTTCGTCAAAGAGCTGGAGCAGGCGATCTTCGACGGCGAGGCCGATCTGGCAGTCCACTCGATGAAGGATGTGCCGATGGAGCTGCCCGCCGGGCTGACGATCGCCACCCTCTGCGCCCGCGAAGAGCCGGCCGATGCGCTGGTCACGCCGCTGCCCTGCACGCTGCTCGACCTGCCGCAGGGCGCCCGCATCGGCACCTCGAGCCTGCGCCGGCAGGCGCAACTGCGCGCGCTGCGGCCCGATTTCGAGCTGCTGACCCTGCGCGGCAACGTCAACACCCGGCTCGCCCGGCTGGATGAGGGGCAGTTCGACGCCATCATTCTGGCCGCGGCCGGCTTGCGGCGACTCGGCTTCGCGGCGCGCATCCGTGAATCGCTGGATGACCGTCTGCTGCTGCCGGCGGCCGGACAGGGCGCAGTCGGCATCGAGTGCCGTCAGGACGATGTCGCGCTGCATGCACTGCTGGAACCGCTGGCCGACCTGCCGACCACCCTCTGCGTCACCGCCGAGCGGGCGATGAACCGCCGCCTCGACGGCGGCTGTCAGGTGCCGATCGCCGGCCATGCCCAGCTCTCGCCACGGGGACTGTGGCTGCGCGGACTGGTCGGCGATGTCGAGCGCGGCACCCTGCTGCGCGCCGAGCAGTGGGGTGATCCGGCCCAGGCCGAGGCCATCGGCATCGCGGTGGCAGAGCAGCTGCTGCGCGCCGGCGCCGGCCCACTGATCGAGGCGGCACGGGTCGATGCAGCCGCAGACTAGGCCGCTCGCCGGCCTCGATCTGTGGGTCACCCGACCCGCCGGGCAGGCCGATCGCCTGATCGCACTGCTGCAACAGGCGGGCGCAGCCGTGTCTCACCTGCCGCTGCTGGCGATCGAGCCGCTGCCGCCGACGGCCGCCGCCCGCGCGCTGCTGCTCGACCTCGACCGCTATCAGGCGGTGATCTTCATCAGCAGCAATGCGGCACGGCTGGGCGCCGAGGCGATCCTCGATCTCTGGCCGCAGTTGCCGACCGGCATCGACTGGCTGGCAGTGGGCGCAGCCACCCAGGCGACCCTCGCCGAGTTCGACATCACCGCAGAGATTCCAGCCGGCGGCAGCGACAGCGAGGCACTGCTGGCACTGCCGCAACTCGGCAGCGAACGGGTGGCCGGTCGGGCGATTCTGATCGTGCGTGGCACCGGCGGCCGCGAGACGCTGCGCGAGCAGTTGCAGACGCGGGGTGCCCGGGTCGACTATCTGGAGCTCTACCGGCGCATCTGCCCCGCATCGACCCTCGAGCAGATCAGGAACTGGAGCCGGCCCCTGCCCGACCTGGTCATCGCCAGCAGTGGCGAGGGCATCGACCATCTGCGCCGGGCGCTGACCGGCCCGCTGCTGGCGATGCTCGAGCGGCCACTGCTGCTGCCCTCGACGCGGCTGGCGCAACTGGCTGGCGAGCTGGGGTTCCGTCAACCGCTGGTGGCCGATGACGCCAGCGACGATGCGCTGCTGACCTGTCTTCTTCAATGGCGAGCCCGCAATGCCGAAACCCTCCTTGCCTGATTCACCCGAACCCGCACTGCTGGGCGCTGCCCAGGTGGTGCAGGCTTCGCACACTGCACCCGCTGCACGCCCTGTCTCGCGCTGGCCGGCCTGGCTGGCGCTCGGCATTGCGCTGCTGGGCCTGCTGGCGCTGGCGGCCCTGCTGCTGTGGTTGCAGCCGCAACTGAGCACGGCATGGCAGCGGCTCGACCAGTTGAGCGACGCCTCCAGCCGGCTCGATGGTCGCATCGACGGGCTGCTGCAGCAGCTCGAACAGCAGGGCACGGAACAACAGCAGCAGAAGGCACGGCTGACCGCACAACAGGAGCAGCTCGGCCAGCGGCTCGATGCAGTGACCGCCGCCCAGCAGCGGTTCAACCAGGGTGATGCACCACGGCAGTGGCGGCTGGCCGAAGCGGAGCATCTGCTGCGACTGGCCAATGACCAACTGCTCGCCGGCCGGCTGCTCCGGTTTGCCCGCCAGCAGGTGGCAACGGCCGACCGGTTGGTCGCCGAACTCGACGATCCGCAGCTGCAACCGCTGCGCGCCGCTCTGGCCGCCGATCTGGCGGCACTCGACGGCCACGCTCCAGCCGATGTCGAAGGCCAGTTTTTCCGTCTGTCGGCCGGCATCGGGCAGGTCGACCGGCTGCCGCCACGCGGCACACCCAGCCTGGCCGAGGCGACGACCGGCGAGCCAGCCGCCCCCGTGCAACCGGGTTGGCGCGGCTGGCTCGACCGCATCTGGCAGCAGTTGCGGCCACTGGTGGTCATTCGCCAGCGCACGCAATCGGTCGAACCCCTGCTGACGTCGTCGCAAACGGCAATGCTGCGCCAGCAGTTGCAGCTCCAGTTGCAACTGGCCCAGCTGGCACTGCTGCGCGGGGAGCCGTCGATCTACCACACCAGCCTCGATGCGGCGCTCGACCTGCTCGATCGGCAGTTTGACGGCAACGCCGCCGAGGTGACGGCGCTGCGTGCGACGCTGCGCGAGCTCACCCAACAGCCGATTGCAACGGCAGCACCGACGCTGGAGGCTTCGCTGTCGGCAGTGCGTCAGGCCATCGAGGCCGAGAGAAACACGCCGGCCATGACGCCAAGCCCATTCCCGGCCGAGGCACCCTGAGGATGCGTCGTCTTCCATGGATGCTGCTGCTGGCGCTGCCGCTCACCGTACTGCTGGTGCTGCTGGCGCAGCGCGACCCCGGTTATCTGCTGTTCAGTTACGGCGGCTTCTCGATCGAAACCAGCCTCTGGTTCGCCCTGCTGAGCCTGTTGGTGCTGCTGTGGCTGCTGCGGCTGTTGCAGCGGCTGCTGCGCGGTGGGCAACGACTCGGCAGCTGGTGGCAGCACCGGGATGTCCGCCGGCAGGCGCAACGGGTCGATGAGGGCTTGATCGCCTTTGCCGAGGGCCAGTGGCGGCAGGCACACCATCGGCTCTCCCGGCTGGGCGGTGCGCACCACGAGCGGTTGCCGCTGCGACTGCTGGCGGCGCAGGCGGCCGAACGCGCCGGCGACCTGCAGGCCAGCCAGGCACTGCTGGCATCGATTCGTCAGGAGGGGAGCGCCGAGGATCGGCTGGCAGCCGATCTGACCGAGGCACGGCTGTGGATCGACCGAGGCGCGCCCGAACGGGCCGTGGCGCTGCTCGATGCGCTGGGCGCGGCACATCCCGACCATCCGGCACGGCTGCGGCTGCTGGCCGAGGCGCTGCTGCGCCAGCGGGCCTGGCCACTGCTGACCGAACTGCTGCCGAAGCTGAAAAAGCCCAAGCTGCTGAACGACGACGAGTTGCGGACGCTGGAACGGACGCTCCAGTGCGGCCTGTTCAGCGCTGCCGTCGCCCAAGGTGCAGCAGCGCTGGAGCAGCAGTTCACGCGACTCTCCCGGCCACTGGCGCGTGACCCACAGGTGATTGCGGCCTATGTCGATGCCCTGATCGAGAGCGGTGCCGAACCGCGTGCCGAACGGGCAGTGCGCGAAGCGCTGGGCCGTGACTGGCAAGCGGCGCTGGTGGAGCGTTATGGCCGCATCGGTGGCGAACATCCCGACCAGCAACTGGCCACCGCCGAGCGCTGGCTGAAGAGCCATCCGCACGATGCAATCCTGCTGCGGGCCGTGGCACGGCTGGCACTGCGCAACCGCCTATGGGGACGGGCACAGCAGGCATTGCAGGCCAGCTTCGCGCTGCACCCCGACCCGCAGACCGCCGCCGAACTGGCGCGGCTCGACACGGCGCTGGGCGAGGCCACGACCGGAATCGGCCACTATCAGCAGGCGCTCGGGCTGCTGGCGGTGACGCTGCCGGAACTGCCGCTGCCGGGCAAGCCCCGCCCATCCTCAGGCCGACTCCCCGGCCAGATCGATCCTCATCGCACCTGAGCGGCACAACCGCGCGCGCCACGACTGGCCGGTGTCGGCCGCGCAGAAGATCAGCACCCGGGCAAAGCCCATGCATCCATCCCAATCGACCTGCCGCAGGTGCGGTTGCGCCTGCTGCCACTGCTCGACATGCGGCGGTGGCGCGCACGTCGCGTCGTCCAGCCAGAGCCAGCCGGTGCACGGGCTGACCTGCCGTTGCAGCCGCCACTCGGCCAGACTGGCCGCACCGGCAAAGCCGTGGCGATCACAGGCGATCAGCAGTGAATCGGCTTCGTGCAGCCGCCCGGCGTGCCACTCACCCACCGGCCAGTGACAGCGAATCACCGGCTCGCGACGCAGCCAGTCGAACAGCGACGGCCACAGATCGCCCAGCGGCAGCGGGTCGAGCAGGAATTCGAGCAGCCGCCCATCCGGCCATGGGGCGCGAAAATGGAGCTCGACCTGCCGATCGGCATAGATCAGTCGCGCCCGTTGCCCGGCGAAATAGCGCGGCAGACCGCCCGCGGCCGGAGTGCGCAGCAGCAGCCGCCAACAGCCATCCGCAGTCGGATCGAGCGCCGCGACCTGGCAGGCGCGCTGGACCTGAGGCAGGGTGGACGGCGGCAGCAGCGCCGGGTTGTCGAGCAGCAGATCGCTCAGCGCGATGGCGCAGCAGGGCAGGATGGCACAGGAGGTTCCGTCCGCTTCGATGATGCCCTGCGCGGTCAACACCCTGCCGCGCAACAGTTGCGAACGGCAGCGCTCACAGTTGCCGTTGCGACAGGAGGCCGGCAGGCTGAAGCCATGCCGCTGCGCGGCGGCGAGCAGGGTTTCGTTGTCGGTGGCGGGGTGTCGATGGTCGGGTTGCCAGCAGAGGCTGTGCAGCATCGCAACCACCCTGCCTCAGTCGATGCCGAGTTCGGGCCAGAGCTGGTCGATCCGTGCCTTGACCGCGGCATCCATCCGGATCGGCCGTCCCCACTCCCGCTGCGTCTCGCCCGGCCATTTGTGGGTGGCATCGAGCCCCATCTTGCCGCCAAGACCGCTGACCGGCGAGGCGAAATCGAGGTAGTCGATCGGGGTCTGGTCGATCAGCAGGGTGTCGCGCACCGGATCCATCCGGGTCGTCACCGCCCAGATCACCTCCTTCCAGTCGCGGGCATCGATGTCGTCGTCGGTGACGATCACAAACTTGGTGTAGATGAACTGCCGCAGAAACGACCAGACCCCGAGCATGATGCGGCGGGCATGGCCGGGATAGCCCTTCTTGATGGTGACCACCGCCAGCCGGTAGGAGCAGCCCTCCGGCGGCAGATAGAAGTCGATGATCTCCGGAAACTGCTTGCGCAGCAGTGGCACCACCACCTCATTGAGCGCGACGCCGAGAATGGCCGGCTCATCGGGCGGCTTGCCGGTGTAGGTGCTGTGATAGATCGGCCGTTCGCGCTGGGTGATGCGCTCGATGGTGAGGACCGGAAAACGCTCGACCTCGTTGTAGTAACCGGTGTGATCGCCAAAGGGGCCCTCATCGGCGAAATCGCCGGGATGGATCACCCCCTCCAGCACGATCTCGGCACTGGCCGGCACCTGCAGGTCGCTGCCGATGCAGTTGACCAGCTCACTGCGCTCACCACGCAGCAGGCCGGCGAAGGCATACTCCGAAAGGGTGTCGGGAATCGGCGTCACTGCCGCCAGGATGGTGGCCGGATCGGCACCCAGCGCGACCGCCACCGGAAAGGGACGGTCAGGATGGCGCTGCCAGAATTCGCGCAGATCCTGCGCGCCACCCCGATGGGCCAGCCAGCGCATGATGACACGGTTGCGGTCGATCACCTGCTGACGGTAGATGCCGAGGTTCTGCCGCGGCTTTTCGGGTCCGCGGGTCACCACCAGTGGCCAGGTGATCAGCGGTGCCGCATCACCGGGCCAGCAGGTCTGGATCGGCAACCGTCCCAGATCGACCTCGCTGCCCTCGAAGATCTGGCTCTGGCAGGGGGCGGTGCGGGTCAGCTTCGGCGCCAGGTTGAGTGCCTGCTTCAGCAGCGGCCACTTCTCCCAAGCATCCTTCAGACCGCGGGGCGGCTCGGGCTCGCGCAGCGCCGCCAGTGTCTCGCCGATCGCACGCAGCCGGCTCGGCTCCTCCTCCCCCATGCCGAGCGCGACCCGCTGCACCGTGCCGAACAGGTTGCTCAGAAGCGGCATCGAGTGGTTCAGCGGCTGCTCGAACAGCAGCGCCGGACCGCCGCGCAACAGGGTGCGCTGGCTGATTTCGGTCACTTCGAGGCGGGGGTCGACCGGTGTCCTGATCCGCTTCAGCTCGCCCCGCTGTTCGAGCAGGGCGATGAAGTCGCGCAGGTCGCGGTAGCGCATGGCCGTTACGCCATCACTTGCGTTTCATCGAGGCGAAGAACTCATCGTTGCTCTTGGTCTGCCGCAGCTTGTCGACCAGGAACTCGATCGCATCCAGGTCATCCATCGAATTGAGCAGCTTGCGCAGGATCCACATCCGTTGCAGTTCGTCCTCGCTGGTGAGGAACTCCTCGCGGCGGGTGCCGGAGCGGCGGATGTTGATGGCCGGATAGATGCGCTTCTCGGCAGCACGGCGGTCAAGGTGGATTTCGGCGTTGCCGGTGCCCTTGAACTCCTCGTAGATCACCTCGTCCATCTTGGAGCCGGTGTCGATCAGCGCCGAGGCGATGATGGTGAGGCTGCCCCCCTCCTCGATGTTGCGCGCGGCGCCGAAGAAGCGCTTGGGCTGGGCCAGCGCGTTGGCATCGACACCGCCGGTCAGCACCTTGCCCGAGGAGGGCACCACGGTGTTGTAGGCGCGGGCCAGCCGGGTCATCGAGTCGAGCAGGATCACCACATCCATCCGATGCTCGACCAGCCGCTTGGCCTTCTCGATGACCATCTCCGCCACCTGCACATGGCGGGTCGGCGGCTCGTCGAAGGTGCTGGCGATCACTTCGCCACGCACCATGCGCTGCATCTCGGTCACCTCCTCGGGACGCTCGTCGATCAGCAGCACGATCAGATAGCATTCGGGGTTGTTGCGGGCGATCGACTGGGCGATGTTCTGCAGCAGGATGGTCTTGCCGGCCTTGGGTGGCGAGACGATCAGCGCGCGCTGCCCCTTGCCGATCGGCGAGACCAGATCGATGATGCGGGCGGAGATGTCCTCGGTGCTGCCGTTTCCGGCCTCCAGCAGCAGCCGCCGCTGCGGAAACAGCGGTGTGAGGTTCTCGAACAGGATCTTGTTCTTCGAACTGTCGGGGGTGTCGTAGTTGATGGTGTCGACCTTGAGCAGCGCAAAGTAGCGCTCACCCTCCTTGGGCGGACGAATCTTGCCCACCACCGTATCGCCGGTGCGCAGGTTGAAGCGGCGAATCTGACTCGGCGAAACATAGATGTCGTCGGGACCGGCCAGATAGGAGCCCTCCGCCGCCCGCAGAAAGCCAAAGCCATCCTGCAGGATCTCCAGCACTCCATCGCCGCTGATGTCCTCACCACTGCGCGCATGTTTCTTCAAAATGGCGAAGATGATGTCCTGCTTGCGCGAGCGGGCCATGTTCTCCAACCCCATCTCGTTGGCAATCTGCAGCAGTTCTGGAATGGGTTTGGTCTTGAGTTCGGTCAGGTTCATGTGCGGGCGTGTTGGCTGGTGACTGTGGCTGGCGGGTTGTTGCATGGTCGAAGCGTGATGAGGGTTGAGCTGTGGGCTATTGAGCCGAGGCGTGGTGCCTGGCCAGAGGAAACATGGCAAAGATAAAAGATAGAAGAGGACGAATGGACTGCGGGTGTGCAGACTGGACGAACCCGAGGTGGCGAATGTGATCGCCCGAAAGACCGGGATGGGTCTGTTCCGATGCTTGGGTCACACAGAAAGCGGCGCCTCAGCGGCGCGCTCCTTCTGCCTAATTTAGAGCCGATTGCAAAAAAAGCAAGAGATGCGTTGCGCGGATCCGGTTTTCGTCATCGCTGAAGGCGGTCGCACCGGGTGGATTGGCGCCGACAGGGGGAGTAGAATCGGCCACCTTTTGTCAGGCAAGGGTACCCACCTTTGATGTCATCCGATGCTCGCACCAGCCATTTCGCTGCAATGTGAAGCCATGACTCTTTTCTCGCCGCTTGTCAGCCTGGCCATTGCGGTCACGGCAACGACACCTTTCATCAGCAGGTGACATCCGTGGCTGATTCCAGTTCGATCCCTTCATCCACCGAAATGCACGCTTCCGAACGCGGACCGGAAAACCGCGACAGCCGACTGATGGTGCTCAGTCTGGCGGCACTGGGGGTGGTGTTCGGCGACATCGGCACCAGTCCACTCTACGCATTGCGGGAGTGCTTTTTCGGCAGCACCCAGCTGCCGGTCAACGAGGCCAATGTGCTGGGCGTGCTGTCGCTGATCTTCTGGACCCTGATCTGCGTGATCTCGATCAAGTATCAGACCGTGGTGCTCAAGGCCGACAACCGCGGCGAAGGCGGCATCCTGGCGCTGCTGGCACTGCTGGACCCCTGGCACTCATCACAGGGCGGCAACAAACCCAAGACGCTGGTGATCCTGGCGATCATCGGCGCCTCTTTGCTCTACGGTGAAGGGGTGATCACGCCGGCCATCTCGGTGCTGAGCGCGGTGGAGGGGCTGGAGGTGGCGGCACCGGGTCTGGCGCACTACGTGATACCGATCACCGTGGTCATTCTGATCGGGGTGTTCCTGCTGCAAAGTGGCGGCACCCACAAGGTGGGGGCGCTGTTCGGTCCGGTGATGGTGGTCTGGTTCAGCGTGCTGACAATCCTCGGCCTGCTGGCCATCGGGCGCAATCCGGCGGTGTTGGCGGCACTCAACCCACTGCACGCGGTGAATTTTTTCATCGACAACAAAATGGTCGGCTTTTTCACGCTCGGCGCGGTCTTTCTGGTGGTGACCGGCGGTGAAGCGCTCTATGTCGATCTGGGCCACTTTGGCCGCAAACCGATCCGGCGGGTCTGGTTCTTTCTGGTTCTTCCAGCCCTGGTGATCAACTACCTGGGGCAGGGGGCACTGCTGCTGACGAGTGGCGGCGCAATCAAGGATCCCTTCTTCGCACTGGCGCCGGAGTGGGGTCTCTATCCGCTGATCATCCTGGCGACCATGGCCACCGTGATCGCCTCGCAGGCGGTGATCTCGGGCGTCTTCTCGCTCACCAACCAGGCGATCCAGCTGGGTCAGGCACCACGGATGAATGTGGTCCAGACCTCGCCGAACGAGATTGGCCAGATCTACATCCCCTTTCTCAACTGGGTGATGATGCTGACCACCATCGCACTGGTACTCGGCTTCAAGTCATCGAGCAATCTGATCAGCGCCTATGGCATCTCGATCAGCACCGCGATGCTGATCACCTCGCTGCTGACCTTCTTCGTGATGTCCGAGAAGTGGCAATGGCCGCGCCCGGCGGCACTGGCCATTGCCGGGCTGTTTGCGCTGATCGACCTGTCGTTCTTCAGTGCCAACGTGGTCAAGATCGAACATGGCGGCTGGTTCTCGGTGCTGGTGGCACTGCTGGTCTACACGCTGATGTCGACCTGGAGCTCCGGACGGCAGGCGGTGATCAACCAGTTGCGCGGCTCGGTCGCCCCCCTCGATGAGTTCCTGAGCCATTTCACGGCGCAGTGGCCGCTGCGGGTACCGGGCACCGCCATCTTCATGACCGCGCCTGATCTGGGCGTGCCGCCGATTCTGCAATACCACCTGATGCACAACCAGGTGCTGCATGAGCGGGTGATCCTGCTGACGGTGGTGACCGAGGATGAACCCTGGGTGCCAGCCTCGAAGCGGCTGAAGATCGTCGAACTCAGCCACGGCTTCTACCGGGTGCATGTGACCTACGGCTTCATGCAGAGCCCCAACCTGCCGGTGGCGCTGCGCCTCGGCGAACGACTGGGTCTGACCTTCGATCCGGAGGCCACCAGCTACTACCTGGGACGTGAGACGCTGACGCCGCACGGCTCGGTCTCGCGCATGATGCGCTGGCGGCAGATGCTGTTCGCCGTCATGGCGCGCAATGCCGTGCGCGCCACCGACTTCTTCAAACTGCCCCCCTACCGCACCGTCGAACTCGGCATGCGGCTCGAACTGATGCCGATGGCCTATCTCGGACTGAAGCCCCACAAGAAAAATGGCAACGGCAAACAGAGCGAGCCAGACGCGGCCGCTGCCCCGGCGGACTCCAGCATCGTGCCATGACCGCAGCGGCGGAGCGGCCGGCCGCGCTCCGCCATCCCATTCTGCTTGCTTGCGACGCCACCGCTTATCACTTAGTCTTCGGCCGGTTCCAAACGGCAGCCATGCCTGTCGATGCGCCGTTGGTGAACGGGATGAATGGACTTTCCGCTTGCGGTAAAGAAAACAGCCTAAAGACAAGATCAGTTAAGGAAGGCAACACATGGCCTATGATTCGACGTACATGCGCGGCAAGGCCGCGATCGTGGGGGCGGTCGACGCCGTCTCCCCAACCGGCGAGCTGGGGATTCACGAGCGCACCCTGCAGGTGCAGATGATCCATGCGGCACTGGAAGATGCCGGGCTCAGACTCTCCGATGTGGATGCGCTCTTCGCCACCGGCACCATGATGTCGTCGATGGAGCTGGCCGAGCATCTGATGATCACGCCACGCTACACCGACACCACCATGACCGGCGGCTCCAGCTTCGAGGTGCATGTCGAACATGCCGCCGCCGCGATTGCACTGGGACTGTGCGAAGTGGCAGTGATCGTCTATGCCGCCACGCCGCGCGCCAAGGGTGGCGCCAACTTCATGGCAGCGCAGATGGCCGCGCTCGACAAGAACAACCCGCCCCCCAACATCGAGTGGGAGCTGCCCTACGGCACCATCTCGCCACCGGGCAACTATGCGCTGGCCGCCAGCCGCCACATGGCGCTCTACGGCACCACCCGCGCGCAACTGGCACAGATCGCTGTCTCGACCCGTGAGTGGGCCTGCAAGAATCCGCGTGCCCGCCATCAGGAGCCGCTGACCCTCAAGGAGGTGCTCGAAGCACCGATGATCGCATCGCCGCTCGGCAAGCTCGACTGCTGCCTGGTCACCGACGGTGCCGGCGCACTGGTGATGACCTCGGCCGAGCGGGCCCGCAGCCTGCGCAAGAAGCCCGCCTATGTGCTCGGCGCCGGCACGGCCCACGACCACGCGATGATGATCAGCCAGATGCCCGACCTCTGCACCACCGCCGGCGCGATCTCCGGACCCAAGGCGTTCAAAATGGCCGGCATCACACCCAGGGATGTCGATGTCGTGGAAATCTACGACTCCTTCACCATCACCGTGGCGCTGGCGCTCGAAGACCTCGGCTTCTGCAAGAAAGGTGAAGCCGGCGCCTTCGTCCAGGATGGCAGGCTGGGGCCCGGTGGCGCCCTGCCCACCAACACCAATGGCGGCGGACTCTCCTACACCCATCCGGGCATGTACGGCATGTTCCTGCTGGTCGAGGCGGTCAAGCAGATTCGTGGCGAGAGCACTGGCCAGGTCAAGGATGCGAAGATCGCGGTGGCGCACGGCTGCGGCGGCATTCTGTCATCGACTTCCACTGTGGTATTGGGTTCGGAGGAGACACTATGAAACGGATGATCCTGGGTACATCACCGGTTGCAGCCCCCTTCTGGGAGGCCACCAAGGAGAAGAAATTCCTGCTGCAATTCTGCGCCACCACCGGCAAGGCGATCTGGTATCCGCGCGACTTCTCGCCCCATGCGCTGGGCGGCAACGTCGAGTGGCGCGAAGCCAGCGGCAAAGGGGTGGTCTATGCGGTCAGCGTCATGCATCGCCCCGGCAATCCGGCGATGGCCGAAGCCGTGCCCTATGCCGTCGCGCTGATCGATCTCGAGGAAGGCGCGCGGATGCTCAGCAATGTCGTCAACTGCGATCCTGATTCGATCAAGGTGGGCGACAAGGTCAAGCTGGCCTGGGAGCCGCTGGAGGGCGGGCGGCATCTGCCGGTGTTCGAACTGGCCTGACGCGCACTGCCTGCATCACCGCAAACCCCGGTTCATGCCGGGGTTTGTCGTTTCAGAACAATCGTCGACGTTCCCGGCAGACCGGCGATCCAGTGCAGCATCCTCGTCAGGACGGCCGCGCCTTCACGCTGTCGAAAAAAAACCCTCTGCATGGCGTTTCCATGCAGAGGGCACAGTGGTCAGATCAAGAGCTCAACGGGACGCACCCGGATCAGGCGCTCTTGTCGAACAGCGGCTTCTCCAGTTCGACCCAGTCGATCTCATGGTTGTCCGGGTAGGTCGAATAGGTCAGCAGACCCAACTGGTCATACTTCGACCGGATCTTGTCGGTCAGCAGGCCGACCCGGTTCAGGTTCGGCATCACCCGGGTGAAGAGCAGATTGCGGAAGTTGCCGGCCACATCGGAGTCGAGCTGCCATTTGCGGGCCTCCTCGGGATCCCAGCCGAACTGCGCAAAGACATCGCTGGTGATCAGCCGTTCGCGCATCAGCACGCAGACATCGAAGGCAATCGCCGCGGCATCCTCGCGCTCCTGGGTCGGCAGGGTCTTGACGAAGTCCTCGAGGAAATTGACGCCAAAGGTGACATGGCGCGCTTCGTCACGGATCACCAGATGGCAGACCTGGGCGAACAGCGGATCGACGGCGGACATCTTGGCGCTGTTGAAGGCCGCCAGCGCCAGCCCCTCGATGATCAGCTGCATGCCGATGAACTTGAGATACCAGCGCTCATCGCCCAGCACCTTGTCGAGAATCGCCTTCAGCGTCTCGCTGATCGGATACATGAAGCCGATCTTGCGCCGCAGGTATTTGTTGAACACCTCGACATGGCGGGCCTCATCGAAGGTCTGGGACGAGGCATAGAGCTTGGCCTCATAGGTGGGCGCGCAGCTGACCAGCTGCGAGGCCACCAGCATGGCGCCCTGCTCACCATGCAGGAAGTTGCTGCATTTCTGCGCCATCATGTGCCAGTCGAATTCGATCTTCTTCTCTTCCGACATCGCTTCATAAGGCGCAAAGCCACGGAAGGCATTGTACTTCTGGTCGGTGATGAACTTGGTCCGGTCGACCGGGGTGTCCCAGTCCAGATCATCCTCGGCATTCCAGTTGAGCTGTTTGCCGAGCTCGTAGAGCCGCTCCAGCCGGTCATTGGTGATGCTGTAGTCCCAGTTGTAGGAGCCGACCAGCGGCGTGTGGAAGATCTCCCGGATGATCTCGATCTCGTTCGGTCCCAGTCTGGCGTTGATCTCTTCCTGCTGATGCAGGTCAATCAGGTCACGATGCATCTTCTCTACGATCTTGACGTTGGGCATGGCAGTACTCCGGCGTGGAAAGTGTGGTGTGATGGCTGCGACCGCCACTCATCCACGCTGTGGCACATCGCCTGACCATAAGACCATTCCAAAAACAGGGTTGTATTGACCCACGTCAAGCGCCCGAGACATTCACTCAGCCGCACCCGGTTCGCCTTTGACCGCAGCCACCAGATTCTCGAACGGCACCATGCCGGGAATCAGCTGCCCATCGGCCAGAATGATGGCCGGCGTGCCCTGCACGCCGAGCTTCAGCCCCAGCGCATACTCCTTGGCCACCGGATTGCTGCAACGGGCGGTCGGCACCTTCTTGCCGGCCTTGGCATCGGTGAAGGCCTGCTGCCGCTCCTTGGCACACCAGACCGACACCATCTTGTCATGGGTGGCGGAGCTGAGCCCCTCGCGCGGGAAGGCCAGGTAGCGCACCTCGATGCCCGCCTTGTTGAGCGCCGGCACCATCTTGTGCAGCTCGCGGCAGGCACCACAGTCGACATCGCTGAAGATGGTGATGGCGTGATCGGAGGGCTGCCCCGGAAAGATCACCATCTCCTCCGGTTTGATCTCACTCAGCAACTTGACGCGCTCCTGGGCACGCCCCTCCTCGCTGACATTGATCGCGCCGGCACCGGTCAGCCGGTAGAGGTCGCCGACGATGAAGTGGCTGCCATCGGCCGTGCTGTAGAGCACCGGGCCCTGCTCGGTGGTGACCCGGTAGATCCCGGTGATCGGGCTCGGGCTGATCTCGGCAATGCGCACTCTGGGCACACCCTTTTCGATGGCGGCCCGGATGGTCGCCTCGGCAGTGGATTCGGCCAGCACGGCCTGGATGCCAAGCATCGACCCGCACAGCAGCAGCACCCACGACAATCGTCTGATCATCACTTTCATCTCCTGAAGTTGTTCAACACGGTTCGCATCAGCCGCGGCGTGGCGTGCGGGCCACGGCCCACACCTCCACCTCGATCGCGCCGGCACGGCGCAGGACGCGGCTCATCGCCTGCGCCGTCGCGCCGGTGGTGACCACGTCATCCACCACTGCCACCCGCCGGCCGGCCAGCAACCCTTTGACCACGAAGGCGTCACGCAGGTTGCGTTGCCGCGCCTTGAAATCGAGCTGGCGCTGGTCGACACCCGAGCCACGCTGTTTCAGCAGATGGCAATCGACCTCGATGCCAAGTCGTCGACCCAGACCGACCGCCAGCTCCTGCGCCTGATTGAAGCCACGCTGACGCAGCCGGCGGGGATGGCTCGGCACCGGCAACAGCAGCTCGGGTGGCGGCGCGCTGGCCAGCCGCCCGACGCGTAGATGGCTGGCCAACAGATCGGCGAACAGCCGGCCGAGTGCCGGTTGCGGCTGCTGCTTCCAGTCGCGCAGCAACTGGTCGAGCGGCGGCGCGAAGGCCAGCGGCGCCACCACTTGGCTGAAGGGGGGCTCCTGCGCCTGACAGCGGCCGCAGAGCAGTTCGGCCGCCGGCAGCGGCAGTGCACAGCGGCGGCAGCCATGTGTGATCCATGGCAGTTCGGCCTCGCAGGGTGCGCAGAGGTCGAGCGGCCGGTTGCTGCCCATTGCGCAGAGCAGGCAGTGGCCCGGCAGCAGCGCGAATTGCAGCCGATCGAGCGATTGGTAAACCGCCCTCATCCACCTGGGTTGACAATTCTGCCGCCACTGCCGTACCGTCATCGGCCACTGCGCAGGCTGCGGTCGTCGCACGCGCATCGAACAGACTCCATTTTCGTCACCCTGGTCAAGGAACCCGCCATGCACAGCCCCGCCGCCCACCCCATCCGCCATGACTGGAGCCGCGGGGAGGTCGAAGCACTCTTCGCCCTGCCATTCAACGATCTGATCTTCAGGGCGCAGAGCCTGCACCGGCAGTTCCATGATCCCAACCAGGTGCAGATCAGCACCCTGCTGTCGATCAAGACCGGTGCCTGCCCCGAGGATTGCGCCTACTGCCCACAAAGCGGGCACCATGATACCAGCCTCGAGAAAGAGAAACTGCTGGAGCTGGAGCGCGTCGTCGAGGCCGCCCGCAACGCCCGCGACAAGGGCGCCACCCGCTTCTGCATGGGCGCCGCCTGGCGCTCGCCGCATGAGCGCGACATGCCCCATGTGCTGTCGATGGTGCGGGCGGTGAAGGGGCTCGGCATGGAGACCTGCATGACCCTCGGCATGCTGACCGGGCCGCAGGCGCAACAGCTGGCCGAGGCCGGACTCGACTACTACAACCACAACCTCGACACCTCGCCGGAGTACTACGGCGCCATCATCACCACCCGCACCTATCAGGACCGGCTCGACACGCTGGCCCATGTGCGCGAGGCCGGCGTCAACATCTGCAGCGGCGGCATCGTCGGCATGGGCGAGGCGGAACGTGACCGCGCCGGCCTGTTGCAGCAGCTCGCCAACCTGCCACAACATCCCGAGAGCGTGCCGATCAACCTGCTGGTGCGGGTCGAGGGCACGCCGCTGGCGCAGGTCGACGCGCTCGACCCCTTCGACCTGGTGCGCACCATCGCCGTGGCGCGCATTCTGATGCCGGCCGCGCAGGTGCGCCTCTCCGCCGGCCGCGAGGGGATGGAGGATGGCATCCAGGCCCTCTGCTTCCTGGCCGGTGCCAACTCGATCTTCGTCGGCGAGAAGCTGCTCACCACCCCGCTGCCCGAGACCAGCGCCGACCTGAAGCTGTTCGCCCGGCTCGGCATTCGTCCCGAAGCCCGCACCGAGTCGGCCGACAACCTGGCTGCCACTGCGGCGCTCATCGATGCCGCGCAGCGCACCGCGAACGACGACCGTTTCTACGACGCCATGTCACCCTCTGCCCACTGACGTCACGGCCATGAACCCCCTGCTGGAGGCGCTGACACAGCGGCTCGAAACCCGTGTCGCTCAGCAGCTCTACCGGCAGCGGCGTGTCACCGACTCACCGCAGCAGCCGCTGCTCAAGCAGGATGGCCGTGAGCTGCTCGCCTTTTCGAGCAACGACTACCTGGGGCTGGCCAACCATCCGCGGGTCATCGAGGCCTTCACCGCCGCCGTCCGCCAGTATGGCGTCGGCAGCGGCGCCTCCCACCTGATCAATGGCCATCTGCGCCCGCATCACCAGCTCGAAGAGGCGCTGGCCGACTTCACCGGCCGCGAGCGGGCAGTGCTGTTCTCGACCGGCTACCAGGCCAACCTCGGCACCCTGAGCGGACTGCTCGGCCACCACGACCGGATCTATCAGGACCGCCTCAACCACGCCTCGCTGATCGATGGCGCCACATTGAGCCGGGCCAGACTGCTGCGCTATCGCCATGCCGACAGCGGCCATCTGGCCGAACTGCTCTCGCGCCGGCCGCCGGCCACCACCGCCCTGATCGCCACCGACGGCGTCTTCAGCATGGATGGCGATCTGGCGCCGCTGCCGCAACTGGCGCGGCTGGCCAGCGACCATGGCGCCTGGCTGATGGTCGACGACGCCCATGGCATCGGTGTGCTGGGCGAGCAGGGCGGCGGCAGCCTCGAACGGTTCGGGCTGGGGCAGGCGCAGGTGCCGATCCTGATGGGCACCCTCGGCAAGGCACTCGGTACCTTTGGCGCCTTCGTCGCCGGTGCCGCGCCCTTGATCGAGACCCTGATCAACACTGCCCGACCCTACATCTACACCACCGCGCTGCCACCGGCGGTGGCAGCGGCGAGCTGCGTCAGCCTCGAACTGCTGCGTCAAGAGGGGTGGCGGCGGGAGCGGCTGCGGCAGTTGATCGACCAGCTGCGCGCCGGTGTCGCCAGCCTTGGTCTGCCGCTGATGCCGTCCACCACGCCGATTCAGCCGCTGCTGCTGGGATCGAGCGCCACCGCGCTCACCTGGAGTCAGGCGCTGGAGGCGCAGGGCATTCTGATCACCGCGATCCGGCCGCCGACGGTGCCGCAGGGCAGCGCCCGACTGCGGATCACCCTGAGCGCCGCCCACCAGCCACAGCAGATCGACCGGCTGCTGGAGGCGCTGGACAAGGTCAGGCGACAGCTCGGCGCGCCCGAACTCGCGCAGGCCAACCCATGAACCCTCCACCCTCCGCCGAGACAGTGGCCGCAGCGGCCGCGCCGCCGATCGACAAGGGGCGCATCGCCCGCTCCTTCGGCCGCGCCGCCGGCAGCTACGACAGCGTCGCCGACCTGCAACGCCACGCCATCCAGCGGTTGATCGAGCAGTTGCCGGCCGATCTGACGCCACAGCGGATCGTCGATGGCGGCTCCGGCACCGGCCTTGGCGCGCTGGCACTACGCGAACGCTACCCGCAGGCGCAACTGACATTGCTCGATCTGGCGCCGGCGATGGTCCGTCATGCCCGTGCCCGCCCGCCGTTGCAGGCTGCCCAGCACCTCTGCGCCGACCTCGAAGCCGTGCCGCTGGCCAGCGGTTCGGTCGAGCTGCTGTTCTCCAGCCTGGCACTGCAGTGGCTGCCGCGGCTCGATCTTTTTCTCGATGAAGCCTGGCGACTGCTGGCCCCCGGCGGCTGGCTGCTGTTCTCGACCCTGGGGCCGGCCACGCTGCAGGAGCTGCGCGGCGCCTGGGCCAGTGTCGATGCCAACGTCCATGTCAACCGCTTTCTGCCGGTCGATCAGATCGAAACCGCCCTCGGCCGCCACCCGTGGCGGCAGCGCCGGCTGATTCCGGCGCCGCTGGTCAGACACTACCCCAGTCTGCGCGCGCTGACCCATGAGTTGAAGGCGCTCGGCGCCCACAACCTCAATCCGGACCAGCCGACCGCTCTGACCGGTCGCCAGCGCATCACCCGCGTGAGCGCGCACTACGAAACCCTGCGCACCGCAACAGGGCTGCCCGCCAGTTGGCAACTGCTGCTGGGGGTGCTGCAACGGTGAAGCGGGCCTACTTCGTCACCGGCACCGACACCGATGCCGGCAAGACGCTGGTGTCGAGCGCGCTGCTGCTGCGTGCCCGCCAGCAAGGCTGGCAGACCGCCGCGGTCAAGCCGGTGGCCACCGGCGGTCTGCCGCACCAGGGCGTGCTGAAGAACGACGACGCGCTGCAACTGCAGCGACAGAGCACACTGCCGCTCGACTATGCGCTGGTCAATCCGGTCTGCCTGCATGATCCGATCGCGCCGCACATCGCCGCCCAGGAGGCCGGCATCGCGCTGCACGCAGCACTGCTCGCCACTGCCTGCCGCCGGGTGCTGGCGCTGGGCGCCGACTTCACGCTGATCGAGGGTGCCGGCGGCTGGCGGGTGCCGCTCAATGACCGCGAGACCCTGGCCGATCTGGCCCGCCTGCTCGGCCTGCCGGTGATCCTGGTGGTCAACATGAAGCTCGGCTGCATCAACCATGCGCTGCTGAGCTGCGAAGCCATCGCCGCCGATGGCCTGCCACTGGCCGGCTGGGTCGCCAACCGTGCCGCACCGCAGATGAGCCGCTTCGAGCAGAACCTCGCCAGCCTCGACCGGCTGCTGCCGGCGCCCCGGCTGGGCATGGTGCCCCACCTGACGCCGGTCAGCGCCGAACAGGCCGCCCCCTGGCTGCGGCTGCCCGACTGACCGCGTCCTTCAGCCCGAGAACTGCCGTCGCAGCATCTCGATTCGTTCGCGGTTGGTGCCGAGGTCGGAGCGACCGACCCGCGACGCAGATCGCACCTCGATCCGTCCCGGCGTGATGAACAGAAACTCCACATCATCGACAAAGCGCAGCAGGCGGGTGGTGAACTCGGCATGGAGGTAGGTGGGCGAGACCGTCACCAGCCGAACCCGCGGCTGGCTGCCAAGCAACTGCTCCAGCCGGGCGCGCGCCTGCTCCGTGCTGCCGGAGTAGCTCAGCGGTGCGATGGCATGTTCGGCGTCGGCGGCCGCCGCCTCGCTCGACACACAGTTGGGGCTCTGCGGACAGGGATGCAGGTGGTTGTCGACCACGCCGATGTTTTGCGGTGGCGGGGCCGAACAGCCGCCCAGCAGCGGCAGACAGAGCAGGGCGAGCCGAGTGGCATGTCGCGGGCGCATGGCGGACTCCTCATTGGTGCACTGGAACTGCCGCACACTATAACCGGCCGGCGCGCCTGGCCCGCATCGATGGATTGTCGCCGGCGTCATCGCTGTGTAACAGTAGCCGCGCCCTGTCCAACCGCTGCGAGGTCCGCATGGAACTTCCCCACTTCAACGACGGCCTGTTCCGCTATCTGCGCCGCTCACCGACCCCCTTTCATGCCGTGGCCGAAGCGGTACGGCTGTTGGTCGAACGCGGCTTCACGCCGCTGAACGAGGCCGACGGCTGGTCGCTGACGCCGGGGCAGCGCTATCTGGTCACCCGCAACGGCTCGTCGCTGATCGCCTTCGTGCTCGGGCAGCGCAGTCCGCTGGAGTCGGGCATCCGCATGGTCGGCGCCCACACCGACAGCCCCTGCCTGCGGGTGAAGCCGGAGCCGGTGCTGCGCTCACAGGGCTGCCTGCAACTGGGCGTCGAACTCTACGGCGGCGTGCTGCTGAACCCCTGGTTCGACCGCGACCTGTCGCTGGCCGGCCGCGCCACCTGCCTCACCACCCGTGGCGAGCTGGTCAACCTGCTGATCGATCTGAAAAAACCGCTGGCGGTCATTCCCAGCCTGGCGATTCACCTCGACCGCGACGCCAACAGCCAGCGCAGCATCAACGCCCAGAACGACCTGCCACCGATCCTGCTGCAACTCGACGACAGGCAGAGCTTCTCCTTCACGCTCTGGCTGCGCGAACAGTTGCAACTGGCCCATCCCGAGGTCGAAATCGGCGAGGTGCTGGGCCACGAACTGAGCTTCTACGACACCCAGCCCCCCGCCTATGTCGGCTGGGATGACCAGTTCATCGCCAGCGCGCGGCTCGACAACCTGCTGAGCTGCCACGTCGCCCTCGCCGCCATCGCCGAGGCCGGCAGCGAACTCAGCACGCTGATCGTCCTCAATGACCACGAAGAGGTCGGCAGCGGCTCGGCGGCCGGCGCCCAGGGGCCCTTCCTGCGCGCGGTGCTGGAGCGGATGGTGCCGGGCAGCGAAGCCCTGACCCGCGCCATCGACCGCTCGCTGTTCGTCTCGGCCGACAACGCCCACGGCATCCATCCCAACCATGCCGCCAAGCATGACGCCAACCACGGCCCGAGGCTCAACCAGGGTCCGGTCATCAAGTTCAACGCCAGCCAGCGCTACGCCAGCAACAGCGAAACCGCCGCCTGGTTCCGCCACCTCTGCACCCAGAGCCGGGTGCCGGTGCAGAGCTTCGCCGTGCGCAGCGACATGGGCTGCGGCAGCACCATCGGCCCACTGACCGCGGCCGAGATTGGCGTGCGCACCGTCGATGTCGGCGTGCCCACCTTTGCAATGCACTCGATCCGCGAACTGGCCGGCCGCAGCGACGCCCACCACCTCTACCGGGTGATCAAGCGGCTATTCGCGACCGAACGGCTGTCGTAGCCGCGCTACAGGCAGTGGGTGGGCTTGGGCAGCCCGGCGATCTTGGCCGCCAGCTTGGCCGGACTGCCCGGAAAGAGCCGCAGCAGATGAATGCTGCGCCCCTGCTCCGGCCCCAGCTCGCGGGCAATGAAGTTGACCAGCGGCCGCATCGCCGGTGACTGCTGGTAGCGGCGGTAGAACTCACGCAGCAGGTGGATGATCTGCCAATGCTCGGCGGTCAGGGTGATGCCCTCGGCCAGCGCGATCTGCTGCGCCACCGCCTCGCTCCACGCATCGAGCCGGCACAGATAGCCCTCGGCATCGGTTTCGACCGCCATGGTGACCCTGCTCACGCTCTCCGACTGCTGCATGGCACCCATTCTAGGCGTTTTCGCCCCCTCTGCTCACCTGCCACGCTGACCAGAAAAAGTGTCAACATTTTTTACAAAATCATGAATAAAAAGCCAATCCACACGCACGCTCAAACAATTTATGTTTAAAAAACAAAAACATGACAACTGTGGCACGATTTTTATATGGAAAATGTGCCCAGAGACAGAAACAGCGCACTTGCTGACAATTCCACTCACTGAAAGCGAGAACGATCAGATGAAAACAAAACCGCCACATCCCTTCACGCCACGTCTGCTGAGCCTGATGGTCGCCGTGGCCTTTCTTCCCTCCGTACCGGCCATGGCCGCCAATTGCGTCTGGAACCCAGCCGCCGGGAATTGGGCCACTGCCGGCAACTGGTCCTGCGCACAGGTGCCAGGCAGCGCTGACAGTGCCGGCATTGCCGGCGGCCAGACTGTCATGGTCAACTCGGCACAATCGATCTTCAATCTGAACAACGCCGGCAGCCTCAACATTGACATCTTTCTGCTGACCCTGAACGGCGGCGGTGCCACCCGCAACAGTGGGGCCATCAATGTCGGCAGCGGAGCGATCCCGTTCAATGCCGCACTGCAGGTCGGGGGTGGGCACAACATCGACAACAGCGGTGGCACCATCAATATCTCGGCTGACAGCGTGCTCAACCAGTTTGGCAGCACGATCAGCGGCGGCAGCATCAACACCTTTGGCAGCGGCAAGGTCGTCGCCTTCAACAGCAACAGCAATGCCCTCAGCGCTGTCACCCTCAATGGCAACCTCGATCTGGCGAGTGCGACCGGTGTCGAGCGGGTGTTCGGTGGCCTGACGCTCAATGGCGTCATCGACCTCAACAGCAACAGCGTGCTGTCGTTCGGCGGTGACCAGACCCTGGGCGGCACCGGCAGCGTGGTCCTTGGCGACTCTGGCAGCAGCAACCGTGCCCTGAGCCTGGAGGGTGACACCACCCTCACCATCGGCTCGGACATGGTGGTACGCGGCAAGCATGGCACCCTCGGACAGGCCTACCTCTCCGGCGGCTCCCAGAAGCTGGTCAATGATGGCCGCATCGCTGCTGACGTCAGTGGCGGCATTCTCTATCTCGCCCCTTCGCACGGCACCACCAACAACGGAGTGATCGAGGCGCAGAATGGCGGCACCCTGGTGCTCAACAGCAATGTTGCCGGAACCACCGGCAGCGCCCTCAATGCCGGTGCCGGCAGCCTGATTCTGCAGAACGGCGTCACGCTGAGCGGGGTGATCAACACCAGCGGCAGCGGCAACCTGCGGGCCAGCAACAGCAACAGCAATGCCCTCAGCGCTGTCACCCTCAATGGCAACCTCGATCTGGCGAGTGCGACCGGTGTCGAGCGGGTGTTCGGTGGCCTGACGCTCAATGGCGTCATCGACCTCAACAGCAACAGCGTGCTGTCGTTCGGCGGTGACCAGACCCTGGGCGGCACCGGCAGCGTGGTCCTTGGCGACTCTGGCAGCAGCAACCGTGCCCTGAGCCTGGAGGGTGACACCACCCTCACCATCGGCTCGGACATGGTGGTACGCGGCAAGCATGGCACCCTCGGACAGGCCTACCTCTCCGGCGGCTCCCAGAAGCTGGTCAATGATGGCCGCATCGCTGCTGACGTCAGTGGCGGCATTCTCTATCTCGCCCCTTCGCACGGCACCACCAACAACGGAGTGATCGAGGCGCAGAATGGCGGCACCCTGGTGCTCAACAGCAATGTTGCCGGAACCACCGGCAGCGCCCTCAATGCCGGTGCCGGCAGCCTGATTCTGCAGAACGGCGTCACGCTGAGCGGGGTGATCAACACCAGCGGCAGCGGCAACCTGCGGGCCAGCAACAGCAACAGCAATGCCCTCAGCGCTGTCACCCTCAATGGCAACCTCGATCTGGCGAGTGCGACCGGTGTCGAGCGGGTGTTCGGTGGCCTGACGCTCAATGGCGTCATCGACCTCAACAGCAACAGCGTGCTGTCGTTCGGCGGTGACCAGACCCTGGGCGGCACCGGCAGCGTGGTCCTTGGCGACTCTGGCAGCAGCAACCGTGCCCTGAGCCTGGAGGGTGACACCACCCTCACCATCGGCTCGGACATGGTGGTACGCGGCAAGCATGGCACCCTCGGACAGGCCTACCTCTCCGGCGGCTCCCAGAAGCTGGTCAATGATGGCCGCATCGCTGCTGACGTCAGTGGCGGCATTCTCTATCTCGCCCCTTCGCACGGCACCACCAACAACGGAGTGATCGAGGCGCAGAATGGCGGCACCCTGGTGCTCAACAGCAATGTTGCCGGAACCACCGGCAGCGCCCTCAATGCCGGTGCCGGCAGCCTGATTCTGCAGAACGGCGTCACGCTGAGCGGGGTGATCAACACCAGCGGCAGCGGCAACCTGCGGGCCAGCAACAGCAACAGCAATGCCCTCAGCGCTGTCACCCTCAATGGCAACCTCGATCTGGCGAGTGCGACCGGTGTCGAGCGGGTGTTCGGTGGCCTGACGCTCAATGGCGTCATCGACCTCAACAGCAACAGCGTGCTGTCGTTCGGCGGTGACCAGACCCTGGGCGGCACCGGCAGCGTGGTCCTTGGCGACTCTGGCAGCAGCAACCGTGCCCTGAGCCTGGAGGGTGACACCACCCTCACCATCGGCTCGGACATGGTGGTACGCGGCAAGCATGGCACCCTCGGACAGGCCTACCTCTCCGGCGGCTCCCAGAAGCTGGTCAATGATGGCCGCATCGCTGCTGACGTCAGTGGCGGCATTCTCTATCTCGCCCCTTCGCACGGCACCACCAACAACGGAGTGATCAGCACGGTGGCTGGCAGTACGGTGTCGATCGGCAACAGCTTCCTCAATGCCGAAACCGGGCTCATCACCGGCAATGGCACCGTGGTGGCACCCAGCGGCGGTCTGACCAACGCCGGCCATGTGGCACCGGGCGCTTCGCCAGGCACGCTGACCATCGCTGGCAGCTATGTACAGACCACGGCGGGCACCCTCGACATCGAACTGGCTGATTTGAGCAGCTTCGACCTGCTGAAGGTGACCGGCAACGCCACGCTGGCCGGCACGCTGGCGCTGCACTGCTTTGGCGCCTGCAACTTCGCGGTCGATGACACGCTGAAGATTCTCGACGCCGCCGACAACGCCAGCAGTCTGACCGGCAGCTTCGACAGTCTGCTGCTGAGCGGCTTTGGCTCCGGCCAGTTCGACGTCATCTACGACCGGGCGCTGGGCGATGTGCTGCTGAAGGTGACCCAGGCAGTCACCCCGGCACCGGTGCCACTGCCGGCCGCCTCCTGGCTGATGCTCGGCGGCCTTGGCCTGCTTGGCGGCCTGCGCCGGGTGAAGCGCGCCGGTTGATCGGTTCCATCCCCCCTCCCGGTCTTGCGCACCTCAGGCAAGGCCGGGAGGGGCACCCCGCTTCCCGTCCCTGTCGCGCGCTGCGCACCACGGCCGACTGCCCCGCACCGGCCCGATCAAATCCACCCGAAGGGTGTACAATCGCGTAGCCTCCACTTTTGCGTGATCCGCCATGTCCCACCTCGACCCTGCTGCCGACGAGGGCAGCCAGACCACCGATTTCGGTTACCAGCAGGTGCCGCTGCGCCAGAAGCGGGCGCGGGTCGCCGAGGTGTTCGACTCGGTGGCCGGTCGTTATGACCTGATGAATGACCTGATGTCGTTCGGCATCCACCGGCTGTGGAAGCGGCTGACGGTGGAGGTGAGCGCGCTGCGGCCGGGCGACTGGGCGCTCGATGTCGCCGCCGGTACCGGCGATCTGACCGATCTGATGAGCCGCAAGGTGGGCCGCCATGGCCGGGTGGTGATGAGCGACATCAACAGCGCGATGCTGCAACGGGGCCGCGACCGCCTGCTCGACCGTGGCGTGGCCGGCAATGTCGACTGGCTGATCAGCGATGCCGAAGCGCTGCCCTTTGCCGACGACAGCTTTGCCGTCGTCACCATCGGCTTCGGTTTGCGCAATGTCACCGACAAGGCGCGGGCGCTGGCCGAGATGGCGCGCATTCTGAAGCCGGGCGGGCGGCTGCTGGTGCTGGAGTTCTCCAAACCGACCCACCGCCTGCTGGAGCAGTGCTATGACCGCTACTCCTTCAGCGTCCTGCCGCGCCTCGGTCGGCTGGTGACCCAGGACAGCGAGAGCTACCGCTATCTGGCCGAGTCGATCCGCATGCATCCCGATCAGGAGCGGCTGCGCGCGATGATGGCCGAGGCCGGGCTGGCCGAGTGCCGTTACCACAACCTGACCGGCGGCATCGTGGCGCTGCACCGGGCGATCAAGCCCTGAGGCACCACCGATGACCGTGCTGCGCCGTCTGGCACTGCTGCCACTCGAACAGAGCATCAACCAGTTGCTGCACCACGATCCGCGCAGTCTGGCGCGGCTGGAGGCACTGGCCGGCCACTGCATCGCGGTGCGGCTGACCACGCCGCCGCTGCGGCTCTTTCTGCTGCCGCGGCACGGCGGGGTGTCGCTGCGGCTCGACCACCCCACCACCGCCGATGTGCAGATCGTGGCCACGCTGCCGGCGCTGGTCGCCTACCTCGGTGGCCATGACAACGGTCCGGCGCTGCAACTGCAAGGTGATGCCGAGCTGGCCGGCACACTGCAATCGATTCTTGCCCAGCTCGACATCGACTGGGAGGCGGCGCTGTCACGACTGACCGGCGGCCTGCTGGCCCATCAGACCGGGCGGCTGCTGCGCGCCACCCGCCGGCAACTGGCACGCGGCGGCGACCACCTCACCGACATGGTCGCCAACTGGCTGGTCGAGGAGTCGCATACGCTGCCGGCGGCAGTCGAGGTGGCGCGGCTCAACGATGCCGTCGATCAGCTGCGGTTCGACAGCGACCGGCTCGAAGCGCGGCTGAAGCGGCTCGAACGACAACGCGGCGGGCATGGCGCGGCATGAAGAATCTGCTGCGCCTGCTCTCCATCCTGCGGGTGCTGTTGCGCCACCGGCTCGACCTGCTGCTGCCCGCCTCGCACCGGCCAGCGCCGTTGCGGCTGCTGCTGTGGCCGCTGGCGCTGCTGCCGGCGCCGGTGCGACCACCGGGTGAACGGCTGCGGCTGGCCTGCGAGTCGCTGGGGCCGCTCTTCATCAAGTTCGGACAGATGCTGTCGACCCGCCGCGATCTGCTGCCCGAGGAGATCGCCGATGAGCTGAAGAAGCTGCAGGACCAGGTGCCGCCCTTTGCCAGCAGCGAGGCGATGGCGCTGGTGGAGCGTGATCTCGGCCAGCCGATCGAGGCGCTGTTCAGCAGCTTCGACCCGACACCGTTGGCCTCGGCCTCGATCGCCCAGGTGCATGCCGCCCAGTTGCCCGATGGCCGCGCCGTCTGCGTCAAGATCGTCCGGCCCACCATCGAGCCGGTGATCCGCCGCGACCTGGCGCTGCTGCAACGGCTGGCCGACTTTGCCGAGCGCAACTTCAACGACGCCCGCCGCCTGCAACTGAGCCGGGTGGTGCGCGACTATCAGACCACCCTGCTCGATGAGCTGGACCTGAAGCGCGAAGCGGCCAACACCATGCAGTTGCGCAGCAACTTCGCTCACTCGCCGCTGCTCTACGTGCCCGAGGTCCATTGGGACTACAGCCGGCCATCGCTGCTGGTGATGGAGCGGATCCATGGCATTGCGGTCTCCGAGATCGATCAGTTGCGCGGCGCCGGCATCGACCTGAAGAAGCTGGCCGAACGCGGTGTGGAGATCTTCTTCACCCAGGTCTTTCGCCACAACTTCTTTCATGCCGACATGCACCCCGGCAACATCTTCGTCTCGACCCGGCGGCCCGACAGCCCGCAGTACATCGCCATCGACTGCGCGATCATGGGCGCGCTGACCGAAGCCGACCAGCGCTATCTGGCCACCATCCTGCACGCCTTCTTCCAGCGCGACTATCAGGAGGTGGCCCGGCTGCACAGCGAGTCGGGCTGGATCGGCGCCGCGGTGCCGGTGCACGACTTTGCGGCGGCGATCCGCACGGTCTGCGAGCCGATCTTCCAGAAGCCACTGAAGGAAATCTCGCTCGGCGAGCTGCTGATCTACCTGTTCCAGACCGCCCGCCGCTTCGACATGGAGATCCAGCCGCAACTGGTGCTGCTGCAGAAGACCCTGTTGCAGATCGAAGGACTGGGGCGGCAGCTCTACCCCGACCTCGACCTCTGGAGCACCGCCAGCCCCTTCATCCAGCGCTGGATGCAGGAGCGCAGCGGACCGCGCGCACTGGCCGGCCGGCTGTTGCGGCAGTTGCCGAACTGGGCCGAGCAACTGCCGGAGCTGCCGAGGCGGCTGCAGCAGAGCTGGTTGCAGATCGATCAGCTTGGTCAACTGCAACGGGCGCAAGCGGCGGCACTGCAGCAGCTCCAGCAGGGCATCGAACGGCGGCAGCGGCGGCAACGGCTGATCGCATTGCTGCTGCTGGTTTCGGGTCTCGGCTGGCTCTTCAGCAGCCACCACGACCCGCAGGGCAGCCTCAGCGGCGGCGGGCTGCTCAGCCTGCTGGCCGGACTGTGGCTCTACGCGGCAAAATGAACCGCTCTCATTCCGGAGGCAGTCGACCATGAGCGATGTCCTGCAACGGCTGGCCGAGGTGCTGGAGGCACGCAAGACGATGGCCGCGGCCGACTCCTATGTCGCCAGCCTGCATGCCAAGGGGCTCGATCAGATTCTGAAGAAGGTGGGCGAAGAGGCGGTCGAGACCGTGCTGGCGGCCAAGCAGATGCAGTCGAGCGGCGACGGCGAGCCGCTGATCCGCGAGACCGCCGACCTCTGGTTCCACTGCCTGGTGATGCTGAGCCACCTCGGCCTGCACCACGACCAGGTGCTGGCGGAGCTGCAACGGCGCTTTGGCCTGTCGGGCCTGGCCGAGAAGGCCGCCCGGCCCACATCCAATCACAGCTAGGAGGAGTCGACATGGGACGCTTTGGTCTCACGGAGTTACTGCTGATCTTCGGCATCGTGCTGCTGCTGTTCGGCACCAAGCGGCTGCGCAACCTGGGCGGCGACCTCGGCAATGCGCTGAAGGGGTTTCGCGATGCCATGAAGGATGACAAAGGCGGCGACAAGGTCGAAGAGCAGCCGAGTGCACGGGTGATCGAAGGCGAAGCCAAAGAGAAGAGCCCGGAACGTCAGCCGTAGCGGCGGGAGTTCGCCATGTTCGACATCGGTTTCAGCGAACTGCTGCTGGTGGGGGTCGTCGCCCTGCTGGTGTTCGGCCCGGAGCGGCTGCCCGAACTGGCGCGCAACGGCGCACTCTGGCTCGGCCGGCTGCGCCGCGCCATGCGCGATGCCAAGCAGAGCATCAAGGATGAGCTGGGCACCGACGAGATCATGCAGCAACTGCACAACGAAGAGGTGCTGCGCAAGCTGGGCGAGGATCCCAACCGCCTGAGCAGGCCCGCACCACCGCCAGCGCCACCCGTCACCACCGCGCATGACCCGGCCAATGAGCGCCACTGACCCACAAGCGGATGATGCAGCCACCGAATCGTCGCTGCTGTTCCACCTGCGCGAGCTGCGCAGCCGACTGATCCGCATCGTGGCGGTGACGGTGCTGCTGCTGTTGGCGCTGCTGCCGTTTGCCAACGAGATCTACCTGTTCTTCTCCAGGCCGTTGACCGCACTGCTGCCAGCCGGCAGCAGCATGATCGCCACCGAGGTGGCCTCGCCCTTCTTCGCCCCGTTCAAGCTGACCTCGGTGGTGGCGCTGCTGCTGGCGATGCCCTATCTGCTCTACCAGCTCTGGAGCTTCATCGCCCCGGGCATGTATCGCCACGAAAAACGCTTTGCGCTGCCGCTGCTGCTGGCCAGCATCCTGCTGTTCTATGGCGGCATCGCCTTTGGCTATTTTCTGGTGCTGCCGACACTGTTCGCCTTCTTCACCAGCACGGCGCCGCAAGGGGTCGCGCTGATGACCGACATCAACCAGTATCTCGACTTCGTGCTGAAGTTTCTGTTCTCGTTCGGCATCACCTTCGAGGTGCCCGTCGCCACCGTGCTGCTGATCCGCGCCGGCATCGTGTCGGCCGCCGCCCTGGCCGACAAGCGTCCCCATGTGATCGTGCTCTGCTTCGTCATCGGCATGGTGCTGACGCCACCCGATGTCTTCTCGCAGACGATGCTGGCAGTGCCGATGTGGCTGCTGTTCGAGGCCGGACTGCTGTGCGGACGGCTGCTGACGCCGCCAGCGGAGCCGGTGAAGACGGAGGTCACGACGCAACCGCCGCACTGAAACCCCGTCCCGGCCGGTCGCGGGCGTCAGCTTTCCAGCCAGAAGGTGACCGGACCCTGATTGAGCAGGCTGACCGCCATGTCGGCGCCGTAGCGTCCTGACGCCACCTTGCAGGGGAGCTGCGCTGCCTGCGCCAGCAGCAGGTCGAACAGCTCGCGCCCCTGCGCCGGGCTGGCGGCGGATGAGAAGCTGGGTCGCAATCCCCGGCGGGTGTCGGCCACCAGCGTGAACTGCGGCACCAGCAGCAGCTCACCTCCGGTGTCGAGCAGACTGCGGTTCATCCGGCCACTCTCATCGGCAAAGATGCGGTAGCGCACCAGCCGATCGAGCAGAAGCGCTGCCCGCGCCGGCGTGTCGTCCGGCTCGACGCCGATCAGCGCGAGGATGCCCGCACCGATCGCGCCGACCTCTTCACCCGCCACCACCACCCTGGCCCAGGCGACCCGCTGGATCACTGCCTTCATGCGGTCGGCAATGTGCCATCGCTGAACCGGCGCGCCATCTCGTCGGTGGCGCGAATCAGCGCATCGGTGATGCCCGGTTCGGTGGCGGCGTGGCCGGCCTCGCGGATGATCTGCAACTCGGCGTCGGGCCAGTGGTTCTGCAGGGCGATGGCGTTGTCGAGCGGACAGACCATGTCGTAGCGGCCATGGATCAGCATGCCGGGAATGCCGGCCAGCCGTTCGGCGTTGCGCAGAATCTGGTTGGCTTCGAGAAAGGTCTCATGGGCGAAGTAGTGCGCCTCGATGCGCGCCAGGGCCAGCGCCCGCTGTGGTTTGATGAACCAGTCGATCAGATCCTTGCGCGGCTTCAGCGTCGAGCAGCGCGCCTCCCACTGTGCCCACACCTTGGCAGCGCCCATGCGGGCGATCTCGTCGCTGCCGGTCAGCCGGTGGTAGTAGGCGGTGATCATCGCATCGCGCTCCGCCGGCGGAATCGGTTCGAGGTAGTCGCGCCAGTAATCGGGAAAGACCAGACTCGCCCCCTGCTGATAGAACCAGTGCAGATCCTGCTGGCGACAGAGAAAGATGCCACGCAGCACCATCGCCAGCACCCGTTCGGGATGGCTCTGGGCATAGACCAGGCTGAGGGTCGAGCCCCAGGAGCCGCCGAACAGCAGCCAGCGCTCGATGCCAAGCAGTGTGCGGATGCGCTCCATGTCACCGACCAGATGGTGGGTGGTGTTCTCTTTCAGTTCGGCATGCGGGGTCGAGCGGCCGCAGCCGCGCTGATCGAAGCAGATGATGCGGTACTTCTCGGGGTTGAAGAAGCGGCGGCTGTTGGCATCGCAGGCGGCACCCGGTCCACCATGGACGAAGAGCACCGGAATGCCCCGTGGATTGCCACTCTCCTCCAGATAGAGCTCATGCAGGTCGCTGACCTTCAGCCAGTGGCGTTGATAGGGTTTGATTTCCGGATAAAGCACCTGCATCACGTAAGCCCGCTGCTGTGTGTGGATGAAAAAGAGCGTGGCCAGCCGCCAGGACTCTCCCGCTCTGGCGCCGATCAGGCAGAGATGGTAACGGATTGATTCGCCCGAGGGTGAATCCGTTGCGGCCGGATCGACCGCCCCATCTCTGCCTGCATCTGGCAAAATCTCGACTATGCTTGATCAGTGAGGCTCTTCGCCGATGCCCAACCCTCTACCGTTGCCGACGCTCGGCCCTTGACGCATCACGCAAAAGAATTCCGCCTTGCAAAATCCAGACCCCCAAAACGATAAAGAGAGGAATGGGGAAGCCGTGCTTCATCCGGTGCTGGCCGAATTCATCTCGGACCGGCTGGAGCGGCGCTTTCTGCGCGCACTCTGGCCACGCCGACGCGATCAGATCCATCTGCTCTCCCTGATCGGCTGCCTGCTGTTCTCGATCGCAGCCTATGGCGACTATCTGCGCTTTGGCGCAGCCACTCTCTCGACCCCCATCGGGCTGGCGCGGTTCGGTCTGATTCTGCTCTGCGCTCTGCCGGCCGTGGCGGCCGCCTGCGACAGAGCACGCCTGGCCAACCAGCTCTGCTTTCTCAGCATGGCCGGCATTGGCGGGCTCTACCTCTATCTCTGCCACGCGCAGGCCCTGGATCCACAGGCGCGCCTTGGCACGCTGTTTCTGATGACGACCCTGTTCTATCTCTGCGCACCACTGCGTCTGCTGTGGACCATCACCTTCAACCTGCTGTTGAGTCTGGGTTTTCTGTGGGTGAACAGCCTGACGCCCGGGATCGCCCCCTATGACCTGATCGCCACCGGATTGAAGCTGGCCGCGTTCAATCTGGCCATCTCCGGCTACCTGTGGCAACACCAGCGGGCCGTGCGGATCAACTTCTGGAAGGATCTGGATCTCTCACGAGTCAACGCCGCGCTACAGCGAGAGGTCGACAAACGCATCGATTCGGAGCAGATGTTCCGCGCCCTCACCGAAAACAGCCCCAGCATGGTGACCATTCTCGATGCGCAGCATCAGGTGCGCTATCTGAGTCCATCCACCTATCGGGCACTGGGCTGGTCGAAACCGACCCAAAACACGCTGTCGATACAGGGCATCGTGCATCCGGAGGATCTGGCGCTCTTCATGGGCCAGCTCAATCTGGCACGACAGCAGAGCGGCACTGTCCACCGTTTCAGCAACGTCCGCATCCACCACCGACAGGGCCACTGGCTCGATGTGGAGGGCTACATCGTGCCGATGCTCGATGTCCCGGGCGTGCAGGGCATCGTCGTCAACTACCACGATGTCTCGGAGCTGAAGGCCGCGCAGGCCGACCTGACCCAGCTCGCCTTTTTCGACAGCCTGACCCGACTGCCCAACCGCCAGCTGTTCAGGGACCGGCTCGAACAGACCTTGCAATCCTGCCGGCGCCACCATGAGACCGCCGCCCTGCTGTTCATCGACCTCGATCGCTTCAAGGAGGTCAACGACACCCTCGGCCACGAAGCGGGTGATCAACTGCTGCAGAGCGTGGCACAGCGTCTGACGGCCCATGTGCGCCGGGAGGATTCGGTCGCACGGCTCGGCGGCGATGAGTTCACCATCCTGCTGCACAAGGCGGACATCAAGGCGGCCGAGAAGGTGGCCGGCAACATTCTCGACGCCCTGCGTCAGCCGGTATCGATCAACGGGCACGCAGTGACCGTCGGCGCCAGCATCGGCATTGCGATGATCCCGGCCGATGGCCAGGAGAGCACCGAACTGATGCGTTACGCCGACCTGGCGATGTACAGCATCAAGGAGCAGAACCGCAACGGCTACCGCTTCTTTGCCGAAGAGATGAACCGGTCGGCGCTGGCGCGGATGCGCGCACAGGATGAGCTGAAAAGCGCACTGGCCGACCAGCAGTTCCAGCTCCACTACCAGCCGCAGTTCACCCTGGCCGATCAGCGCCTGATCGGCTTCGAGGCGTTGAGTCGCTGGAGCCACCCGACCGAAGGGCTGCTCGGTCCAGAGCGATTCCTCGGCACGCTGGAGCAGAGCGGCCTGATCATCGAGCATGGCCACTGGACGGTGGCCGAGGCGATTGCCCAAGGCGCATGGCTGCGAAACAGCGAGCCGGGCAAGGCCTACCGGATGGCCATCAACCTCTCGGTGCGCCAACTGCTCGACCCGGCCCTGATCGACACGCTCGCTGCCAGCCTCGACCGGCACCGCTTCCCTGCCAGCCTGCTGACGATCGAGATCCACGAAAGTTTTCTCTCCCAGCAACTGGAGGCCGCCAACCGGGTGCTGTGGCAGTTGCGCAGACTCGGCGTCACCATCGCCATCGATGATTTCGGCACCGGTTACTCCTCACTGCATCTGCTCAAGGAGCTGCCGATCGACAGCGTCAAGATCGATCGGCGCTTCATCCAGGGCATTCCGAACCGCGAGGAGGATGTCGCCATCACCGAAGCGGTGATCGTGATGGCTCACCGGCTGGGGCTGACCGTGGCTGCGGAAGGGGTCGAGAGCGTGCAGCAACTGCGGTTTCTGCTCGACCAGGGCTGCGACCTCGCCCAGGGCCATCTGTTCGGCGCTGCCATTGCGGCCGAACAGTTGCCGGCGCTGATTCAGGAGCTCTCAGCGCGCAAATCGATGCTGCCCCGTCCGCAGCTCGTCTTCGACGTGTAGAATCCGCGCCTGCGGTTTGGCACGCGCAACCCGCAATGCCACACGTTCGATTCAACCCGCATGGAATTCGCCGCCGATGACGCGCCTGTCCGGACCCATTGCCTACCTCCTTGCCCTGTTGCTGCTCGTCGCGCTGTGGTCGCTGCTCGGCCAGCCGCGAGCGGTGCAGCCAGCCGGGCTGACCGCAGGACAGAAGTTGCAGTGCGTCTCCTATGCGCCTTTCGAGAAGGCACAGTCACCGTTCGACCTCGATGATGGCCTGACCATCTCCGAACGGCGCATCGAGCAGGATCTGGCGCTGCTGTCGCAGCGCTTCGAATGCGTCAGAACCTACTCGGTCACCGGTCTCGAAGCGGTGCCGAAGCTGGCCGGAAAGTTCGGCCTGAAGGTGCTGCTCGGTGCCTGGGTCAGTGCCGATCCAGTGGCGACCCGCAAGGAGCTGGAACGGGTGATCGCACTGGCAAAACAGCATCCCGCCGTGGTGCGCGCCGTCATCGTCGGCAACGAGACACTGCTGCGCAAGGAGGTGACCGGCGCGCAACTGGCCAGCTACCTGCGCCAGGTCAAGGCGGCGCTGCCCGAGGTTCCGGTCACCTATGCCGATGTCTGGGAATTCTGGCTCAAACACCCCGAGGTCGCTCCCGCCACCGACTTCGTCACCATCCATATCCTGCCCTACTGGGAGGATGATCCGGCCAGCATCGACACGGCCATCGCCCACATCAGCCAGGTGTACGGCGAGGTCACAGAACAGATTCCCGGCAAGCGTCTGCTGATCGGCGAGACCGGCTGGCCCTCCGCCGGCCGGATGCGCGAGGGGGCCCTGCCCAGCCTGACCAACCAGGCTCGCTTCATTCGCGGCTTCGTGCAGCTCGCCGAACAGCAGGGATGGCAGTACAACCTGATCGAAGCCTTCGACCAGCCATGGAAGCGGATCAACGAGGGGGCTGCCGGCGGCTACTGGGGTCTCTACGACACCCATCGGGCCGACAAGGGGGTGCTCTCCGGCGCGGTCAGCCACTTTGCGCAGTGGCGGACACTGCTGTTGCTGTCGGCCTTCGCCGTGGCGCTCTGCCTGCCACTGCTGATTCAGCCGCGCAGGCTGCCGACTGCGCGCTGGGCGCTGGTCATTGCCACCCTGGTCGCGGGCGCGCTGCTGCTGGCGATGCAGGCCGATCAGTTCAGCCAGAGTGCGCGCAACGGCTGGGAGTATGCCTGGGCCGCATTCATCATGGCGCTGAGCCTCGGTGTCTACCTGTTGACCATCCAGGCGCTGACCGGTGGCCAGATCGCGCCACCGTTGCCGATCGCCACGCTGCTCGATCCCACAGCGCACCGGACCCGCTTCGACCTGCCCTGGCTGAATGGCTGGCTGCGCGCCGCAATTCTGTTCTGCGCGCTGGTCGAGAACACCGGACTTGTCTTCAATGCCCGCTACCTCAGTTTCAACAGTCAGGCCTTCGTGCTGCCGGCACTGGCCTATCTGTGGCTGTTCAGGCGTCCGGTCACCTCCGCCAATGCCAGTCTGATCGAGCGCCACATCGCACTCTTTCTGACTTTCAGCGCCGGTTTCATCCTGCTGAACGAGACCCCGCTCAACCTGCAGGCCGACCTGTGGCTGCTGGTGACGCTGCTGCTGGCCTGGCCGCTGTGGCGCGAAAGCCCGGGGCAGCGACTGTCGGCGCTCAGGCCGATGCTGATCGCCGGTGTCACCGCCTATGCCGCCACTGCAAGCGTTCGTTATGGCCTGATGGAGTCGGTCGAGATGGTGAACCGCTGCGCCGAGGCGGCGCATGGGCTGTCCTGCACCCTGCGCACCGGCATGGGGTTGATCATCCACTGGCGGCTGCTCGGCTGGCTCAGCCTCGGCATTGCCCTGCTGGCAGTGACGCGGCGCAGCCGTCGACTCGGCATCCTGGCGCTGATGCTCGGCATCCTCGGCCTGGTGCTCTACAACGCGGCGCAGGCCACCTTCGCCCTGGTGCTGGCCTTCCTGCTGCTGAGCTGGCTGGCCGCCCGTTCACCATCGACTCGATGACAGTGAACATTTGGCGGTTTCATCGGTCACACGCGGTACGCCACCGTTCGACCCCGCAGTTGTAAAACCGGTTCGGCTGGCCCGAGAATTTCAATCAACGCCCCCTTCAGCGACACCTTCATCAATGAACAAAGAGAGCTTCATCATCGCCATTGCCGTCGCGGCACTCACATTGATGTTCTGGGCCGGCATGAACCGCCCCGACACCGAGCCGGCCTGGCCAAAGACCATCCAGGGCTTCTCCTTTGCGCCGTTCCGCGCCGATCAGGATCCGACCGATCAGCGTTATCCCAGCATCGAGCAGATTGACGAGGATCTGGCGCTGCTGTCGGGCCGGACCCATGCGGTGCGCACCTACACCGTGGAGGGCAGCCTGGGGGAGATTCCCGACCTCGCCAAGGCGCACAAGATCAACGTCACGTTGGGCGGCTGGGTCAGTGGCGATGCCGAGGCGACCCAGCGTGAGCTGAAACGGCTGATCGACATCGCCAACCGCTCGACCAACGTCGTGCGGCTGATGGTCGGCAACGAATCGCTGCTGCGTGGCGAGGTGAGCATCGAGCAGTTGACCGCCTACCTGGATCAGGTGCGTGGCCGAACCGACATTCCGATCAGCACCGCCGAACCTTGGCACATCTGGCTGAAGTACCCCGAACTGGCCGACCATGTCGATTTCATCACCATCCACCTGCTGCCCTACTGGGAGGGCATCGCGCTGGAACATGCCGTCGACTACGTCAAGGAGCAGACCGACAAGATCAAGGCCGCCTTTCCCAACAAGCCGGTGATCATCGGCGAGGTCGGCTGGCCGAGCAATGGTCGCACCCGGCAGAGCGCGGTGGCCTCGTCAGCCAACGAGGCGATTTTTCTGCGCCGCTTTCTTGCGCTGGCCAAAGAGGAAAATTACACCTACTACCTGATGGAGGCCTTCGACCAGCCCTGGAAGCATGGCGTCGAGAGCGGCGTCGGTGCCTACTGGGGGGTCTACAACGTCTGGCGCGAGCCGAAGTTCCCCTTCTCCGAACCGATCGTCGAGATTCCGAACTGGCCGATGCTGGCCGGCATCTCGATCGTCGTGGCGCTGGTCACCTTCGGCCTGCTGCTGATCGACAGCAGGTTCCTGCGCAGCCGCGGCCGCAGCTTTCTGGCGATCGTCGCCTACAGCGCGGCCACCGCGGTGGTCTGGATCATCTATGACTACAGCAACCAGTACCAGACCCTCACCTCGGTGGTGGTAGGCATTCTGCTGGTGCTGGGGATGATCGGCGTCATCGTGGTGCTGTTTGCCGAAGCCCACGAATGGGCCGAGGCGCTCTGGCTGCAACAGCATCGTCGGCTGTTCAAGCCGACCGAGGTGGATGAGGCGCTGCTGCCGATGGTGTCGATCCATGTGCCGGCCTACAACGAGCCGGCGCCGATGATGATCGAGACGCTGGATGCGCTCGCCAAGCTCGATTATCCCCGCTTCGAGGTGCTGGTGATCGACAACAACACCAAGGATCCGGCGGTGTGGCAACCGGTCGCCGCCCACTGTGAACAACTGGGCGAGCGGTTCCGCTTCTTCCACGTCGACCCGCTGGCCGGCTTCAAGGCCGGCGCGCTCAACTATGCACTGCGCGAAACTGCCGCAGAAGCCGAGGTGGTGGCGGTGATCGACAGCGACTACAAGGTCGACCCGCGCTGGCTGCGCGACCTGGTGCCGCAACTGCTGAAGGAGAAGATCGCCATCGTGCAGGCGCCGCAGGATTACCGCGACGCCCACGAGAATGCCTTCAAGGCGATGATCCATGCCGAATACCGTGGCTTCTTCTACATCGGCATGATCACCCGCAACGAACGCAACGCCATCATCCAGCACGGCACCATGACCATGGTGCGCAAGGATGCGCTGCAACAGGTCGACGGTTGGGCCGAGTGGTGCATCACCGAGGATGCCGAACTGGGACTGCGCATCTTCGAGCAGGGACTCGAAGCCACCTACATCCCCAAGAGCTATGGCCGCGGCCTGATGCCCGACACCTTCACCGACTTCAAGAAACAGCGTTTTCGCTGGGCCTTCGGCTCGATTCAGATCATGCGTGGTCACCTGCGCCAACTGCTGCGCGGCGAGGGCAGGCTGACGCCGGGACAGCGTTACCACTTCCTGGCTGGCTGGCTGCCATGGATCGCGGATGGCATCAATGTGATCTTCAACCTGGCGGCGCTCGGCTGGTCGGCCGCGATGCTGCTCGCGCCCAGGACCATCGATCCGCCGCTGCTGATCTTCTCGGTGCTGCCGCTGACACTGTTCGTGTTCAAGCTCGGCAAGCTGATCTACCTCTACCGCACCCGGGTCGGCACCAGCCTGCGCCAGACGGTCGCCGCCGCGGTGGCCGGGCTGGCGCTGACCCACACCATCGGCATGGCGGTACTGACCGGTTTCTTCGTCAAGGACAAGCCCTTCTTCCGCACGCCGAAGCAGGCGGATGCCCAGGCACTGCTGAAGGCGCTGAGCGCCGCACGCGAGGAGAGCCTGATGCTGACCGCGCTGCTGCTGGCCTCCGGCGCGATAATCAGCCAGTTCGGCACCGAGACCCTCGATCTGCTGGCATGGGCGATCATGCTGCTGATGCAGTCGATTCCCTATGCCTGCTCGCTGCTGCTGTCGCTGATCAGCGCGCTGCCCAAGCTGCCGGCCGGGCTGATCGGCCAGAGCGACAGCATGCGCGATGCGGCCCAGCAACTGCTGGCGCCACTGCCTGATGCCGGCACCAAGCTGACGACCCAGTAATCCCTCTCGACGGGGCAGTCAGCCTGCTGGCTGCCCCGTCACATCGGCCCGCGCCATGGCTGAAACGCTCTTCATGATTCACGGCATGTGGGGCGGCCCCTGGTACTGGGCCGGCTATCGGCGGCTGTTCGAGGCCGCCGGTCATCGCACCTTCGCCGCAACCCTGCCGTTCCACGACATCGCACCGGGCCAGCCGCCCGACCCGAGACTCGGCTGCGCCAGCCTGCTCGACTATGCCGATGCGCTGGCGCGGCAGATCGGCGAGTTGGAGCAGAAACCGGTTCTGATCGGCCATTCGATGGGCGGCCTGCTGGCGCAGATGCTGGCCAGTCGCGGACTGGCCAGGGCGGTGGTGCTGCTGGCGCCGGCCTCTCCGGCCGGCATCCTCGCCCTCTCCCCTTCGGTGATCAGGAGCTTCTGGCGCATTGCCACCCGCTGGGGCTTCTGGCAGCGGCCGACACGGCAGGGCTTCGACGAGGCCGTCTACTCGATGCTGCACCGGCTGCCACCGACGCTGCAACGTGAAACCTATGACCGCTTCGTCCACGAATCGGGCCGGGCGACCTTCGAGATCGGCCTGTGGCCGCTCGATCTGCGCCACGCCTCACGGCTGGATGCATCCCGCATCGACTGCCCGATGCTGATCATTGCCGGCCGTGAGGACCGCATCACCCCAGTCCGTGTGGTGCGACAGGTCGCACAGCGGTACCGGCGGGTGGCCACCTATCTGGAGTTGCCGAACCATGCCCACTGGCTGGTGGCTGAACCGGGCTGGGAGCAGATCGTGGCGGCCATCGACCACTGGCTGCACGCTGTGGGTCCGGCGCATCGAACCATTTCACTCATCTCCGCCGGGGCAGCGACCTGAGGTCGGGCAGCGAGAGCGAACCCTCCTGCCGGAAATCGACACCGAGATGGCCGCGGGTCAGCGTCAGCCGCCCGTTCAGTCGATAACGAACCGACGACTGCCCACGCAGCGCCATGCGCGAGAGCTGCGTCAGCAGCTGGGTGGAGCGGACGCGGGCGCGCAGCTCGATCTCACTGTCGCCGAGCGCCGGCAGCGTCACCGCCTCGGCGCTGCCACCCTCGGCAAAGAGCTGGTCGTTCAGCTCGACACGGTAGGTCAGCTCGCGGATCGGCACCGGATAGTCGTTGGGATTGTGCAGCCACAGCCGGAACAGCAGCACCTGCTCGGCCAGCGCCAGCGATTCGATGTGAATGCTGGAGATGAAGACCTCCGGCGGCTTCGGTTTGCTGAACAGCAGGCTGCACCCCGCAATGCCGCAGAGCAGTGCCAACAGCAGCAGTGCCATGAACCGCCGAACGATCAACTTCATCCTCCCCGCTACACCAGGCGACAGCATCCACAGTGACACATCCACTTTCGACTCTGTTGCCATCATACCCCAGCACCGTTTCAGAGCCGTTGCGCCACGCCATTCAACCATTGCAATGGTGATGATTTGGACCTATTTTTGACCGCCACCCACAGCCTGGAGAGATCGGGATGCCCACCTACGATTACATCTGCGACAGCAACGGCCAAGTCGTCGAGGTCAAACACGCCATGTCGAGCGAAGTGCACTCATGGGGTGAGCTGTGCGAACTGGCCGCCATCGATGCACAAGGCACTCCGCTCGATGCACCGGTGCGCCGACTGGCCACCGGCGGTCAGGTGATGAGCGGTCGCAGCAGTGCCAAGGCCGAACCAGCGGCTGCGGTGCCAGCAGCCACCGGCCACCGCTGCGCCGCCGGCTGCTGGCACTGAGACTCGACCCCAAGGGGAGAACCGGTTTCTCCCCGACCAGGCGCCATGCCAAAGAGGCCAGGTTTCCACACCCAGGTCGACAGGGCTGACGAACTCTTCGCCACTGTGCGGATTCGATAGACCGATGCGGAGCCGGGGTCCCCGGCGGCCCCACCCTGCCCATCGGCAGCGGCAACAGGAACACTCATGTTTTACGGCTGGATACTGCTGGCGGCACTGTCGCTGATCTATTTTCTTTCGCTCGGATCGATCTATTACGGCTTTTCGGTGGTCATCCCCGAAGTGGTTGCCAGCATGGGCTGGAGCCGCACCGAGGTGAGCGCGGGCTTTTCGATCATCAACCTGATGCTGGGTTGCGCCCCCTTTGTGGCGGACTGGCTGATCCGTCGCCGCGGCAGCCGCTTCTGCATCGCCCTCGGCGGAGCAGTGGCGGCCGTGGGTGCGGCCGTGGTCTACCTGTGCAGTTCGCTGCCGCTGTTCTACCTCGGCACCGCCGTGCTGGGCCTTGGCATGACGATACAGACCGTGCTGCCGGGCACCCAGTTGCTGACCCGCTGGTTCAGCCGGCGTCGGGCGCTGGCGATGGGCGTCTTCATGGCGGCGTCGGGTCTGGGCGGCTTCGTCGCGGCGCCCAGCTTTGCCTGGATCATCGCCGCCAGCCACAACTGGCGGCTGGTGTTCGTCGCCATGGCGCTCTGCACACTGGCTGCCTCGCTGCTGGCACTGGTTTCGGTGAAGGAATCACCCGAGGAGGTCGGCGAAGTGCCCGATGGCCGCAAGGCCACCCAGGCCAATGCGGCAGCGACCACGGTGAAGCGCAGCCGTGTCCACCAGACCCAATATCCCTGGACCTTTCGCGAGGCGCTGCGCACCTACCCATTCTGGGCCATCGTGATCAGCGGCGCCTTTGTGGTGATCGGCAACACCATCGTCAACAGCCAGGCGATGCTGCATCTGCAGGATCAGGGGCTTTCGATCGTGCTGAGCGCCACCGTGCTCGGCCTGATCGGGCTGTTCAACACCGGCGGACGGCTGCTCACCGGGGTGCTGGGCGACCGCTACGACCCCCGCTATCTGCTCGGTGCCGGCCTGCTGGTGCAACTGCTTGGCATCGTGGTGCTCGACCAGACCACCCAGCCCTGGATCGCCTACCTGTTCGCAGTGCTGTTCGGCATCGGCTATGGGATGGCCTCGGTGGCGAGCTTTCCGCTGATCGCCAACTACTTTGGCGCCAGCAGCTATGCCCGGCTGTTTTCGGTGCGCAGCCTGGTGGCCACGGCGCTGGGGGCGGTCGGACCGGTGGCTGCGGCCATGGCGCATGACAGCCTGCACAGCTATCGGCCGGTCTTTCTCGGCTTTGCCGCCATCGCGCTGCTGATGGTGGTGATGGCCATCACGATGCGGCCACCGTTGCCGCCGACAGCGGACTGAGCTCTGCGACGACGCTCAGTCACCCTGCCGGAACGGCAGCAGCGTCGCGGCCTGCTGGCGGTAGCGGTCGATGCCGAGCGCCTCTTCGGCGACGAAGTCGGCGATCGCCCGGCGAAAACGGCCATCGGCGATCCAGTGCAGCGAATGGGTTTCGACCGGGGCAAAGCCGCGCTGAATCTTGTGTTCGCCCTGGGTGCCCGGGTCGAATCGCTTCAACCCGCGCTCGATGCAGAACTCGATGCCCTGGTAGTAGCAGGCCTCGAAGTGCAGTTGATCATGCTGCTCGAGCGCGCCCCAGTGGCGTCCGTAGAGCGTCTCGTCGTCATGCAGACTGAGCGCGGCCGCCACCACCTCTGCCTCGCGGCGCGCCACCACCAGCAGCAGTGATTCGCCCATCTGTTGCGCCAGACGCAGAAAGAAGTCGAGGTTGAGGTAGCCGCGCTGGCCACGCTGCCGGTAGGTCGACTGGTAGCAGGCGTAAAAGCGCTGCCAGAGCGCCTCGCTGACCTGGTCGCCGGTCAGCCGCTCCAGGCGCAGCCCCTGCTCTTCGACCAGACGCCGCTCGCGCCGCACCGCCTTGCGCTTGCGCGAGTTGAAGCCGTCGAGAAAATCGGCGAAGTCGCGAAACCCCGGGTTGTGCCAGTGAAACTGGCAGCCCTTGCGCAGCAGATGGCCCTGATCGAGCCAGTGCGGCAGTTGTGCCGGTTCGAAGAAGAGCCCATGCCATGACGAGGCGCCCAGACGTTCGGCCAGGTTGTGCAGGGTCATCGACACCCGTCCGATCGCCTCGGCGCTGTCGAGGCCGTCGGCCAGCCGCAACCGCGGTCCGCTGGCCGGTGTGAACGGGATCGCCGTCACCAGTTTGGGATAGTAGTCGAGACCATGGCGGCGGTAGGCATCGGCCCAGCTCCAGTCGAAGACATACTCGCCATAGGAGTGGCTCTTGAGATAGAGCGGCATCAGCCCGAGCAGACGCTCCTGCTCCCACAGTGTCAGGTGCAGCGGCTGCCAGCCGGTCTCGACACTGACCGCGCCACTGGCCTCCAGTGCCTGCAGAAACGGGTGGCGCAAAAAGGGATAGTCGCGGCCGACCACTGCATCCCACCGCGCTGGATCGATCTCGTCGATCCGGTGGCTGAGGCGAACTTCCACATGACCTCCGTCAGCGCAGCAGTTGATCGAGCACGATGCCGACGAACAGCACGGCACCGACCCACTGATTGTGCAGAAAAGCGGCCAGACAGGCGGCGGGTGCCCGATCGCGGATCAACCACTGCTGATGACCGAACAGCAGGGCGGCCGCCACCACCGCCAGCGCATAGCAGAGGCCCAGATCGAAGTTGACACCGATCAGCGCCCAGCCGAGCAGACTCAGCAGTTGCAGCAGGGCGACCATCGCCCGGTCGGCACTGCCGAACAGGATCGCGGTCGATTTGATGCCGATCTTCAGGTCATCCTCCCGGTCAACCATTGCATAGAGGGTGTCGTAAGCGACGGTCCAGAGCAGGGTGGTCAGATAGATCAGCCAGGCCGTGGCCGGCACCCGCTCCTGCACCGCGGCAAAGACCATCGGCACCCCCCAGGCAAAGGCCGCCCCCAGCACCAGTTGCGGCAGGTGGGTGTGGCGCTTCATGAAGGGGTAGAGCGCGGCCAGCAGCAGCGCGCCAATGGCGAGCAGCATCGTCAGCCGGTTGGTCAGCAGCACCAGCAGCAGCGCCAGCAGCAGCAGGCCCAGGCCATAGCCGAGCGCATCGCGGCTGCTGGCGAGGCCGGTGACCAGCGGTCGCTGCCGGGTGCGGGCCACATGGCCGTCAAGGTCGCGGTCAGCCCAGTCGTTGATGATGCAGCCCAGCGAACGCATCACCACCGTCCCCAGCGTGAAGACCAGCAGGTGGCGCCAGCCCGGCCAGCCATCCGCCGCCAGCCACAACGCCCAGGCGACCGGCCACAGCAGCAGATAGATGCCGATCGGACGATCGAGTCGGGTCAACTGAATGAAAGCGTGCAGAGGTCGACGGCGCGGGAACATGAAGAGCATCCAGACCACAATCGGGCGATTCTACCGCCACCGCGGTTTGGGTCACGCCTTTCTGTTGCGCCGGCCGCACATTCCACTGCCTGCATCAGGCGAAGCAACGACTGCACCACCGCCGGGGATCGGCTAGAATGTCGGCCGCTCTGGCGCCTTGCCATTGCCGCGCAGCGCCAACCGTTATCAGCAGAGCCACCGAACCACCTGCATGGGACTCCGCCAATGAGTGACTGGAAGAAGTATGAGTGCATCGTCTGCGGATGGGTGTATGACGAAGCCTTGGGGTGCCCCGAAGAGGGCATCGAACCCGGCACCCGCTGGGAGGATGTGCCCGAGGATTTCATCTGCCCACTCTGCGCGGTGGGCAAGGAGATGTTCGAGATGGTCGAGTTCTGAATTCGTTGCTGCCCGCCCGACCTTCGGAAACTGTCAGGCCACGCACCCGGTGACGAAGAGCGAACTGATCCGCGAGGTGGCCGAGCGCATCGACATGAGTCCCGAGCGCACGGCCTGCGTGATCGATGCGATTCTCGATCAGATCACCCGGGCATTGCAGCGGGGTGAATCGGTGACGCTGACCGGCTTCGGCAGCTTCACTCCGCGCCGGCGCAACGCCCGCACTGGACGCAATCCACGCACCGGCGCCGCGCTGGAGATACCGGCACACACCACCGTGCTGTTCCGTCCGGGCAAACAGTTGAAGGCGTGGATGGCCGGAAACGGGTAGACCGCTCCTCCGCAAGCCTGCCGCTCAACGCCCCAGACTCTGTGCCAACTGGTCGAGGGTTTCTGAATTCTCGATCAGCTCATCCAGCCGCAAGGCCACCTCGGCCTCATCGATCTGCAACGCCACGTAGAGTTGCGGGTCGATCAGATCGCACGGCAGGTCGCCCACGCCACGCTGGCGCAGCAGGCGACTGCACAGATAGAGCAACTGGCCAAGACAGGCATGGCGGGACTCGCCCCAGCCACCATGCTGGCTCTGAATGGCGGAAACCACCTCATCGGGCAGCGACCACTGCCGAAACATCCAGCAACTGATCTGTTCGCGGGTCACGCCCAGCAGCTGCTGCTCCATCCAGTGCCGTGGAAGCCGCGGATTGAGCTCCTGATGACGACAGATCAGCGAAAAGTGCGGCGGAAACAGACAACCCAGCAGCAGGTGGCCATAGTTGTGCAGCAGGCCGCAGAGATAAGCCGCGCCATACGTGGGCCGCTGGTTCCTCGGCATCATCGTCGACAGCAGCGCCGTGCTCGCCGCGAGATAGATCGACTGCCGGGCGTAGGAGGTCAACCCCTGCGGTGCATCCTGCGGCTGCCCCAGACTGCGCTTCATCGCCAGACCGATGGCGAGGTTCAGCACCAGGTCGAAGCCGAGCACCCGGATGATCGCCTCGCGCACCGTGCGCACGCCGCCACGCTTGCCATAGAAGGGCGATGACGCCCACCCCACCACCTGCGCGGCCAGGCTGGCATCGCACTCGACGATGCGCGCCAGATCCTCACCGGTGGCGTCGGGATTGGCCTGCAACTGGATCAACCGGCGCGCCACCTCGGAGAGCGGCGGAATCGACAGCGTCTCGCTCAGCCGGGCACGGATGCGCTGTGCAGTGAAGCTCTCACCGCCATCCTCCTCGCGCTCGGCCTCGATGCGTGCCTGTTCCGCGTGCAGATAGGCCGCTTCCAGTTCATCGACCGGCAGCGAAACCTCGGCGATGCGAGCGCCATCGCACCATCCGCGCCAGCTCTCTTCGGAAAGAGGAATGCTCTGGCCATCGCCATCGATCTCGATGAAGCCGCGTGGCGCATCGATCAGGGCTGCATCGATGATGCAGGGCAGGCGGTCGTCCGCGCCCTGTGCCAGCCACTTCGCGCTCCAATGCGCCTGATCGCCGGGGCGAGCGGCACGCAGATCGGCACCGAGCAGCCGCGACAGCGGTTCGAGCTGCACCATGCGGTCGGCACCGGTCAGCAGCATCAACTTCTGCTTGCCACCCCGCTCCAGCAGCAGCGGACGCAGTCGCATCGCGGCCTCGATGGGTTGATCCGGCGTCATCAATGGATCGGACGCAACGGCGGTGGCAAAAGACATGGCACACTCCAGACAGTCATCACGGCCGTACATCGGCCACAGGCATGAATCGAAACTTCCCCTGAAGTGTAGACCAGAGATTGATCAACGCACCGTGCCGGGCGGCTCATACCGTGATGAATCCCTCCTTGTGCGCGAACCAGCGCGCGATCAGCGGATCGATCAGTTCGGGACGGTGTGCCGGCAACCGCTCGGCCCACTGTTTCACCTCCGGCAGCAGGTCGGCATCGCGGCCGAGGTCGGCCTGGCCGAACTGCATCAATCCGGTCTGGCGGGTGCCCAGCAGCTCGCCGGGGCCGCGCAGCCGCAGATCCTCTTCGGCGATGCGAAAGCCATCCTGCGATTCACGCATCACCGCCAACCGCGCCCGGCCATTCGGCGACAGCGGCGCGCGGTAGAGCAGCAGACAGTGGCTGTCGATCTGGCCACGGCCGACCCGGCCGCGCAGCTGATGCAGCTGCGACAGCCCCAGCCGTTCGGCATTCTCGATGATCATCAGGCTGGCGTTGGGCACATCCACCCCCACCTCGATGACGGTGGTGGCCACCAGCAGATCGATCTCGGCCGCCTTGAAGCGGGCCATCGTCTGCTGCTTCTCCGCCTCCTTCATCCGCCCATGCAGCAGGGCCACCCGCACCTGCGGCAGCGCGGCGGCCAGTTGCGCGGCGGTGTCGGCCGCCGCCTGCGCCTCGATCTGCTCGGAGGCATCGATCAGCGTGCAGACCCAGTAGACCTGCCGTCCCTGGGCGCAGTTGAGGCGAATCCGCTCGATCACTTGGTCGCGGCGCGCCGCATTGATGACCGAAGTGGTGATCGGCTGACGACCCGGCGGCAACTGATCGATCAGCGACAGGTCGAGGTCGGCATAGGCACTCATCGCCAGCGTGCGCGGAATCGGGGTGGCGGTCATGATCAACTGATGCGGCCAGAGCTGCTCGCCGCCCTTGTTGCGCAGCGCCAGCCGCTGATGTACCCCGAAGCGGTGCTGCTCGTCGATGATCACCAGCCCCAACCGCTGGAACTGCACCGATGTCTGAAACAGCGCATGGGTGCCGACCGCCAGCATCGCCCGACCAGAGGCGACGGCCTGCGCCTGGTCGGCCCGCACCTTGCCCTTCTGGCTGCCACTGAGCAGCGCCACCTCCCAACCCAGCGGTGCCAGCCAGCGGTCGAAGTTCTCGGCATGTTGCCGTGCCAGCAGCTCGGTCGGCGCCATCAGCGCCACTTGGTGGCCACTCTCCAGCGCCTGCAACGCCGCAAAGGCCGCCACCAGTGTCTTGCCGGAGCCGACGTCACCCTGCACCAGCCGCTGCATCGGCCGACGCTGTTGCAGATCGGCGCCGATCTCGGCAATCACCCGCTGCTGCGCCGCGGTGAGCCGAAACGGCAGCGCGGCCGCCAGCCGTTCGGCCGCCGCCCGGCTCTGCTCCACCGGCAAGGGTGGTGCACGGTGCCGCTGCGCCTGCTGCTTCAGCCGTCCCAATGTCAGCTGATGGGCGACCAGCTCCTCGCGGGCCAGATGGCGGCGCAGCCGGTCGAGCTGCTGCTGACGCAGCGCCGCATCCTGCGAGGGCGGCGGATGGTGCACGGCCCGCAGCAGTTCACTCCAGTCATCCCCCTGTTGTGCAGTGAGGCCAGCGAGGTAGTCAGGTGGCGCGCCCAGTTGCTGCATCCGCAGCAGCAGTTGATCGATCAGGTTGCGCAGCCGCGTCTGCGTCAAGCCGTCGGTGGCAGGGTAGATCGGCGTCAGATGGGGGGACAGCGGCGGCTGGCCCGGCGCGCTCAGGAGTTCGAGTTCGGGATGGACCAGCTCCAGCCCAGCCATGCCGCTGCGCACCTCGCCATGGCAGCGCAGCCAGAGACCGGCGCGCAGCCACTGCTGCTGCTTCGGCGAAAAGTGAAAGAAACGCAACGTCAGGGCGGCACGGCCATCGCTGATCCGGCACAGCAATGTCCGCCGGCGCCCGGGTGCGATCTCGCTGAACTGCACCTCACCCTCGACCAGCGCTTCATGACCGGGGCGAAGCTGGCCGATCGGTGTCAGGCGGGTGCGGTCCTGATAACGGTGCGGCAGGTGGAACAGCAGATCCTCGACCCGGTGCAGATCGAGACGCGCCAGCCGGGCCGCCAACTGCGGCCCCACGCCACTGAGCCGGGTGAGGGGTGCCTGCCAGAAATCGACGGCCTGGGTCATCTCTGCATCACTGTCTCTGAACTGCCGATGGGCGCTATGGTATGGTGGCAGCCCCATTTATCGAAGCAGGTGTCGAGATGAGCGAACCGTTGCGAGTGCTGGTGGCCGGCTGTGGTGATGTCGGCAGTCAGGCCGCGACGCTGCTCGCCGTCCGCGGTGCACAGGTGTGGGGATTGCGCCGCCAGAGCAGCCTGCTGCCGACCGGGGTGCGTCCCTGCAGCGCGGATCTGGGCGATCCTGCCACGCTGCGCGCGCTGCCCGCCGTCGACTACCTGCTGTTCACCGCGGCCGCCGAGCATTCCAGCGAAGCCGGTTACCGCGCGCTCTATGTCGAGGGGCTGCGCAACCTGCTCGCCGCCCTGCCGGCCGCGCCCCGGCGCCTGCTGTTCACCTCGAGCACCGGCGTCTACGGCCAGTCACAGGGGGAGTGGGTCGATGAAGAGAGCCCGACCGAGCCGCAGCGCTTCTCGGGTCGCATCATGCTCGAAGCCGAACGGCTGGCGCTCGCCAGTGGCCTGCCGACCACGCTGGTGCGCCTCGGCGGCATCTACGGACCGGGACGCAACCATCTGATCGAACGGGTCCGCAGCGGCCAGGGCAGCCCGCTCTCGCCGACCCTGTATGGCAACCGCATCCACAGTGCGGATGCGGCGCGCCTCCTCGACTTTCTGGTCGAACGTGACCGGCAGGGGCTGCCAGTGGCGCAGTGCTACCTCGGTGTCGACGATGAACCGGCACCGCTGCACGAGGTGGAGGCATTCATCGCCGGGCTGCTCGGCGTCACCCTGCAACGGCGCGGCGAAAGCCAGCGCCTGGGCGGCAGCAAACGCTGCAGCAACCAGCGGCTGCGGCGCAGCGGCTTCGAGTTGCGCTACCCCAGCTACCGCGACGGCTACCGGGCACTGCTGTCACAGTGACGGCCTGAGTCTCATTCGCTGGAGGCCGACCGCGAATCGCGCCGCCGGTCGCTCTCTTTCAGTTGCTTCTTGCGCAGACGGATGCTGCCGGGCGTCACCTCGACCAGCTCATCCTCGGCGATGAACTCCAGCGCCCGCTCCAGCGTCATCCGGATCGGTGGCGTCAGCACGATGTTCTCGTCCGAGCCGGCGGCGCGGATGTTGGTGAGCTGCTTGCCCTTCAGCGGGTTGACCACCAGGTCGTTGTCGCGCGAATGGATGCCGATGACCATCCCCTCATACACCTCCTCACCCGGACCGATGAAGAGGCGGCCGCGGTTCTGCAGGTTGAACAGCGCAAAACCGAGCGCCTTGCCCTGGCCATTGGCGATCAGCACGCCGTTGTTGCGCCCACCCACGTCACCCGGATGGGCCTTGCCGTAGGCGAGAAAGTTGTGGCTCATGATGCCGCTGCCGGAGGTCATGGTCATGAAGTCGGAGCGAAAACCGATCAGCGCCCGCGCCGGGATGCGATAGCGCAGCCGCACCCGCCCCTTGCCATCGGGCACCATCTCCTGCAACTCGCCACGCCGCGCCCCCAGCGTCTCCATGATCGCCCCCTGATGGGTCTCCTCGATGTCGACCACCAGCTCCTCGAAAGGCTCGAACCGCTCGCCATTTTCGACCTTGATGATCACCTCGGGCTTGGAGACGCCCAGCTCGTAGCCCTCGCGGCGCATGGTCTCGATCAGGATGCCCAGATGCAGTTCGCCGCGGCCGGAGACGCGAAAGCGGTCGGCGCTGTCGGTCGCCTCGACCCGCAACGCGACATTGTGCTTGAGCTCCTCCTCCAGCCGCTCCTTGATCTTGCGCGAGGTGACATACTTGCCTTCGCGCCCGGCGAAGGGCGAAGTGTTGACCTGAAAGGTCATCGACACCGTCGGCTCCTCGACACTGAGTGCCGGCAGCGCCTCGGGCAGCGCCGGGTCGCAGAGCGTGTCGGAGATGTTCAGCTCATCGAAACCGGTGACGCAGACGATGTCACCGGCCTCGGCCTCTTCGACCTCGACCCGGCCCAGCCCCATGTAGCCCATGATGGTCGCCAGCTTGCCGGCACGGCGGCTGCCATCGGCGGCCACCACCGTCACCGGCTGGCCGCGCCGCGCCCTGCCGCGGTTGATGCGGCCGATGCCGATGATGCCGAGATAGCTGGAGTAGTCGAGGGTCGAGATGCGCATCTGCAACGGGCCGTCGAGGTCGACCTGCGGCGCCGGCACCCGCGCCATGATGGTCTCGAACAGCGGCGCCATGTCCTCGGCCAGCGCATCGGGCTCCAGCCCGGCGATGCCATTGAGCGCCGAGCAGTAGACCACCGGAAAGTCGAGCTGATCTTCGGTGGCACCCAGATTGATGAAGAGGTCGAACACCTGATCGACCGCCCAGTGCGGCCGCGCGCCGGGACGGTCCACCTTGTTGACCACCACGATCGGATTGAGCTTCTGGGAAAAGGCCTTCTGCGTCACGAAGCGGGTCTGCGGCATCGGACCATCGACCGCGTCGACCAGCAGCAGCACCGAGTCGACCATCGACAGCACCCGCTCCACCTCGCCGCCAAAGTCGGCGTGGCCCGGCGTGTCGACGATGTTGATGCGGTTGCCCTGCCAGGCGATGGCGGTGTTCTTGGCCAGAATGGTGATGCCGCGCTCCTTCTCCAGCTCATTGGAGTCGAGCGCACGCTCGATCTGCTCCTCACCCCGCTTCAGCGTGCCCGACTGCTGCAACAGCCGATCGACCAGCGTGGTCTTGCCATGGTCGACGTGGGCGATGATGGCGATGTTGCGAATCTGCTGGGTCACGGCAAGGCACCTGAAAATGGGCGGGCGGTGAAAGGGGGCGGCATTATAGCCGAAGCCGCTGCCACTGGCGTGTCGCGGTCACGTCCGGCCCCGCTCACGGCGTCGCTATTGATTTCGCCGACCGGCAGCGGGGAGAATGCGCCATCACGCTGGAGACAGCCAGACGATAACAACAGGGACTCAAGGAGCAACTCACGATGATCAAAAGCGTATTCAGTGCCAACCTCTTTGCCGGCAAGGTGGCGGTGGTCACCGGTGGTGGCTCCGGCATCGGCCTGCGCACCGCGCGCGAACTGGCGCAACTGGGCGCCACCGTGGTGATCGGCGGACGCAACGAAGAGAAGCTCAAAAGCAGCGTCGAGACGATTCGAGCCGAAGGCGGCACGGTGCACGCATTCCCGCTCAACATCCGCGAGCCGGAACAGGTCAAGAGCTTCTTCGAGCAGGTCGTCGCCACCTGCGGCACCCTCGATTTTCTGGTCAACAACGCCGGCGGGCAGTTTCCGTCACCGGCCGAGAAGATCTCGCCCAAGGGGTGGCGCGCCGTCGTCGACACCAATCTCAATGGCACCTTCTTCGTCACCCAGGAGGCCTTCAACCAGGCCTTCAAGGAGAAGGGCGGCGCCATCGTCAACATCATCGCCAACATGTGGAACGGTTTTCCCAACATGTGCCACACCGGCGCGGCACGTGCCGGCGTCGACAACCTCACCAAGACTCTGGCCGTCGAATGGGGCCGCTACGGCGTGCGCATCAACTCGGTGGCGCCGGGTGCGATCTACTCCAGCGGCATCAAGACCTACGACCCGGAGTTCCAGAAGTTCTTCCTGCAGGCGGGCAAGCACAACCAGACCTACCGCCTCGGCAGCGAGGCCGAGGTGGCCGCCGCCATCTGCTTCCTGCTCTCGCCGGCCGCCAACTTCATCAGCGGTGAAACCCTGAAGGTCGATGGCGCCGAGTCACTGCCGCACCACAGCTTCGCCCCGGTCGACCACGGCCTGCTGCCACCCTGGGACGAGTGAGACCCGGCCGGCACGGCCGGATCCGCTGCGCGCTCACTGATCGCCGAAGTGGCGAATCAGCGGCTCCTGGGCGGTGAGGTCATAGCCATTGCGAGCCGCCTCGGCCAGCAGCTCGGCCAGCGGCCGCCCGGCACGCACCGCCATGATGGCATGCAGGATCGCGCAGCGGGTGCCGGTGCGGCAGAAGGCGAAGACCGGTGCCTGATCGGCCACCAGTGCCTCCATCTGCTCGATCTGCGCCTCATGCAGGCCCGGCAGCGTGATCGGCAGGTGGTGGTACTCCAGCCCCAGCGCCTTCGCCTTCGCTTCCAGTTCGGCGCTGCGTGGCTGTCCCGGCTCCTCGCCATCGGGCCGGTTGTTGATCACCCGGCGGTAGCCGAGCGCCGCCACCTCTTCGAGCGCCTCGGGACGAATCTGCGGATGGACCGCAAAGCGGTCGGTGAAGCGGATCGGCTTGACCATGAAAGACTCCTTGACCAGTTTCGCGCCATGATAGCCCAGATCGGCCACGCCGCCGCACGAGGGCGCGGGCCGAACATCCGGTTCGTCGCTGCGAATCGATGCGCTTGCCGGTCAGCGCCACCGCCCGCCTTTTGCCTTGAACTTGCCAGCCCCTGTTCTCCAAATGGAAAACTGCCATGAAAGTGGTCTCTTTTTATGAAATGGCGCCCGATGCCTTGCCGAAAATCAGGGCGCACTACCCGGCGCATCGTGCCAGGCTCGATGCGTTCCATGCGCGCGGCATCGTGCTGGCGGCCGGGCCCTTCGGTGACCCGACGGAGGGGGCCATGGGCATCTTCGCCAGCCGCGAGGGGGCCGAGGAGTTCATTCAGGGCGACCCATTCGTGACCGAAGGTCTGGTCAGTCGCTGGCGTCTGCTCGCGTGGAACGCGCTCTTTATCTGAATGTGTCGAGGCAGCCGTTCAGCGCGACAATTTCCTGTCGCTGGCGGCCAGAAAACGCTCCTTCAGCTCGTCATACTCCCGGGCCGTGGGGAACTGCGGGAATTCGGCCACCACATTGGCCGGCGCACGAAACAGGATGCCGGCATCCGAGGCGGCCAGCATCGTGGTGTCGTTGTAGGAGTCACCGGCGCTGATCACCCGGAAGTTGAGGCTCTTGAAGGCCTCGACGGCGTGACGCTTGGGATCTTTCTGCCGCAGCAGGTAGTCGACCACCCGCCCCTGCTCATCGACCTGCAGGCGGTGACAGAGCAGCGCCGGCCAGCCGAGCTGGCGCATCAGCGGCTGGGCGAACTCATAGAAGGTGTCGGAGAGAATCACCACCTGGAACCGCTCGCGCAGCCAGTCGACGAACTCCAGCGCGCCCGGCAGCGGCCCCATGCGGTCGATCACCCGCTGGATGTCGGGCAGGCCGAAGCCATGCTGATCGAGCAGCGCCAGCCGCTGGCGCATCAACCGGTCGTAGTCGGGGATGTCGCGGGTGGTGGCGCGCAGCTCGGCGATGCCGGTTTCGTCGGCAAAGTTGATCCAGATCTCCGGAACCAGCACCCCTTCCAGATCAAGACAGGCGATCTCCACGGCTTACCCCTTGTTTGCATGGTGAAACAGCGCCGGACCGGCTCCGGCTTGGTGGCGTCAGTATATCAACCCGCCCCGATCGGGTCGCTGCTCGATGGCGCCCCCACCGTTCATGGCCTGACTGGCCATGAATCCAGCTTCTATCGATAAAACGATTTGATCTTTATGCCGCTGTCACACCGTTGTTACACTGCGTGCCCGCTCCAGCACACCACTTCAGATCAAGCCACGGGTCATTGCCATGCAGCTCTCCCCCGCCGACATTGCCAGCCAGGCCGAACAGTTGGCCGCCAAAAGCCCGCGGGAGATCCTGCGCCACGCCTTTGCCCGGTTCGACGCCATCGCCATCTCCTTCAGCGGTGCCGAGGATGTGGTGCTGATCGACATGGCCGTGAAGCTGAACAAGGCGGTGCAGGTCTTCTCGATCGACACCGGTCGGCTGCACCCCGAGACCTACCGCTTCATCGACCGGGTGCGCGAGCACTATCAGATTCCGATCGAGCTGCTCTTCCCCGACGCCGACCAGGTGCGGCAACTGGTCAACGCCAAGGGGCTGTTCAGCTTCTACCGTGACGGCCACCAGGAGTGCTGCCAGATCCGCAAGACCAACCCGTTGCGGGCGAAACTGGCCGCCCTCGATGGCTGGATCACCGGTCAGCGGCGCGACCAAAGCCCCTCGACCCGCCAGCAGATTCCAGTGATGGAGCTCGACCCGGCCTTTTCGAGCGAAGCGCGGCAGCTGGTCAAGTTCAACCCACTGGCCAACTGGAGTTCGCAGCAGGTGTGGGACTACATCCGCAGCTTCGATCTGCCCTACAACCCGCTGCACGAGCGCGGTTTCGTCAGCATCGGCTGCGAGCCCTGCACCCGGCCGGTGCTGCCCGGCCAGCACGAGCGCGAGGGGCGCTGGTGGTGGGAAGAGGCCGCCCACAAAGAGTGCGGCCTGCATGTGATCAACCTGAAGTAGTCACGGCCGTTCATCCGGCATCGCCGGCGCCGCGGGCCGTGGCCGCGCGCTCTCCCCCTCCCCGCTTCACGCGCGAAACGGGCCGCTTTTTCGTATAATCGCCGGCCTTTCGACCGTGCCAGTGCCGGTTCACCCACCACCCGGATGGCGCGCCCTCGACCCCGCCTCACCCTTGAGCCTTTTCAGAGCAGAGATGAACAGCCCCTCCTCACCCGATTCGATGACCCCCCGGCGCGCGCTGTTGAGCGTGTCGGACAAGACCGGCCTGATTCCCTTCGCCCAGGCGCTGGCCGCCCGCGGCATCGAGCTGCTGTCGACCGGCGGCACCCACCGTGCCCTGCAGCAGGCCGGCATCGCGGTGCAGGAGGTGTCGGGCTACACCGGCTTTCCGGAGATCATGGGTGGACGGGTGAAGACGCTGCATCCGAAGGTGCATGGCGCCATTCTCGGGCGCCGTGGCGAGGATGACGCCATCGCCGCGGCCCATGGCATCGACTACATCGATCTGGTGGTGGTCAACCTCTACCCGTTCGCCGAGACCATCTCCCGCCCCGACTGCGACCTGGCGATGGCGATCGAGCAGATCGACATCGGCGGCCCGACGATGATCCGGGCGGCAGCCAAGAACCATCGCGATGTCGCCGTGGTGGTCGAGCCGGCGGACTATGAACGGCTGCTGAGCGAACTGGCGTCGACCGGCAGCCTGAGCGCCGCCACCCGGCTGCGGCTGGCCGGGGTCGCCTTTGCACACACTGCCCGCTATGACGATGCGATTGCCAACTATCTGGGCCGCCTCGACGAAGTCGACGGCGAATGCTTTCCGCGCAGCCTCAACCTGCAGTTCGACAAGGTCGAACCGATGCGCTACGGCGAAAACCCGCATCAGCGCGCCGCCTTCTACCGTGAGCGCGACAGCCGCGAGGCGGGCATCGCCACTGCACGGCAACTGCAGGGCAAGGCGCTCTCCTACAACAATGTGGCCGACACCGATGCCGCGCTCGAATGTGTCAAGAGCTTCAGCGAACCGGCCTGCGTGATCGTCAAGCATGCCAACCCCTGCGGCGTGGCGGTGGCCGCCACCCCGCTCGCCGCCTATGAGCTGGCCTATCGGACCGACCCGACCTCGGCCTTTGGCGGCATCATCGCCTTCAACCGTCCGCTCGATCTGGCCTGCGCCAGCGCCATCATCGAACGGCAGTTCGTCGAGGTGATCATCGCGCCGGCGGTGAGCGAGGAGGCGCTGCCGGTGCTGGCCAGCAAACCCAATGTCCGACTGCTGGTCACCGGCGCCTGGGGTGAGCCGCAGCCGGCGCTCGACTACAAGCGGGTGCAGGGCGGCCTGCTGGTGCAGGAGCGCGATCTGGGACAGGTCAGCGCGGCCCAGTTGCGACAGGTGACACGCCGCGCACCCACTGCCGAGGAGCTGGAAGATCTGCTGTTTGCCTGGAGGGTGGCGAAGTTCGTCAAATCCAATGCGATCATCTACGCCCG